>NZ_JBBBQR010000013.1:0-133806 GCF_037136835.1 Pectobacterium sp. 1950-15 | reverse complement strand
CACCTTACAGACTGGCGTACCATCAATTCCGGCGTCAACACCAGTGCATTAGGTTCAGTATTGGGATGTTCCAGGCGATATAAGAGTGTATCCACCGCTAATTCGCCAAGTTCATCCTTCGGTTGATGAACGGTAGTAAGAGGTGGGGACATATAGCGGGCTAGCTCAATGTCATCGTAACCCACAACCGCCATGTCTTGAGGAATCGAAAGCCCTGCCTGATAAAGCGCATGGTAAACACCAACGGCCATCGCATCATTACTGGTGAACACCGCTTCGGGTTTATCTTCCAGCGCTAACAACTGCTGCATAGCGCGATAGCCTGCTTCGAATTCAAAATCGCCAAAAATTTCATAGTCCGCGGGAACAGAGAGCCCAGCGAACTGCATCGCCTGCCGATAGCCTTCCAGTCGGTTATAGGCTGTCGTCTTATCTTTCGGGCCCGCAATGCAGGCTATCTTTTTATAGCCACGAGAAATGAGGTAATTGGTCGCGATCTCTCCACCGAGCAGAGAGTTGTCTTTAATGACGTCCATGACGCCTTCAAAGGGGGCCCAATCCATCATGACCATAGGAATAGAAGGATAGCGGCTCATCATTTCGGGCAAAGGGCGATGGCTTTCGGTACACATCAGCAGTACGCCGTCGACCCGCTTTTGTAGCAGCGTTTCAAGGCTATGGCTCATTCTGTCGCGATCGCCTTCGGTGTTGCACAGAATCAGGCTATAGCCCCGCTCATAGCAACAACGCTCAACGCCACGTACCACTTCAGCATAAAACGGGTTATTACTGGCAGTGAGCAACATGCCGATGGTGCGGGTCTGGTTTATCTTCAGACTTCTGGCCAGCGCAGAGGGCGCATAGTTGAGATCCTCAACGGCCTTCATCACTTTTTCGCGAATGGTATCGCTGACAAAGCGATTGTTATTAATAACGTGGGATACAGTAGAAGTAGAAACGCCCGCAAGACGGGCGACATCTTTCATGGTGGCCAAAGATCACCCCTGGGTTTGCAAAAATTCGTCGATCTCTTCACGCCATGGGACAGAGGGCTGAGCGCCTCGGCGAGTAACCGCTATCGCCGCTGCCGCATGAGCAAATTTTACGGCGGAGGACATCGGTTTATTTTCCAGCAACGCGGTAACAAGCGCACCATTAAATGTATCCCCGGCGGCAATAGTATCCACGGCTTTTACACGATACCCCGGAATACGCTGCCCCTGGCCGTTTTCACTTAGCCATACACCACGGCTACCCAACGTGATGAGAACCGTTTCAATGCCTTTATCGTGCAGAACCTGTGCTGCGCGAGCCGCATCGTCTTCCGTCTCAACGGTAATTCCCGTCAGGAACTGCGCTTCGGTTTCATTCGGCGTGATCATATTGACCAGCGATAACAGTTCATCAGGCAGTTCACGTGCAGGGGCGGGGTTAAGAATCACTTTCGTCTGGTGTTCATGCGCCAGTTTGGCTGCTGCGATGACCGTTTCCAACGGCGACTCAAGCTGCATCAGCAACGCCGAGGCATCCATAATGTGTTGCTGATGACGATGAAGGTAATCAGTCGTCACGGCAGCATTCGCGCCGGCGTTAATCGCGATCATGTTCTCAGCGTCGGCGTTAACAAAAATCAGTGCAACACCGGTTGTTTCCCCGGAGATAGCCTCGACGGCGGAAACATCAATATTGTCCTTGGATAACTGCTGGCAAATACGGGTGCCAATATCATCGTCTCCGACGCAGGCAATAAAGGCGATGTCTGCACCGCTTCGGCCAGCGGCAACGGCCTGATTGGCGCCTTTCCCACCGAAAGCAACGCTATATTGCTCACCGATCACTGTTTCGCCTGGGCGGGGAAATTGCTCAAGATTGAGAATATGGTCAGCATTAATACTGCCCAGCACCACCAGCTTACCCGTTTTCATTATGTCGAATCCCGCTACTACGTTAATAATGCGCCACCACAAACGGGTGGCGCGAGCCCTGCTTTATTCTTTAATTATTTTGCTACCAGCTTCAGGTCAACCGGAATGATGGCCTGCGTTTTTTCGCCTTTCAGCACCTTTGCAGCAGTTTCGATACCGATCACACCGATCTGATCGGGACGCTGAGCAACCGTTGCCGCCAGCTTGCCTGATTCAACAGCCTTCACGCCATCCTGCGTACCGTCAAAACCGACGACCAGCACATCAGTCTTGCCTGCAGTTTGCAGCGCACGCAGTGCACCCAACGCCATTTCATCGTTCTGAGCAAATACCGCTTGAACGTCAGGGTGCGCGGTCAGCAGGTTCTGCATCACGTTCAGCCCTTTAGTACGATCGAAGTCGGCCGGTTGGCTGGCCAGCATAGCGAATTTATTTTTCTCAGCAGATTTCATGAAGCCCGCACCACGCTCACGCGCGGCAGACGTTCCGGCAATCCCTTCCAGTTGAATAACTTTAGCGCCTTCACCCAGTTTCTTGGCGATGAAGTCACCAGCCACTTTACCACCGAAGGCGTTATCAGAAGCAACGTGGCTCACCACTTCACCACTGCTTGCAACGCGGTCCAGCGTAATAACAGGGATCTTGGCCTGGTTCGCCATTTTAATCGCATTACCGACCGCATCAGAATCGGTCGGGTTGATCAGCAGAACTTTGGTTCCACGTACCGTCAAATCCTGAACGTTAGCCAGTTCTTTCGCTGGGTTATTCTGTGAATCCAGCACGATCAGCTCGTAACCCAGTTTGTCAGCTTCTTTCTGCGCACCCTCTTTCATTGAAACAAAGAACGGGTTATTCAGCGTAGAAACCACCAGAGCAACCGTATCTTTGGCCAAGGCATTAGCACTGACAGTCGCGCTCAGCGCAACAGCGGAAACCAGAGTAGCCAGCTTTTTCATATTCATAACTCAATTCCTGTGTGAATGAAGGTTATTTACTGCTTTTGTTATCTACCAGAACCGCCAGCAAAATGACGACTGCTTTAACGATCATTTGGTAGTAAGAAGAAACACCTAATAAATTCAGTCCGTTGTTGAGGAAACCAAGGATAAGTGCGCCGATCAGCGTGCCAACGATACGCCCTTTTCCTCCAGCCAGACTGGTGCCGCCCAATACCACCGCCGCGATGGCATCCAGTTCATACCCTGTCCCCGCCGTAGGCTGTGCAGAGGACAAACGTGCAACTTCGATAATTCCCGCCAGGGCAGACAGCAGCCCACACAGGGAATAGACAATAATCTTGATTTTATCAACGCTGATGCCGGACAAACGGGTAGCAGATTCATTGCCGCCCAGCGCATAGATATAGCGTCCCAGACGCGTATGGTGCAGCATGTACCAAGCCGCTGCGAACACGATAGCCATGATCCAGATTGGCGTCGGAATCCCCAGCGGACGACCGATGCCGAACCAGCCAAAAGCATCCGCCACATCGGAAAAGCCGGTATTAATCGGGCTGCCGTTGGTATAGACCATCGTCACACCGCGCAGCAGCAACATCATGACCAGCGTAGCGATAAACGCCTGCACTTTACCTTTGGAGACAATGACGCCGGTGCCCGCGCCAATCAGCGCCCCCAGCGCCAACGCGCCAAACACAGCCACCAGCGCATTGACTTCCAGCCCGACGATGGAAGCTGCAACAGCCCCCGTCAATGCCAGTAGTGAACCCACTGACAAATCGATGCCCGAGGTTAGAATCACCAGCGTCATACCAACGGCCATGATGGCGTTCACCGACGTCTGCTGAAGAATATTGAACAGGTTATTCAGGGTGAAAAAGTTAGGGCTCATAGCGGAAACAATCGCAATAAGGATCAGGAGCGCGATCAGCGATTTCTGCTCCAGTAACCACTCTTTGCTGAACCAGCGTTTTGCCGCGATAGATTGAGAACTCATGTCTGACTTACTCCTGCTTTGCGCCGTATTGCTTACCAACGGCCGCAGCCATCAGTACTTCCTGGGTTGCTTGCTCAATCGGGAAATCACCGCTCAAGCGCCCTTCATGCATCACAATGATGCGATCGCTCATTCCCAAGACTTCGGGCATTTCGGATGACACCAATATGATACTCAACCCTTCTTCTTTGAATTGATTGATTAACTGATAAATTTCTTTCTTCGCCCCGACATCGACGCCACGCGTCGGTTCATCGAGGATCAGGACATTCGGGCGCGTCATCAGGCCGCGGGCTATCGCCACTTTCTGCTGATTACCGCCGGAAAGCAGGCCGATAGGCTGCTCCATTGATGGCGTTTTAACATTGAACAGGCGAATAAAGTCGGCAACCGTCAATTGCTCTTCGGCGTGTTTCAGACGACCACCCGCATGGCTGAAGTAGCGCAGCGCGGTTAACGACATGTTTTCTTTTACCGACATGCCCAACACCAAACCATCACGCTTACGGTCTTCCGATATGTAAACGATGCCGTTCGCCAAACCATCCTGCGGTTTTCGGGTCACCACGTCGCGGCCATCAAGCGTCACATTGCCGCCAGTGCGCGGCAATGCGCCGTAAAGAATCTTCATCAGTTCGGTACGACCCGCGCCCATCAGCCCAGCGACGCCAAGAATTTCGCCTTTCCGCACTGTAAAGCTGACGCTGTCGACGCCCGGCCCAGACAGGTTTTGCACCTTCAGACGAACCTCTCCTGGCGCTTTATTCGAACGCGGGTACTGATCTTCCAGCTTACGGCCCACCATCATTTCAATCAGCGTATCTTCCTGTAAGTCACTGACCGGGCGCTCGCCGATGAACTGACCATCGCGGAACACGGTAATGTCATCGCAGATTTCAAAGATTTCTTTCAGGCGGTGGGAAATATAGACAATGCCGCATCCTTGAGATTGCAGCTCTTTGATCACGCTGAATAGCGAAGCGGTTTCGGTATCCGTCAGAGCATCGGTAGGTTCATCCATGATGATGACTTTCGATTCAAAGCTCAGCACCTTGGCAATTTCCACCATTTGCTGATCGCCAATCGATAAATCCCCGACCATACGACGGCTGTCGTAGCGCAGATTCAGGCGCTTCAGCAGCTTGTCGGCTTCCGCATACATCTTATTCCAGTCGAGGCGGCCAAAGCGGTTGGTAAACTCACGCCCGAGAAAAATATTCTCGGCAATCGTAAGCTGGGGAATCAGGTTAAGTTCCTGATGGATAATACCGATACCAGCTTCCTGAGACGCTTTCGGCCCGTTGAAATCCACCTCCTGCCCCAGAAAATGGATGCTGCCGGCATCTTTACGGTAGATCCCGGTCAGGACTTTCATCATGGTGGACTTGCCCGCACCGTTCTCGCCCACCAGCGCCATCACTTTCCCCGGATAGACGTTGAGCGCCGCACCGGACAGCGCTTTAACGCCGGGAAAAGATTTCGTGATGCCTTGCAGTTGCAGTAAAGGTTGCATGGATGCCTCAGAACGTTACGCCAGCACACAGGATGACATTGGCATATGGAGAGCACTCTCCGCTGCGAATGATGGCCCGGCTTTTGCCGCTTTGGGTTTTAAATTCTTCATGGCTAACATAGTGCAATGCAATTGAGTTTCCCTGGTGTTGTTCAAGTTGCTTCAATTGATCGAGTAATGCGTCATGGACTGTGGGGTTCTTTTCAATAATCTCTTCCGCCAGAATAGCGGCCTCGACCTGCATTTCACTGGTGACCACACTCACCACCTGCAAAAACGTCGGCACGTTATGTGTTAACGCCAGATCGATACGCGTCGTCGTTTCTGGAATCGGCAAACCCGCATCACCAATCACAAGGCTATCGGTATGCCCCAGTCGAGAAATCACGGAAGAAATATCTGAATTCAATAATGCTGCTTTTTTCATCTTCTCACCCCACCAGCGAAACGTTTCGCTAATAACATTCTAGAAAAAGAAGAGAGAAAGGCAACGAAGAGATAAAAAAAATGTGATCGCTATCGAAACGTTTCGCTAACAAAAAAACAAAGAGAACGAGAGGCTGTTATATGCCCTAAATAATTCGAGTTTCAGGACAAAAACGGCAAAGCGTTTTTGAACAGCGCTTGCGCTGGCCCCGAAGGGGTGAGGCCCACGACGGGCCGAGTATTTGAACGCAGCCAACGCACATGCAACTTGAAGTATGACGGGTATAGCTGACTGATAAATAGAGAAATGGCGGGCACCGGCCCGCCAAAAGAGAATTGAGGATAACAATTTAGAGTTTACGAATCTGCTTCACATCCAGTTCGACGGAATTGAAGTCTTTATCCAGTTCCCCCTGAATTTCCACTTTATCGGTAGGTGAAACCATCTGGCCATTCCAGCGTTTGTGATCGATCTCGACTTCCATCGTGCCCGTCGCATCGCGGAACAAATAATTCTCATCACCGATCCGTTTTTCAATATTGCCGCTCAGCGTAACCCAACTGTCGTCACGCAGATCTTTAGCCTTATCTACCGTGGTGAGGGAATTCTGGGGATCAACAAATCCCCCTTTATGTGTACCAACCGCTGGCGTTTCAGGATTGACGAAACCACCGCCGCTTTGCGCGGCAAATACCGGTGCAGAAACCAGAGCGGTAATGGCGAGTAACGCAGCTGCTTTTTTCATATTTTACCTTCCTTATTTTGCCTGTCGTTTCACAGTCAACTGTTTCGCAGTCAACCTGCGGGAGTAATCGGTCTTCGGGAAGGATTAAAACAAACCGTTCTTAACAGAATCTTAAGGAATCAGCGTCTGCATTTTTATTTTTTTATATTGCCGACATCGCCCGCTTTCAGCGATTTGTCCTGTACACATCGCCCCCCGATTTCGTATAAAACCGGAAAAGGCGCAAACGCGACAGCGACACATTCCTTGCGAGGCAGCCATGAGAATATTGTTAATTGAAGACGATCGCCTGATTGGCGACGGCCTGAAAGCAGGGCTTAACAAACTGGGTTTTAATATTGACTGGTTTACGGAAGGTAAAGCGGGTGCCGCTGCCTTGAAGGCAGCCCCCTATGATGCGGTGGTGCTCGATCTCAGCCTGCCGGGTATGGACGGGATGGATATCCTGCGCCAGTGGCGTCAGGCTGGACATGACGAACCGGTGCTGATTCTGACCGCCCGCGATGCGCTGGAACAGCGTGTGGAAGGGCTGCAGCAAGGCGCCGACGATTATTTATGTAAGCCCTTTGCGCTGACGGAGGTTGCCGCTCGTCTGCAGGCGCTGATTCGCCGTCGTCACGGTCAGCTTCAACCAGCATTAACGCACGGTGCGGTTTCCCTTGAGTCGGGCTCACGAAACGTCACGCTTAACAATGAACCGCTGATACTAAAATCTCGCGAACTGGCGCTGCTGGAACTGTTTTTGCTCAACCCGAACCGTGTGCTCACACGCGCGCAGTTGGAAGAAAAGCTCTACGGGTGGGACGATGACGTCTCCAGCAATGCCGTAGAAGTGCACATCCACCACCTGCGCAAAAAGCTGGGCAGCGGGTTTATCCGTACAGTGCATGGCGTTGGCTATATTCTGGGAGGCGCACCATGAACCGACTCAGCCTGCGCTTACGTCTGATTACCGGTTTCACGCTGCTGACACTGATTTGCTGGGGTGTAGCCAGCCTGCTTTCGTGGTATCAAACGCGCCATAACATCAATGAGCTATTTGATACCCAGCAAATGCTGTTCGCCAAACGTCTGGCCACCATGAATCCTGATGAATTGCGAATCCAGCCGGTGTCCCTGCCCAAAACCAAGAGTCTGGTACATAAGAACCGCGGCAAGCAGGACGATGATGCGCTGGCCTTCGCGATTTTTACTCGCGACGGGGAAATGGTGTTGAACGATGGTGATAACGGCAAAGATTTCATTTTTGACTATACGCGCAACGGCTTCATCGACGGCCAATTACGCGATGATAACGACGCATGGCGCATCGTCTGGCTGACGACGGCGGACAATCGTTACGTGATTGCTGTGGGTCAGGAATGGGAATACCGCCAGGATATGACACTGGATATTGTAAAAACCAACCTGATGCCCTGGCTATTTGCACTACCGATCATGCTGGCACTGCTGTTCTGGCTGGTGACGCGTGAACTCTCACCGCTAAAACGCATTGCCGCCGAGCTTCAGCAGCGTTCCCCCGATGACAGCACCCCGTTGGCAACGCAGAACATCCCGCAAGAAGTTCGCCCGCTGATTAACGCATTAAACCATCTGTTTTCCCGTATCAGCGACATGCTGGTTCGTGAGCGTCGTTTTACCTCCGATGCGGCTCACGAATTGCGTAGCCCGCTGGCGGCGTTGAAAGTTCAAACCGAAGTCGCTCAGTTGGCGCATGACGATGAAACGATGAGGCACCATGCGCTGATTAATCTGGATAAAGGTATCGATCGCGCCACCCGGCTGGTGGATCAGCTCCTGACGCTGTCGCGGCTGGATGCCGAATCGTCCCCCGAAGGGATGCAACCCGTCCAGCTCAATGAATTACTGCAACAGGCCGCGATCGCGCATTACCACGCGGCGCAAAGCGCGGGTATCGAACTCACGCTGGATTTACCGGACACCCCGGTTATTCGGCAGGGTCATCCGTTGCTGTTGACTCTGCTGGTGCGCAATCTGGTGGATAATGCCATTCGCTACAGCAATGCAGGGGGGACGGTAAGCCTGACGCTGACAGAAAATAGCGTTAAGGTCGCCGACAACGGGCCGGGCATCAGCAATGAAGCGCTGGCAAGAATCGGCGAGCGCTTTTATCGCCCACCGGGGCAGGAAAAATCCGGCAGCGGTCTGGGGATTTCCATCGTGAACAACATCGCCAAACTGCACCAGATGCGGGTGACATTCACCAACCAGCCCGAAGGCGGGCTGATTGTGTCGGTGAATTGGTAAAATAGTTAACGTACTAACGCAACTCGGTGTTTGTTATTAGGGAAACACGAGGATGAGGTTCCCGCAGGGATGCCTCGCCTCGTGGTCGACCGTATATCTCGATCTTATCCCAACATAAGATCGTCTATTCGGTTCATTTAAATCTCGACCTGTATCCCCAGCTCGATCAACCTGTTGGGCGGTATTTCAAACTGATCCGCCGCTCGCAGCGCATTACGGCTGAGCATCATGAACAGCTTACCGCGCAGGCGCAGGTACCATGGGCGTTCGCCGATAATCAGCGATTCATTGGACATAAAGAAAGACGTTTCCATCATTTGGCAGGTTAACCCGTCCTGCCAACAGCGCTGAAATACCTCTTCCACATCCGGCGTTTCACGCCAGCCATAGTTGGCAATCACTCGCCAGAACGTCGGCGAAAGCTGTTCAACCGTTACGCGGCGGGCGTTCAGCACATAGGGTGCATCTTCCGTTCGCATGGTTAACAGCACCACGCGCTCATGCAGGATCTTATTGTGCTTCAGGTTATGCAGCAGCGCGAACGGGATCACGCGAGTCGCACGCGAGAAATAGACGGCAGTTCCCGGTACACGCGTCGGCGGCGATTTCTCCAGCGACGCAATCATGGCATCCAGCGAGTTACCGTGTTCATGCAACCGACGCAGCAGCCTGAAGCGCTCGCTTTTCCACGTCGTCATGATAATAAACATCACCATGCCCAGCGCTAGCGGCAGCCAGCCGCCGGACAGAATTTTGACCACGTTCGCCAAAAACATCGGTACATCGATAATCAGCAAGCCCGCCAGCAATACCCACGCCAGATAGCGGTTCCAGAGCCAGTTCTTCAGCGCCACTGTACAGAACAGAATGCTGGTAATCACCATCGTGCCCGTTACCGCAATCCCATAGGCCGCAGCCAAATTGCCCGAATGCTCAAAGCTGACAATCACGATGACGACAGCGATATACAGCATCCAGTTAATGGCAGGGATATAGATCTGACCGGATTCCATATCTGACGTGTGTACAATACGCATCGGTGGCAAGTAGCCCAGCCGTACTGCCTGGCGCGTCAGGGAGAAAACGCCGGAAATGACGGCCTGCGAGGCAATGATTGTCGCCAGCGTCGCCAATATCATCAGTGGAATCAGCGCCCAATCTGGCGCCAGCAGGAAGAAGGGGTTCTTGATCGCTTCAGGGTTCTTCAGCAGCAGCGCCCCCTGCCCGAAGTAATTTAACACCAGCGACGGCAGCACCACCGTAAACCAGGCCAGACGAATCGGGAATTTACCGAAGTGCCCCATATCGGCATACAGCGCCTCGACCCCGGTAATCGCCAGCACCACCGCCCCCAGCGCGAAGAACGACACCGCTTTATATTCGATAAAGAAGCGAACGGCGTACATCGGATTCAACGCCTGCAAAACTTCGGGGTTAGCGATAATACTTCGCGCCCCCAGCACACCGAGCGTTAAAAACCAAATCAGCATCACGGGCGCAAACAGTTTACCTACACTGCCTGTACCGTGTTTTTGAATGATAAAGAGTAATGTCAGAACGACAATCGATAGCGGGACGATATAGCTGTCCATCGACGGCGCGGCAATTTCCAGCCCTTCCATCGCCGACATTACCGAGATGGCTGGCGTGATGACCACTTCTCCATAGAAGAAGCTGCCGCCAATCAACCCCATGATGACCAGCACGGACGTCATGCGATCGGAGGTATTGCGCCCGGCTAGCGACATAAGGGTGAGAATCCCACCTTCGCCAGCGTTGTCAGCACGCATCACATAGGTCAGATATTTCAGCGAAACAACGAGAACCAACAGCCAAAAGATCAGTGAAAGAAAGCCAAAGACCGAGCCAGGCTCGACCCCAAAACCAAACTGCCCTGATAAACATTCCCTTAACGTATAAAGAGGGCTGGTTCCTATATCTCCATAAACCACCCCGATGGCCGCCAGCGTGACCGCCGGAAGCGAACGTTTATGTTCTGAGCTCATAAACCTATCTTCTGTTATTAATCAGTCCGCGAAGCGCGTCATTCACAGCAACTCGTCCAAGAGCGCACAGTATGCACAAATCAGGCTAAAAACCCATTTTTATTATGTGAATCGCCAGCTCAAGCCTCCCTATAAAAGCGGGTTTATTGATTACTGTCGCCATTAGGTTGAATAATTCGTAAAAGTATTCTAATAAAAAACTGTGACCTGTCGTTTAATATTATTATTGTCTTTATAAAAGTAGGGTTTTTCTGAGAGACCGCTTTCCGCGAAGTAATCGGGTTGAGACATAAACAATTTCAATACATCACACATGGGCTAACGGATTAATTATGCGTCAAACTGCGGCATTGGCAGAAAGAATTTCTCGTCTCAGCCATGCACTAGAACACGGGCTCTACGAAAGACAGCACGCCATTCGTCTCTGTCTGCTGGCAGCGCTAAGCGGAGAAAGTGTTTTTCTGCTAGGGCCGCCAGGTATCGCCAAAAGTATGATCGCTCGGCGTCTTAAATTTGCGTTTCGTCACGCGAATGCGTTTGAATACCTGATGACCCGCTTTTCCACCCCAGAAGAAGTATTCGGTCCCCTTTCCATTCAGGCATTAAAAGATGAGGGTCGCTATCAGCGCCTGACCGCTGGCTATCTGCCGGAAGCTGAAATCGTGTTTCTGGATGAGATTTGGAAAGCGGGCCCCGCGATTTTGAACACCCTGCTGACAGCCATTAACGAACGGCACTTCCGTAACGGCAACAGCGAAGACATTATCCCCATGCGCTTGCTGATCGCGGCGTCGAATGAACTGCCGGAGGCGGATGGCGGTTTGGAAGCGCTTTATGACCGCATGCTCATCCGCCTGTGGCTCGATCGTGTCCAGGAAAAACAGAATTTCCGTGCGCTCCTCGTGAACAACAGCAGCGAACGCGATAACCCCGTACTACCTGCTCTCAGTGTCAGCGATGAAGAGTACCAACAGTGGCAGAAAGACATTGAGCACATCGCGCTACCGGAAGCCAGTTTCGAGCTGATTTACACATTACGCCAGCAGCTTGATACGCTAGAGCAGGCACCTTACATTTCCGATCGGCGCTGGAAAAAAGCACTGCGTCTGCTTCAGGCCAGTGCGTTTTTCTGCGGCCGGGATGCCATTACACCAGTGGATATCATCCTGCTGAAAGACTGTCTCTGGCATGACCAAAGCACCTTGGCGCTCATTGAGCGTCAGCTTGAGCTGTTGATCACCGAACACGCCTACCAACAGAGAAATCTGCTGTTCCGCCTACAGCAGGTGAATACCAAACGCCAGCAATACCAACGAGAACAAAGCGAACTACAGGCATTTTCGGTAGAGAAGCAGGGGCACTTCCTCGGCCGGAAAATCCACTACACGCTGCCAGAAACCATCATCACAGATACATTGGATCTGGTATTACAACGCCCGCTGATCTTGCACGATATTGAAGTCAGCCATGTGATTCTTGAAAAGAATGCGCTGCAAAGCTGGCTACAGAAAGGGGGGGAGATTCGAGGTAAGCTCAACGGTATTGGCTTTACCCAACGTCTCGATCTGGCGGTGGACGATCGTCAGCATTTAACCATTCGCGACATCAGTCTGCAAACCTCTATGCTTTCTCTACCGGAAAAGCGAAACAGTGCACTTCCAGCCGACATTATCGATGAATATGAAAAACTAGGTATGCAGCTGCGTGAACAGCGCCGCTTATTCAGTCAGCATCAGCCTTGCCTATTTGTCCAAGGTGAGTGGCTGGCCAAAATAGAAGCCAGTTTGCAACAGGTTGCCGATCTGATCGCTCAATCAAAGCAACAGGATTAACGCCAATGATCACGCTGGAATCACTGGAAATACTTCTGTCTATTGATGAAAACGAACTGCTGGATGAGCTAATCATGACGCTGCTGGCGACACCACAGATCGCGTTCTTTTTTGAAAAATTCCCCAGCCTGAAGTCATCATTACTCAACGATATCCCCAAATGGAAAGAAACCTTAAAGCAGCGCCTGCGTACCACCCAGATACCTCCAGAGCTGGAAAAAGAATTTAGCTGCTATCAACATTCACTATCACTCGACAATCAGACTTTCCAGACGCGCCTCCCTGAGATAATGGATACGCTCAACACCGTGGAATCACCGTTTATAGCCCAGGCTTCACAGCTTATCGACTCCCCTTACCCAGATCGAACCTTAGAACAGAAGCTCACCAATGGGCTTCACGCGCTCTTCCTACAGCGCTGGCGCTTAAGCCTCACCTTGCAAACGGTTTCATTACATCAGCAGTTGATGGAACAAGAGCGGGAAATTCTGTTGGATGAATTACAGCAACGCCTGACGCTCAGCGGTAAGCTCGAACCCATTTTGGTTGAAAATGAAAATGCAGCCGGACGGCTCTGGGATCTCAGCGTAGCACAGCGTATTCACACCGACCCTCGCCCGTTATTGGATTTTGGCGCTTTCCTACAACGCCAACCAGAATTACAGAAACTGGCGGAACAACTGGGGCGCAGCAGGGAAACCAAATCCATCCTTACTCAAGATGCCCCACAGAAAGCCTTTCGGGTAAGCGTACGGGAACCCGCTACCGTGCCTGAACAGGTCAGTGGCATACATCAGAGCGATGACATTTTGCGCTTGATGCCAACCGAGCTGGCTGCTCTGGGCATCAGCGAACTGGAATTCGAGTTTTATCGTCGTCTGTTGGAACATCGCCTGCTGACCTATCGCTTACAAGGTGAGAACTGGCGCGAGAAAATTATGGAACGCCCTGTGATTCATCAGCGAAATGAACAACAGCCGCGTGGCCCCTTCATCGTCTGCGTTGATACATCAGGCTCGATGGGGGGTTTTAACGAACGCTGCGCCAAAGCCTTCTGCCTTGCGCTGATGCGCATCGCGCTCGCCGATAACCGCCGCTGCTACATCATGCTGTTTTCTACCGGCGTGGTGAAATACGAACTCACGTCTGCGGATGGATTAGAGCAGGCGATACGTTTTCTCAGCCAATCCTTCCGTGGCGGTACGGATATGAGCGCCTGTCTGTCAGCATTATTGGATAAGATGGATGAAGCGCTTTGGCATGATGCCGATGCGGTGGTGATTTCAGATTTTATTGCCCAACGATTGCCGGATGAGGTGGTAAATAAGGTGAAAAGCCGCCAGAAGCAGCTACAGCATCGTTTCCATGCTGTAGCGATGTCCGATCACGGCAAACCCGGCATCATGCGCATCTTTGACCATATCTGGCGCTTTGATACCGGATTAAAAAGCCGCTTAATGCGCCGCTGGCAACACGGAAAAACGCATTAAATTAAAGCAGACCGGAAACTGACTCATGCAGCGGCTGTGGCCATACGCCGCACTGAACCTGACCAATGTGCGATAATTGCAGCAGCAGCATGACCAGACGAGACTGACCGATTCCCCCGCCGATCGTTTGCGGCATCTCGCCGCGCAGCAGCGCCTGATGCCATTCCAGCTTCAGACGTTCTTCATCCTGCGTCAGTGCCAGCTGGCGTGTTAACGCCTCTGCATCCACGCGGATACCCATAGATGAAATCTCAAATGCATCGTTCAGAACCGGGTTCCACACGACGATATCGCCGTTCAGCCCCGCCAGTTCCTGCTCGCCTGGCGTCGTCCAGTCATCATAATCCGGTGCACGCACATCGTGAGAGTGCCCGCTGGACAGTTTACCGCCAATCCCTATCAGGAAAACAGCCCCCAACTCTTTAGCGATAGCTCGCTCACGCCCTTTGGCATCCAGATCGGGATAGCGCTGCAGCAACGTCTCGGTGTGCACAAAATGAATCTGTTCCGGCAGGAAAGGCTGAATCCCAAACGCCTGATGTACCGCAGCCTCCGTCGCTTTGATTCCCTGATAAATACGCTCCACCGTCGATTTCAGGTACTCCGCATGACGCTCGCCGTCTCCCATCACACGCTCCCAGTCCCACTGATCGACATAAACCGAGTGGATCGGGCTCAGACGATCTTCGTCAGGACGCAGCGCCTTCATGTGGGTATAAATGCCTTCACCGCAGCTAAAATCGTACGCGCCCAGCGTTTTACGTTTCCATTTAGCCAGTGAGTGAACGACTTCAAATGTGGCATCTGGCAGGGCTTTCACCTTAACCTGCACCGCTTTTTCCGTACCGGACAAGTTATCCTGTGTGCCGTCGCCGATACGGCTAAGAATTGGTGCCTGGACTTCAATCAATCCCAGAAGCTGCTCCAGCTGGCTGGAGAAGAAAGATTTAACGAAGCTGATTTGCTGCTGTTTTTCGATGTACTGCTTTTTCATTGCCGCGTCTCTTATTCATCGTATTTAGTTATTCATTAAGCAATAAAAAGCGCTAGCCATTCAATAATCTTATGGATAAATTGCTCTTGTGCTTTTAATCCGTCATTTTATAGCGGTATAAAATCATTATTCGCTAAAATAGGAGGCTCAAAGTGGCAGAAATTTATCAGATCGATAATCTCGATCGCGGCATTCTTTCCGCCTTAATGGAAAATGCACGCACCCCGTATGCCGAACTGGCAAAACAGTTTTCCGTCAGTCCAGGGACAATCCACGTTCGAGTGGAAAAAATGAAACAGGCGGGCATCATTGTTGGTACGCGTCTGGACGTGAACCCAAAACAGCTGGGCTATGACGTGTGCTGCTTTATCGGCATCATTCTGAAAAGCGCCAAAGATTATCCCTCGGCGCTGGAGAAGCTGAACAATCTGGAAGAAGTGGTCGAGGCCTACTACACCACCGGACATTACAGCATCTTTATTAAGGTCATGTGCCGCTCGATAGAAGCGCTGCAACATGTACTTATCAACAAGATCCAAACAATTGATGAAATTCAGTCCACCGAAACACTCATCTCCCTGCAGAACCCCATCATGCGGACGATCGCGCCGTAATGCTTTTTTCCTATACTCATATTATCCACAGGTAGATCCCAGCCAGATCACAGCGTACAATGTCCCGTCTTTTATCGGATGGGATCGCTATGGCAGACATTACCTTGATCAGTGGCAGTACCCTTGGCAGCGCCGAATACGTCGCAGAGCATTTGGCTGAACTGCTGGAGAAGGATGATTTTTCCACTGAACTTCTGCACGGTCCTAAGCTTGATGCACTGTCTAAAAGCGGTGTATGGCTGGTGGTGACGTCCACCCACGGTGCCGGGGAATTTCCTGATAACCTGAAAGCGCTGTTTGATCAGTTGGAACAACAGAAGCCCGATCTTTCTCAGATGAGCTTTGGTGCGATAGGGATCGGTAGCAGAGAGTACGATACGTTCTGTGGCGCGATCCAAACGGCGGATCGTGTACTGACCCAGTTAGGGGCTAAACGGATCGGTGAAATCCTCGAGATCGACATCACTCAGCATCAGATTCCTGAAGATCCGGCTGAAGAATGGCTAGGATCGTGGGTTAATTTACTCAAGTAAGGTTAAATATTCGGCAGTTGAATGTGGATAACTATACTTAATTCAGGTGTAAAAGCAGTAGTTATCCCAATAACAACCCGAGTGCGTTTTTTGTCCTGTGTATAAACCCACATTAAGATCCCAGCTTATACTGGCCAGGATCACCGATCATTCACAGGTAAGGATCAATGCCATTCTCTTGATCTTTAATGTGAATAATCACTTATCCACACAACACAACGATCCTAATAAGAGATCTAATAAAGAGATCTTTAAATAAAAAGATCTTTCTTTAATTAACGAGGATCCAACGGACTTGGTCGTTGGCTCAAAGTTGAGTAGAATCCCCCACCCCAGGGCAAATAACGATCGTTCGCCACTCATCATTCGCAATAATGCGAGGAGCAGTACCATGTTTTATCCAGATCCATTTGACGTCATCGTGATCGGTGGCGGTCATGCCGGAACAGAAGCTGCGATAGCTTCTGCCCGAATGGGCCAACAGACGCTTTTACTCACACACAATATTGATACGCTGGGACAAATGTCTTGTAACCCGGCGATTGGCGGTATTGGAAAAGGCCATCTGGTTAAAGAGATCGATGCCATGGGAGGGTTGATGGCACGTGCTGTTGACCAGGCAGGTATACAGTTTAGGATACTAAACAGCAGTAAAGGCCCAGCGGTCAGAGCCACTCGCGCACAAGCGGATCGCGTGCTCTATCGTCAGGCTGTTCGCACCGCGTTGGAGAATCAGCCAAACCTGATGATCTTCCAGCAGGCTGTTGACGATCTGATTGTGGAAAACGATCGTGTCGTTGGCGCCGTAACCCAGATGGGACTAAAATTTCGTGCAAAAGCCGTCGTATTAACGGTAGGCACTTTCCTTGACGGCAAGATTCACATCGGGCTGGACAACTACAGCGGTGGGCGTGCAGGCGATCCGCCTTCTATTCCGCTGGCGCGTCGCCTGCGTGAGCTGCCTCTGCGTGTTAACCGCTTGAAAACCGGTACTCCGCCGCGTATTGACGCCAGAACGATCGATTTTAGCGTGCTGGCTCAACAGCACGGTGACAACCCAATGCCGGTTTTCTCATTCCTGGGGAATGCAAGCCAGCATCCGGCGCAAATGCCATGCTACATCACGCATACCAACGAGAAAACCCATGATGTGATCCGTAATAATCTGGATCGTAGCCCGATGTATGCCGGGATCATCGAAGGGATCGGCCCGCGTTATTGCCCCTCGATCGAAGACAAAGTCATGCGTTTTGCCGATCGAAATACGCATCAGATCTTTCTTGAGCCAGAAGGCCTGACCAGCAACGAAATTTATCCTAACGGGATCTCAACCAGTTTGCCGTTTGACGTTCAGTGGCAGATTGTTCGTTCAATGGCAGGAATGGAAAATGCACGCATTGTTCGCCCTGGTTACGCCATTGAGTACGATTTCTTCGATCCCCGCGATCTGAAACCAACGCTGGAAAACAAATTTGTTCATGGCCTGTTCTTCGCCGGCCAAATCAACGGCACAACAGGGTACGAAGAAGCCGCTGCGCAGGGCATGCTGGCAGGGCTGAATGCGGCTCGATTAGCTGCCGATAAGGAAGGCTGGTCACCGCGTCGCGATCAGGCCTATCTCGGCGTGTTGGTTGACGACCTCTGTACGCTGGGGACGAAAGAACCCTACCGTATGTTTACGTCGCGTGCCGAATATCGTCTGATGTTGCGCGAAGATAACGCCGATCTGCGTTTGACTGAAATCGGTCGCGAGCTGGGTATGGTCGACGATCATCGCTGGGCGCGTTTCAACGAGAAACTTGAGAGTATTGAAAAAGAGCGCCAGCGCCTGCGCGATATTCACGTTCACCCGCAGTCTGAGCTGTTAGATCAAGTTAACTCGCTGCTGAAAACGCCGTTGTCGCGCGAAGCGAACGGTGAAGAGCTGCTGCGTCGCCCGGAAGTGGATTACGTCCAGCTTACTGCGTTGCCGCTGTTTGCACCGGGATTAACCGATGAGCAGGCTGCTGAGCAGGTTGAAATTCAGGTCAAATACGAAGGGTATATTGCTCGCCAACAGGATGAAATTGAGAAACAGCTGCGTAATGAAAATACGTTGCTGCCTGCCGATCTGGATTACAAGCAGGTTAACGGGCTGTCCAATGAGGTTATTGCCAAGCTGAACGATCACAAACCTTCGTCTATCGGTCAGGCTTCACGAATTTCCGGTATTACGCCTGCGGCAATTTCCATTCTGCTGATCTGGCTTAAAAAACAGGGTCTGCTGCGCCGCAGCGCCTGATTTAAGGTAAACTTATCCCCTAAATAGCCGGTTATCCGGCTATTTTTATTATTAACCTCATATTTTTCATCGGGATCTTATTGTGCGCAACACACTCGATAATCTGCTAAACGCGGCTGGTATTGTGATTTCAGATAAGCAAAAAAATCTTCTGATACAGTATGTTGATATGCTGAATAAGTGGAACAAAGCTTACAACCTGACGTCTGTACGCGATCCGCAGCAAATGCTTGTCCGTCACATCATGGACAGTATCGTGGTTGAGCCGCATTTACACGGGCAACGCTTTATCGATGTGGGAACGGGACCAGGGTTGCCGGGGATTCCATTAGCGATTGTTCGCCCTGATTCGCATTTTACCTTGCTGGATAGTCTGGGTAAGCGCGTACGTTTCCTGCGCCAGGTTCAGCATGAACTGCAGCTTGAAAACATCACGCCGGTGCAAAGTCGCGTTGAAGAATTTCCAGCAGAGCCGCCTTTTGATGGCGTGATCAGTCGGGCATTTGCCTCTCTGCATGACATGATTAGCTGGTGCAACCATCTTCCGGCCAGATCGACAGGCCGATTTTATGCTCTAAAAGGCGTACTTCCAGAGGATGAATTGTCATCTTTGCCGCAAGGTGTCCTATTGGATCAGGTCGTTCGCTTATCTGTCCCCGAACTGGAAGGTGAGCGCCATTTGGTCGTGCTTAAACCAAACTAATTTTGTTTTTTATCAAAAAAATTATAACTAAATATTGCGTGTGAAGTTGCCATCTCGTTTATCGGTGGCAGCGCTCCAGAGCGCATCACGATCACTGAAATTTTACATCTTCGTTTTTTCAGCGTTGTCCTTTTGCTTTCGCACTGAATAATAACGAACGAAAATAAATCATCGGCATCAAAATTTAGTTATTTTTGTGTTAATTGAGTAAAAAAACGATATCAATAATGTCAATAGTCGGTTGAAAGGTTGTTTGTTGCGTTTTTTGAATAGGTATTTTCATAACTTATTGAAGTTAAATGAAATAAATAGCTTATTTTGCTAGAGACAAAAAAAAACACGTTCTGTTGTAAATAGTCGTAAAGCCTTTTATGTGAGTCACATCACAGATTAGAGGCCTTTAGAAATTAATTACACCAGACATGAGCAGGGATGATTGTTAGTAAAAACGGGGCTTCAGAAAGAAATTTAAATAATTGTTCACCTTTTCGCTACTTATCGATTGAATTCGCAGGTATGACCCGTATAATTTGCTCGTTTTTTGCTGCTTGACTCAGTGGTGCAAAGGCAGTTTTATACGTCATTCGGTATACCTCTGAAAAGGTACGGAGAGAGCAAACGTCATGCCTGTATCCCTTTACAGCGGAAAAGTAGCCTTCAGGCTGCTGTTGTTACAGTTAGTGACTTTTGCTTTGTTGAGTGCTGTTTTCAGCCTCAATAGCGTCAATGCTGCCGCTTCTGCATTAGGCGGGGGATTGGCAGCCTGGTTGCCGAATGTTTTGTTTGTGCTGTTTGCCTTGCGTCATCAGTCGCACAAGCCCGCTGATGGGCGTGTGGCCTGGTCATTCGCAATTGGCGAGGCGCTCAAGGTATTTATCACCATTGCACTGTTAGTGGTGGCGTTAGGCGTGTTTAAAGCGGCATTTTTTCCGCTTGGCCTGACTTATTTATCGGTGCTGATTATGCAGATCGTGGCACCGGCCGTAATTAATCGTTACCGTAGTTAACAACAAAAGGGTAAGGGACATCATGGCTGCTGGAGAAATCTCTACTCCGCAAGAGTATATCAGTCACCACTTGCACCATTTGCAGGTAGGGACGGGTTTTTGGTCGATCAACGTCGATTCGATGTTTTTCTCCATCGCTCTTGGGATCCTCTTTCTGGTTATCTTTCACCGTGTCGCTAAGCGCGCAACCAGCGGTGTGCCAGGTAAGCTGCAAACGGCCGTCGAACTGATTATCGGTTTCGTTGATGGTACCGTGCGCGATATGTTCCATGGCAAAAGCAAACTGATTGCTCCTTTGGCGCTGACCATTTTCGTCTGGGTTTTCCTGATGAACCTGATGGACCTGCTGCCTATCGATCTGTTGCCGCAAGCCTGGGCTGGTATTTATAGTCTGCTGGGATACGATCCGGCGCATGCGTATCTGCGTGCCGTGCCGACCGCTGACGTGAACATTACGCTGTCGATGGCGCTTGGGGTGTTTATTCTGGTTCTGTTCTACAGCATCAAAATGAAGGGTCTCGGTGGTTTTGTTAAAGAACTGACCATGCAGCCGTTCAACCATCCAGTATTTATTCCTATTAACCTGATTCTTGAAGGTGTCAGCCTGCTGTCCAAACCTATTTCTTTAGGCTTGCGACTGTTTGGCAATATGTATGCGGGTGAGTTGATCTTCATCCTGATTGCCGGTCTGTTGCCGTGGTGGTCACAATGGCTGTTAAATGTGCCTTGGGCTATTTTCCACATTTTGATTATTACGCTTCAGGCTTTTATTTTCATGGTTCTGACGGTTGTTTATCTCTCGATGGCATCTGAAGAGCATTGATTTTCTTTCAACAAATAACGTTTTTAACTGAAACAAACTGGAGACTGTCATGGAAAACCTGAGTGTGGATCTGCTGTACATGGCTGCCGCGTTAATGATGGGTTTGGCGGCAATCGGTGCTGCGATCGGTATCGGCATTCTGGGTGGTAAATTCTTGGAAGGTGCTGCTCGCCAGCCTGACCTGATTCCTTTACTGCGTACACAGTTCTTTATCGTCATGGGTCTGGTTGACGCCATCCCGATGATCGCTGTTGGTCTGGGGCTGTATGTGATGTTTGCGGTGGCCTAAGCAGAATGTTTTCTGCTGAGGTTAAAACATCAACTTATTTAACTTTGAAAGAGGCATTGTGCTGTGAATATTAATGCAACAATCCTCGGCCAGGCCATTGCGTTCGTCCTGTTTGTCTGGTTCTGCATGAAGTATGTATGGCCGCCGATGATGGCAGCCATCGAGAAACGTCAGAAAGAAATTGCTGACGGTCTGGCTTCTGCTGAACGTGCCAAAAAAGATTTGAACTTGGCTCAGGCCAATGCGACAGATCAACTGAAGAAAGCCAAAGCGGATGCTCAGGTTATCATCGAGCAGGCGAACAAACGCCGTGCTCAGATCCTGGATGAGGCGAAAGCTGAAGCGGAAGCTGAACGTAACAAGATTGTGGCGCAGGCGCAGGCTGAAATTGAAGCCGAACGTAAGCGCGCTCGTGAAGAGCTGCGTAAGCAAGTTGCCGTATTGGCGATTGCTGGTGCCGAGAAAATTATTGAACGTTCCGTGGATGAAGCTGCTAACAGCGACATCGTTGATAAACTGGTCGCTGAACTGTAAGGAGGGAGGGGCTGATGTCTGAATTTGTCACGGTAGCTCGCCCCTACGCCAAAGCAGCTTTTGACTTTGCGGTTGAGAATCAGGCCTTGGATCGCTGGCAGAACATGCTGGCGTTTTCGGCCGAAGTAGCGCGCAATGAGCAGATTGCCGAGCTGCTTTCCGGTGCGGTTGCACCGATTGAGCTGGCGAAAACGTTTATTGCCGTTTGTGGTGATCAACTTGATGAAGCCGGCCAGAACCTGATTAAGGTGATGGCCGAAAACGGACGTTTACCGGTACTTCCTGAAGTACTGGAACAATTTATTCAACTGCGGGCAGCACTGGAATCGACGGTTGACGTCGATGTGATTTCTGCCAACACGTTGAGTGAGCAGCAGCTGTCGAAGATCGCTGCCGCTATGGAAAAACGTCTGTCACGCAAAGTGAAGCTGAATTGCAAAATTGATAAGTCTGTCATGGCCGGCGTGGTTATCCGCGCGGGCGATATGGTGATAGATGGCAGCATTCGCGGTCGTCTGGAACGTCTGGCAGACGTCTTGCAGTCTTAAGGGGACTGGAGCATGCAACTGAATTCCACCGAAATCAGCGAACTGATCAAGCAGCGCATTGCTCAGTTCAATGTGGTGAGCGAAGCTCACAATGAAGGTACTATTGTTTCCGTCAGCGACGGAATCATCCGCGTCCACGGTCTGGCAGACGTGATGCAGGGAGAGATGATCTCTCTGCCGGGTAACCGTTATGCGATCGCACTGAACCTGGAGCGCGACTCCGTTGGTGCGGTAGTTATGGGCCCGTATGCGGATCTGGCTGAAGGCATGAAAGTAAAATGCACCGGCCGTATTCTTGAAGTTCCAGTTGGCCGTGGCCTGCTGGGTCGTGTGGTCAACACGCTGGGCGCACCGATTGACGGCAAAGGCGCACTGGATCACGACGGTTTCTCTGCGGTTGAAGCGATTGCGCCTGGCGTTATCGAACGTCAATCCGTTGATGAGCCGGTACAAACGGGCTATAAGTCCGTTGACGCCATGATTCCAATTGGTCGTGGTCAGCGTGAGCTGATTATCGGTGACCGTCAGACGGGTAAAACTGCTCTGGCTATCGACGCCATCATCAACCAGCGTGATTCCGGCATCAAATGTGTGTACGTCGCTATCGGCCAGAAAGCCTCCACGATTTCTAACGTGGTGCGTAAACTGGAAGAGCATGGCGCACTGGAAAACACCATTGTTGTCGTTGCTACCGCGTCTGAGTCTGCTGCTCTGCAATATCTGGCACCATATGCCGGTTGTGCAATGGGCGAGTATTTCCGTGACCGCGGTGAAGATGCGCTGATTATTTATGATGACCTGTCTAAACAGGCTGTTGCTTATCGTCAGATTTCTCTGCTGCTCCGTCGTCCGCCAGGTCGTGAAGCTTATCCTGGTGACGTTTTCTATCTCCACTCCCGTTTGCTGGAGCGTGCATCGCGCGTTAACGCCGATTACGTTGAAGCATTCACCAAGGGTGAAGTGAAGGGGAAAACCGGTTCGTTGACCGCTCTGCCGATCATCGAAACGCAAGCAGGTGACGTTTCTGCGTTCGTTCCGACCAACGTAATTTCTATTACCGATGGTCAGATCTTCCTGGAATCCAACCTGTTTAACGCCGGTATTCGTCCTGCGGTTAACCCAGGGATCTCCGTATCCCGTGTGGGTGGTGCAGCACAGACCAAGATCATGAAGAAACTGTCCGGTGGTATTCGTACCGCTCTGGCACAGTACCGTGAACTGGCGGCATTCTCTCAGTTCGCTTCCGACCTTGATGATGCAACCCGTAAGCAGTTGAGCCACGGTCAGAAAGTGACCGAGCTGTTGAAGCAGAAACAGTATGCGCCGATGTCTGTCGCACAGCAGTCTCTGGTTCTGTTTGCGGCGGAACGTGGTTATCTGGAAGATGTTGAGCTGTCGAAAGTCGGTAGCTTTGAAGCGGCACTGCTGGCTTACGCCGATCGTGAGCATGGCGAACTTCTGCAACAAATCGACCAAACTGGCGCTTATAACGATGAGATCGAGGGCAAATTTAAAGGCATCCTCGATACTTTTAAGGCAACCCAGTCCTGGTAACGCCCGGTGGCCTGCTGTAAAGCAGGCCGCAAGGCTTTGAGGAGAAGCAAAGATGGCCGGCGCAAAAGAGATACGTAGTAAGATCGCAAGCGTCCAAAATACGCAGAAGATCACCAAAGCAATGGAAATGGTCGCCGCTTCCAAAATGCGTAAATCGCAGGATCGTATGGCGGCCAGCCGTCCTTATGCGGAAACCATACGCAATGTGATTGGTCACCTTGCGTTAGGAAATCTGGAATATAAACACCCGTACCTGGAAGAACGCGACGTTAAGCGCGTTGGGTATTTGGTGGTGTCTACTGACCGTGGCCTGTGCGGTGGCTTGAACATTAACCTGTTCAAGAAACTGTTGGCTGATATGAAATCCTGGAGCGACAAAGGCGTTGAAACTGATTTAGCGCTGATTGGTTCCAAAGCGGTTTCTTTTTTCGGTTCGGTAGGCGGAAACATTGTTGCTCAAGTGACCGGTATGGGAGACAACCCTTCCGTATCAGAATTGATCGGCCCGGTTAAAGTTATGCTGCAAGCCTATGACGAAGGTCGTCTGGACAAGCTGTATATCGTAAGCAACAAGTTTATCAATACCATGTCTCAGGAACCGCTTGTTGTTCAAGTGTTACCGTTACCGCCTTCGGATGACGGTGAGTTGAAGAAGAAATCCTGGGATTACCTGTATGAACCCGATCCTAAGTCGCTGCTGGATACCCTGCTGCGCCGTTATGTAGAATCTCAGGTTTATCAGGGCGTCGTAGAAAATCTGGCCAGTGAGCAGGCCGCGCGAATGGTTGCGATGAAAGCCGCGACCGATAACGGCGGTAGCCTGATCAAAGAGCTGCAGTTGGTATACAACAAAGCTCGTCAGGCCAGCATTACCCAGGAACTCACCGAAATCGTCGGGGGAGCCTCCGCGGTTTAAAGCAGGTTTACGAATTACGTATTGTCGAATTACGTAGAGGATTCAAGATGGCTACTGGAAAGATTATCCAGGTAATCGGCGCCGTGGTGGACGTCGAGTTCCCGCAAGATGCCGTACCGAAGGTGTACGATGCGCTTGAGGTAGAGAACGGCGCTGAAAAACTGGTGCTGGAAGTACAGCAGCAGTTGGGCGGCGGTATTGTTCGCTGTATCGCAATGGGTTCTTCTGACGGTCTGCGTCGCGGGTTGAACGTGAATAACCTGGACCACCCGATCGAAGTGCCGGTAGGTAAAGCAACGCTGGGTCGTATCATGAACGTGTTGGGTGAACCCATCGACATGAAAGGCGACATCGGCGAAGAAGAGCGTTGGGCTATTCACCGCGCAGCTCCGAGCTATGAAGAGCTGTCAAACTCACAGGAACTGCTGGAAACCGGCATCAAGGTTATCGACCTGATGTGTCCGTTTGCCAAGGGCGGTAAAGTGGGTCTGTTCGGTGGTGCGGGCGTAGGTAAAACCGTAAACATGATGGAGCTGATCCGTAACATCGCGATCGAGCACTCCGGTTACTCCGTGTTTGCAGGCGTGGGTGAGCGTACCCGTGAAGGTAACGACTTCTACCACGAAATGACCGATTCCAACGTAATCGACAAAGTATCACTGGTTTATGGCCAGATGAACGAGCCACCAGGTAACCGTCTGCGCGTAGCACTGACCGGTCTGACCATGGCGGAAAAATTCCGTGATGAAGGTCGTGACGTACTGCTGTTCGTCGATAACATCTACCGTTATACCCTGGCCGGTACGGAAGTATCCGCACTGTTGGGTCGTATGCCTTCTGCGGTAGGTTATCAGCCGACGCTGGCGGAAGAGATGGGTGTTCTGCAAGAACGTATCACCTCAACCAAAACCGGTTCTATCACCTCCGTTCAGGCCGTTTACGTTCCTGCGGATGACTTGACTGACCCATCTCCAGCCACCACCTTTGCTCACTTGGATGCAACCGTGGTACTGAGCCGTCAGATCGCTTCTCTGGGTATCTACCCGGCCGTTGACCCGCTGGATTCCACCAGCCGTCAGCTGGATCCGTTGGTTGTTGGTCAGGAACACTATGATGTTGCTCGTGGCGTGCAGTCTATTCTGCAACGTTATCAGGAACTGAAAGACATCATCGCGATTCTGGGTATGGACGAGCTGTCTGAAGAAGACAAGCTGGTGGTATCTCGTGCGCGTAAAATTCAGCGCTTCCTGTCACAACCGTTCTTCGTAGCGGAAGTATTTACCGGTTCTCCGGGTAAATACGTTGCCCTGAAAGACACCATCCGTGGCTTTAAAGGGATTATGGAAGGCGAATACGACCACCTGCCAGAGCAGGCGTTCTACATGGTTGGTTCCATTGACGAAGTCGTGGAAAAAGCCAAGAAACTGTAACGCCTTGTAGGAGGGTGACATGGCTATGACTTACCATCTGGATGTCGTGAGTGCAGAACAGCAAATGTTCTCCGGTCTGGTGCAGAAGATCCAGGTAACGGGGAGCGAAGGCGAACTGGGTATTTATCCGGGACATGCCCCTCTGCTTACTGCCATTAAGCCTGGTATGGTTCGTATCGTTAAGCAGCACGGTGAGGAAGAGTATATTTATCTTTCTGGCGGCATCCTTGAGGTGCAACCGAACGCCGTTACCGTTCTGTCAGATACCGCTATCCGTGGGCAGGATCTGGACGAAGCACGTGCGCTGGAAGCGAAACGCAAAGCTGAAGATCATATCCGTAACTCGCATGGTGATGTGGATTATGCTCAGGCTTCAGCAGAGCTAAGCAAAGCGATTGCGAAGCTGCGCGTTATCGAGCTGACCAGAAAAGCGATGTAACAGATAAGCTTGCAATAATTGAAGGTCAGTCAGTTCACACTGACTGGCCTTTTTGCATTTAAGTCTATGTTACATATAAAAATGCCTGCGAAAGCAGGCATTAAGATCGCGGATAAATCTATTTACGCTTTGTCAGCCCCCCACCTTGTTAGGCGGGGGGCTTGAAGCCCTTATTTTTTCTTCAGGAAGTCGCCAAGTACCAGATTGCCTTTGGCATCACGCGTAAACGTTTCAGGGATGGCTACTGAAACGAAATTATTTACTGTGATTTCCTTACCTTGCGCGTTAACAGAGCGGTCGCCTTTGATGAAATAGTTGGTGTTATCGATATTGCCGACAACTGCATCATCATATTTACCCGCTTTGGTTTTCAGCGACATGTTGTTCTTGAAGACACCTTGTTTTTCCGGGCCAGAGTAAGGGCTTGGACGGAAAATAAAGTTAAAGCGTTCGTTATCTAACGCAATGTTGTTTTCAACGATCAAGGCGCCAGGGTTGAAGTTGTCAGTGAAACCATCAAGTTTGTTACCCACAGCAATGCTGTTTTTAACCTGATGCGCCACCGGCTGACCTTCCCCACCCATTTTGAAGCCGTTGCTGGTGTTGTTCATGGCAATTGAATTCTCGATCACCACAACGCCGTTTGCGCCGTCTTCGATTTTGTTAAACAGGTCGAAGCCGTCATCGATGTTGTTGTGTGAGAACGCGCCGCGAATCACATTGCCTTCACCGACACGCATTTTCACCGCGAAACCGTCGGCGTTAATTTTGCCTGGGTCTTGATTACTGTGAGATTCTGAATTCAGGATCAGGTTATGGCTGGCCCACAGCGGTCTGCCTACATCGGCCGTCGAGGTCACCTGAATACCGGTATCGTCAGCGTGGTGCGCCAGAACGCGTTCGATGGTGTTGTAGCTCCCCTCGATACGGAACGGTTTCTCGGTGATTTCAATCCCTTTAACATGCCAATGGCTCGCTTTCAGTTGCAGGCCGTGAATGACGGCTTTATTACCGACAGCAAACAGGTTCTTGACGGCTTTTTGCTGGCCGCTGGCGCTGACAGGGATTTCAGACGCGCTGTAATCGCCATCGTTGAGCCAAATGGTGCCGCCTGCTGGTAGAGCGGCGACGGCGCTGGCTAAATCGAGCGGGGCATTTTTACTGCCATCATTGCTGGCTGAACCTTGTGGCGAAACATACAGATTTTTAGCGTCTGCATAAGCCACTCTTTCAACTTTCAATGTGCTCTCTTTTACCGCTTTATCATCCCCTTCCACAGGCTGGTAGGCGATCTTGAACTCAGCACCGTTACTGGCAATTTTCGCTGGCAGAGAGAAGGTCTCTCCTGCTTTTACCTGCTTGGCATCGCCCAGAGATTTACCATCTTGTGATACTGCGATCGTGCCGTTGTAATTGGCTTTCGCCTGCACAACATAGTGTTCGCTGGTGGTTTTAGGCGATGACATCACCTGAAGCAAAGGATCATAATCCTTAGCCTTAAACTCAGGTGACGCTTTGGTTTGCGCCGGCGTGGTGGTCAACTGTGCATTGCTAACGGTGATTTTGGCGTTACGGGAGGCAAAGAAACCGACGTAGTAGTGGTCTTTATCCAGCTTGGTAACGACGTCCGCGCCTTTGACTTCTTTTGATACCCAGTTATCCGTGCCTTTCGGTGCATAAGAGGTAATGAAGCCGTCGTTGGTGCGCTCCAGTTTCAGGCGGAACGTCGGCGTTTGCTCCAGATTCACATTTTCCTGATAGCTGGTTTTGGTAATCTTCGCGCCTGCGTTGCCCCACGGCTGTGTCACACCATTGCGCAAAATGGCCTGTAGTTTTACTTCGGTATGCGATTTTTTATCCTGCGTCATGATGGCGTTCATCACCATGTTGGATGCCGCAGGGAACTCCTCATACCCTTCTTTCAGCGGTTCCTGACGCGGTACGCCGATAATATCGCGCACCAGAATCCCCGCCCCTTCCTGAGCCGCCGGCTTGGCGCCGTTTTCTGGCCCAAACTGTTCCACGGTAATATCAGACTGAAGCGTAAAATTCACATTGGTAGGCAGTTGCGTATAGAAGAACGTCAGCCCGTCATGGGTGTTGGCAATCTTTCCGCCACGACTCTCAATCGTGATGGGGGCGGACAAATCAGCATTATCCCCCGGGGTTAGTTTCTTGCCGTTAATGGTGACATCGTTGACGCCAATTTTTTCCGGCAGGACATTGGATGAAAAGTTTACGTCTGTTGACTGACCAAAGGCGATACCGTGCCAGACTGGCGTTGATTCTGTCGCGGCATGTGTGCTGAAGCTGAAAAGTAATGCATTCGTCAACGCGACGGCTGCGAGGTGTGAAGAACGGTGTTTCCGTAAAGAATGACATTTTGGTGAAGAACAACGTTTCATTGTGTCTCCTTCGTTATTGAATTATTCGCCCGCGTATATTGCTATAAATGAAACGCTGTTTCTTTTGTGTGTGTCACAAATGGAAATACTTAAAAACAAAGTCTGTTTTTTATGAAACCCTGTGTCATTTCTGTTTAGGTTGAGAGTATGGTGCTTGTATCTTCTTCTCGTGAACATTCGTCGTTTTGAGAGAGATTTTCAGAAAAAACTCACCAAAAAGTATCCGCGTTACGCAGTAGTTTCGGTAAACTCTGGTTATTCATGCCGTAACAGGCTGGTCATTTTATTCTTGCGGAGCGGTGGCTCCGTACTGTCAGGATGCTTATGTCAAATAGTGCGATGAGTGTGGTTATCCTTGCTGCGGGTAAAGGAACCCGTATGTATTCCGACCTTCCCAAGGTGCTGCATAAACTGGCGGGTAAGCCGATGGTCCAGCACGTTATTGACGCTGCCATGACAACAGGCGCGCAGCACGTTCATCTGGTTTATGGCCACGGCGGTGATTTGCTAAAACGTGAATTGGCCGATCCGGCGTTGAACTGGGTATTGCAGGCGGAACAGCTGGGAACCGGGCATGCGATGCAGCAAGCCGCGCCCCATTTTGCCGATGATGAAGACATCCTGATGTTGTACGGCGATGTGCCGCTGATTTCATCGCAAACGCTGGGGCGTTTACGTGAGGCTAAGCCGCAGGGCGGTATCGGCCTGTTGACGGTGAAGTTGGACGATCCAACGGGCTATGGACGTATTGTGCGTGAAAACGACGCCGTAGTCGGGATCGTCGAGCACAAAGATGCCAGCGAAGAACAGCGTCAGATTAGCGAGATCAATACCGGCATTCTTATTGCGAACGGCAAAGATCTGAAACGTTGGTTAAGCCAGTTGAATAACAACAACGCGCAGGGCGAGTTTTACATCACCGATATTATTGCGATGGCAGCGGAAGAAGGTCAGCGTGTTGAAGCGGTCCATCCTGAGCGACTGAGTGAGGTTGAGGGCGTCAATAACCGTCTGCAACTGTCGGCGCTGGAGCGGGTTTATCAGCGTGAACAGGCGGATAGACTGCTGCTGGCTGGTGTCATGCTGCTCGATCCGGCACGGTTTGATCTGCGTGGCGAACTGACTCACGGTCGTGATGTAGTGATTGATGTCAATGTTGTCGTGGAAGGCAATGTTAAGCTAGGCAACCGGGTGAAAATCGGCGCGGGTTGTGTGATCAAAAACAGTATTATTGGCGACGACAGTGAGATCAGTCCTTACTCTGTGTTGGAAGACGCGGTGTTAGAAGCAGAGTGTACCGTTGGCCCGTTTGCCCGTTTGCGCCCAGGCGCTGAGCTGGCTGAAGGTGCCCATGTCGGTAACTTTGTCGAATTGAAAAAGGCGCGTTTAGGTAAAGGATCAAAAGCGGGTCACCTGAGCTATTTGGGTGATGCGGATATCGGTTCCGGTGTTAATATTGGCGCGGGAACGATCACCTGCAATTATGACGGCGCGAATAAACACAAGACGGTAATTGGTGATGACGTGTTTGTCGGCTCGGATAGTCAACTGGTGGCACCCGTTAGCGTAGCCAACGGCGCGACAATCGGCGCGGGAACGACGGTTACGCGCGATGTGGCAGAGAATGAACTGGTGGTTGGCCGCGTGAAACAGCGGCATATTTCCGGCTGGCAACGTCCGGTGAAGAAGAAATAGCATACTATGCCTCCGCAGTGGCGGAGGTAGTTTTGTCCTGTACGTTGGCCGATCCCCCGTAGGGTCTCCCAGCGTACAGAACAAAACATAATAATCCCCAACTCTCTACAAGGCTCGGGGAACCCGGAAAAACCGGAACAATCAGGTCTAAGACATCCCTGGTGACACAATATGTCACTTTTATAGGAATACCATCGATGTGTGGAATTGTAGGCGCAGTTGCGCAACGTGATGTTGCTGAAATTTTGTTGGAAGGTTTACGTCGTCTTGAGTATCGCGGCTATGACTCTGCGGGGTTAGCGGTTGTTGATAGCGAAGGCAACGTCGCCCGTTTACGCCGTCTGGGGAAAGTACAGGTACTGTCTCAGGCTGCTGAAGAAAGCGATCTGCACGGCGGTACGGGTATTGCCCATACCCGTTGGGCAACGCACGGTGAACCTTCTGAAGAGAACGCTCACCCGCATGTTTCTGAACATATCACCATCGTCCATAACGGCATTATCGAAAACCACGAACCGCTGCGCGAGCTGATGATCGGCCGCGGCTATCGTTTTGTTTCTGAAACCGATACGGAAGTGGTCGCCCATTTGGTTCATTTTGAACAGAAGCAAAATGGTGGAACGCTGGTTGAGGTGGTTAAGCGTGTGATCCCACAGCTGCGCGGTGCCTATGGCATGGTGGTGTTGGATAACCGTGACCCAAGCGTACTGGTTGCCGCGCGTTCTGGTAGCCCGCTGGTGATTGGCCGTGGTGTTGGTGAGAACTTCATTGCTTCCGATCAGCTGGCGCTGCTGCCCGTGACGCGTCGCTTTATGTTCCTGGAAGAAGGCGACGTGGCAGAAATCACCCGCCGTGACGTGCGCGTGTTTGATAAATCCGGCCAACTTGCCACACGCGAAGAAATCGAATCAAAAGTGAATTACGATGCCGGTGACAAAGGCGCGTATCGTCACTACATGCAGAAAGAGATCTACGAACAGCCGATGGCGATCAAGAACACCCTCGAAGGGCGTTTCAGTCACGGTGAAATTAATCTTTCTGAATTAGGCCCGAAAGCGGATGAACTGCTGGCGAAGGTTGAGCATGTTCAGATCATCGCCTGCGGGACGTCCTACAACTCCGGTATGGTTTCCCGCTACTGGTTTGAAGCGCTTGCGGGAATTCCGTGCGATGTAGAAATCGCCTCAGAATTCCGCTATCGCAAGCCTGCGGTGCGTAAGAATAGCTTGATGATTACCCTGTCTCAGTCCGGTGAAACGGCGGATACGCTGGCGGCGCTGCGTTTGTCCAAAGAACTGGGCTATCTGGGGTCTCTGGCTATCTGTAACGTTGCTGGTTCCTCGCTGGTGCGTGAATCCGATCTGGCGCTGATGACCAAAGCGGGCGTAGAGATTGGCGTGGCGTCGACCAAAGCCTTTACCACCCAGCTTACCGTTTTGCTGATGCTGGTGGCGCGCGTTGGCCGTTTGCGCGGTATGGATGCGCAGATTGAGCATGACATCGTTCATGGTTTGCAGGCGCTGCCTGCGCGTATTGAGCAGATGCTGTCTCAGGACAAGCTCATCGAGTCTCTGGCAGAAGGTTTCTCTGACAAGCACCATGCGCTGTTCCTTGGCCGTGGCGATCAGTATCCGATCGCAATGGAGGGCGCGCTGAAGCTGAAGGAGATCTCTTACATCCACGCGGAAGCCTATGCGGCAGGCGAGCTGAAGCATGGCCCGCTGGCGCTGATCGATGCGGACATGCCGGTTGTGGTGGTGGCGCCGAACAACGAACTGTTGGAGAAATTGAAATCCAACATCGAAGAAGTTCGGGCACGCGGTGGTGAACTGTATGTCTTCGCTGACGAAGATGCCGGTTTCACCAGCAGCGAGAATATGAAGATTATTCCACTGCCGCATATCGAAGAAGTGATTGCACCAATCTTCTATACGGTGCCGTTGCAGTTGCTGTCTTATCACGTCGCGCTGATTAAAGGCACCGATGTCGATCAGCCGCGTAACTTGGCGAAATCCGTTACGGTAGAATAATTTTAAAAAAACGAAGGTAAATAGCCTTGGCGCTACTTACCTTCGTTTATTTTTTTATATTACGGCTCGTTTTCTATTCCCCATTCTTTTTACGCTCACCTAACTCTCCTCATTAAAATTTATTCGGTATATTGGTTTACCCATATTGAATACTGACTCGTTCTTAATATGAATAACAAACAACAATACCTGGATATCGCCGAGGGAAAGGGCGAAAAAGCGCCTTCAACGATGGTGGCTTTTTCCTCACGAGAGATGAACTATCCGCTACTGGAAAGCCTGTTAGAGGCGCAGTCATTCTTTACCGAGGGTGAAATAAGCTATACCGAACAAGGGCAGGGCGGATTCTTTTATACCTGTCGTCATCAGGATAGAGAGCTGACCTTTTATCTTGAGGTATCGGAGCGCGATCCTGAGAATAAAATCACGCCGATACATTCAACTGACCCGATTTCGCCCGAGCTGCTGGCGCAGGCTAATGCGGCAACGCAGGAAGTGATGGTTGAGTGTCTTTTGGGGCCAAATCCGCTGGAAGACTACGTTCATCAGCTTCGTTTATTAAGTGTTGTGGTACCGGATTTGCTCTTGGGGATCGATCTTTCTGCCGCGGGTAACGTATTTACCCGCGAATGGCTGAATTTTCAGCTAGAGGATGATGTCCTGCCGGAAATTGAATCGCTGTATACCATTCATGCCGTGTACGACACCGAGAACGATCCACCAACGACATTCTGGTTTCACACGCATGGTCTGGCGCGATGCGGCCTGACGGAAGCGGAATTAGTCATTCCAGAGACGCTGAGTTCGTATTATGGCATCCCGGATTTATTCAGAAGCTTTGTTAATAATGCCATTCAAAATCAGCGAATTGCCTTTAATGAGCCGATTCTGTGTGGGCAAACGGACAGCGGCTATGAATATCTGGTGGCGTTGCCGTTTGAAGAAGGGCTACGGCATGTGAATCAATCCACGCCGATTGACCAACTACGGCCTCTGGAAGAGATGCGCTACGATCTGGAAGGGACGCCGGAAGGCGTGTTTCTGGGCGATCGCGCCGATCGAGATGATGTGCATCAGGAACCTTCCTGTATGCTGTTTCGTACCAACGAAGAAAACCCGGTACTGCAAACGTTCTTTAAAGGGTTTGATGAGCAGAATGCCATCATGTTCTGGCGTACGAATGCGGAGACGGCAGAAATGTCGCGTAAGGCGCAGCTGCGCTGGCGTTATTTCGTCAATATGTTTAAAAACTACCATGTGAGTGACGAACCGGCTAAGCAGGGATTTTTAGCTAAGCTACTAAAAAAATCACCTAAGCCTGTCGAAAGTGAATGGCGCTTTATGGTGAAATTTGGCATTCCTCATGGCGAAGAGGGAGAAGAGCGTGAGCACATGTGGTTTATACCTGAAAAAATCCACGACACTGTCGTCACGGGAACATTAATCAATCATCCGTTCTACGTTGAGGATATGCAGGAAGGTGGTGTGTATTCCGTTGATATATCACGGGTAACTGACTGGGCGATTTATTATCAGGGCGATAGCTATAAGCCTGATACGATTTACAAACTGCTTAGCCATAGCCAGACTCACTGACTTTGCTTCTTTACCAGTCAGAATGCGTGTTCTGGCTGGTTGTCCCTGGATTTTCCCGCTCACGGCCTCTTTGTCATAAAACTGTCATATTGCGTACATTTTACTGTCACCAAATTGTCCTATTTTTCCTCCTGCGAACTACACTCTGATTTGATAACTCTGATTGATAACGACTCCACGTCGACACGTCGATTATCCCACAGGAGGGATTATGAAACTGATGCGTACCACTCTTGCCAGTGTTGTTGCGGCAACCTTTTCTCTGACGGCATTCTCTGCTTTTGCTGCTGCTAACCTCACCGGTGCCGGTGCGACATTCCCTGCGCCTGTTTATGCCAAATGGGCTGACTCTTATCAAAAAGAAACCGGCAATAAAGTTAACTATCAAGGAATCGGTTCTTCTGGCGGTGTAAAACAGATTATCGCTAAAACGGTAGATTTCGGTGCTTCTGATGCGCCGCTGGCTGACGACAAATTAGCACAGGATGGTTTATTCCAGTTCCCTACCGTTATCGGTGGCGTGGTACTGGCAGTGAACGTTCCTGGTATCAAATCTGGCGAACTGACGCTGGATGGTAAAACACTGGGTGATATCTACCTGGGCAACATCAAAAAATGGAACGACCCAGCGATCACCAAACTGAACCCGAATGCCAAGCTGCCGGATCAGGATATCGCTGTTGTTCGTCGTGCTGACGGTTCTGGTACGTCTTTCGTGTTCACCAGCTATCTGGCGAAAGTGAATGCCGAGTGGAAAGAGAAAGTCGGTTCTGGCTCTACCGTGAACTGGCCAACCGGTCTGGGCGGTAAAGGCAACGATGGTATCGCGGCGTTCGTACAACGTCTGCCTGGTTCTATCGGTTACGTAGAATATGCGTATGCCAAGCAGAACAACCTGGCTTACACCAAACTGATTTCTGCTGATGGCAAGCCAGTTAGCCCGACTGAACAGAGCTTCAGCAACGCGGCTAAAGAGATCGACTGGAGCAAATCTTTTGCTCAGGATCTGACCAACCAGAAAGGCGCGGACGCGTGGCCAATCACTTCAACCACCTTCATCCTGGTTCACACCAAGCAGGATAAACCTGAGCAGGGCGCTGAAGTGTTGAAATTCTTCGACTGGGCGTTCAAGAAAGGCGGCGAGCAGGCTACTGCTCTGGATTACGCCACACTGCCAAAAGAAGTGGTTGAGCAAATCCGTGCTGCTTGGAAAACCCAGGTAAAAGACAGCAACGGTAAAGCGCTGTACTAATTATTGCATCAACAACGTATTGCATCGACAGCCGTCGTGTTGATAACCAGAGCGTGATGAGGTTGTCAGGTTCTGGGAAATACGTAGTGGAATAACAAGTCGTATCGGGGCGGAGAGGTAATCATAACCTCTCTGCCTTTCATATGTAGTTAAAAATGAGAAGAGAGACGTATGGCTGAGTACAAGCCAACTATCAAAGCCCCGGGAAAATATGGCGATATCCTCTTCAGCACGCTGGTAAAACTGGCGGCGCTGGTCACGCTACTGCTCTTGGGAGGCATCATTGTTTCCCTGATTGTGGCGTCTTGGCCTAGCATCGAGAAGTTCGGTTTTGCCTTCTTGTGGACGAAAGAGTGGGATGCGCCCGCAGAGCAGTTTGGTGCACTGGTGCCAATTTACGGTACCGTCGTGACCTCACTGATCGCACTGATTATTGCCATCCCGATTAGCTTCGGGATTGCGTTATTTCTCACCGAACTGGCACCCGCATGGTTGAAGCGCCCGCTTGGCGTGGCGATTGAATTGCTGGCGGCCATACCGAGTATTGTTTATGGCATGTGGGGGCTGTTCATTTTCGCTCCGCTATTTGCCGAATACTTCCAACAGCCGGTAGGCAACGTCCTGTCCGGCATTCCTATTGTTGGCGCACTGTTCTCCGGCCCGGCGTTCGGAATCGGTATTCTGGCCGCTGGCGTCATTCTTGCCATCATGATTATCCCGTACATTGCGGCGGTCATGCGTGATGTGTTTGAGCAAACGCCAGTCATGATGAAAGAGTCCGCCTACGGCATCGGCTGTACGACGTGGGAAGTGATCTGGCGCATTGTGCTGCCTTACACCAAAAACGGCGTGATCGGCGGGGTGATGTTGGGATTAGGGCGCGCCTTGGGGGAAACCATGGCGGTCACCTTTATCATTGGTAACACCTACCAGCTCGACAGCGCATCGCTCTATATGCCGGGCAACAGTATTACTTCTGCGTTGGCGAATGAATTTGCCGAAGCCGAATCGGGTCTGCACACGGCGGCGCTGATGGAGCTGGGTCTGATTCTGTTTGTGATCACCTTTATTGTTCTGGCGTGTTCAAAGCTGATGGTGATGCGTCTGGCAAAAAATGAGGGAGCACGCTAATGGCAACATTAGGCATAGAGCAAGAAGCCGCACTGGCACGCTCGCGGCGTAAAATGCAGGCCTGGCGTCGCCAGAAAAACCGTATTGCGCTGTTCTTATCCATGTCCACGATGGCATTTGGCCTGTTCTGGTTGATCTGGATCCTGTTCTCGACGGTGACTCGAGGCGTAGACGGCATGTCTCTGGCATTGTTTACCGAGATGACGCCGCCGCCGAATACGGCAGGCGGTGGATTGGCGAACGCCATCGTTGGTAGCGGATTGCTGATCCTGTGGGCGACGCTGCTGGGTACGCCGCTGGGGATTATGGCGGGCATCTATCTGGCGGAATACGGTCGTAAATCCTGGATCGCCGAAGTGATTCGTTTCATCAACGATATTCTGCTATCCGCCCCTTCGATTGTGGTTGGCCTGTTTGTCTACACGCTGGTGGTGGCAAAGATGCAGCACTTCTCCGGCTGGGCGGGTGTGATTGCGCTGGCGCTGTTGCAGGTGCCGATTGTGATTCGTACCACCGAGAACATGCTAAAACTGGTGCCGGATAGCCTGCGTGAAGCGGCTTATGCGCTGGGTACGCCGAAATGGAAAATGATTTCTGCGATTACGCTGAAGGCCTCGGTATCGGGCATCATCACCGGGGTGCTGTTGGCTATCGCGCGTATCGCGGGGGAAACCGCGCCGCTGCTGTTTACGTCTCTGTCGAATCAGTTCTGGAGCACGGATCTGATGCATCCGATTGCTAACCTGCCGGTCACCATATTTAAGTTTGCCATGAGCCCGTTTGTGGAGTGGCAACAGCTGGCCTGGGCGGGTGTACTGCTGATTACGCTGTGTGTGCTGCTGCTGAATATTCTGGCGCGCGTTATTTTCTCTGCCAAGAAGCACTAATTCGCTAAGAAATAGTCGTTTTCTGAGAAACATTAAATAAATTCAAGGCGCTGCTAGTCAGCGCCAGGAAAAAGAGAGAAGTCTTGATGAGTATGGCTACTGAGACATCCAACAAAATCCAGGTACGCGATCTGAATTTCTATTACGGAAAATTCCACGCATTGAAAAACATTACGCTGGATATTGCCGCGAATCAGGTTACCGCGTTTATCGGCCCGTCCGGCTGTGGTAAATCCACGCTGCTGCGTACGCTGAACAAAATGTATCAGCTCTACCCTGAGCAGCGCGCCGAAGGCGATATCCTGCTGGATGGCAATAACATCCTGACGGATAAGCAAGATATCGCGCTGCTGCGCGCCAAGGTCGGCATGGTGTTCCAGAAACCGACCCCGTTCCCGATGTCCATTTACGATAACATCGCGTTTGGTGTTCGCCTGTTTGAAAAGCTGTCCCGCGCTGATATGGATGAGCGTGTGCAGTGGGCGCTGACCAAAGCGGCGCTGTGGCAAGAGACGAAAGATAAACTGCACCAGAGCGGCTATAGCCTGTCTGGTGGTCAACAGCAGCGTTTATGTATTGCACGCGGTATTGCGATCCGCCCGGATGTCTTGCTGCTGGATGAGCCCTGTTCTGCGCTCGACCCGATTTCTACCGGCCGCATTGAAGAGCTGATCTCCGAGCTGAAAAAAGACTACACCGTGGTCATTGTGACGCATAACATGCAGCAGGCGGCGCGTTGTTCCGATCATACGGCGTTTATGTATTTGGGTGAGCTGATTGAGTTCAGCGATACTGATACCCTGTTTACTGCTCCACGGCAGAAACAGACTGAAGATTACATCACCGGCCGTTACGGTTGATTAGGAAGCATCATGGATAATCTGAATCTGAACAAACACATTTCCGGTCAGTTTAACGCCGAACTGGAACATATCCGCACGCAGGTCCTGACAATGGGCGGGCTGGTGGAGCAGCAGCTGACTGACGCGATTACCGCGATGCATAATCAGGACGCGGAGCTGGCTCAGCAGGTCATTGAAGGCGATGCCAAAGTTAACATGATGGAAGTGGCGATCGATGAAGCCTGCGTGCGCATTATCGCGAAACGTCAGCCTACCGCGAGCGACTTGCGTTTGGTGATGGCGATCATCAAAACCATCTCTGAACTGGAACGTATCGGTGACGTGGCGGATAAAATCTGTCGCACCGCGCTGGAGAAATTCTCCCATCAGCATCAGCCGCTGCTGGTTAGCCTGGAGTCATTAGGGCGCCACACCGTGCAAATGCTGCATGACGTGCTGGATGCTTTTGCCCGTATGGATCTGGACGAAGCGATTCGTATTTATCGCGAAGACAAGAAAGTGGATAAAGAGTACGAAGGCATTGTGCGTCAACTGATGACTCACATGATGGAAGATTCCCGCACCATCCCAAGCGTACTGACCGCGCTGTTCTGCGCCCGTTCTATCGAGCGTATCGGTGACCGTTGCCAGAACATCTGCGAATTTATCTTCTACTTCGTCAAAGGTCAGGACTTCCGTCACCTGGGTGGCGATGCGCTGGAAAAGCTGCTGGCGCAGAAAGATAAAAAAGCGGAAGAGTAAGCCCGTTCTTACGCTTATCATGCTAACGCCCTGCTTGCAGGGCGTTATTTTTTATCACGATTTAGTTTTTATCAGGATAGTGAATCAGATCGTGGAAGCGCGCAGTGGTATCGGCAGGGTTGTGGTAGCGGTGTTCTCTGTCGGCGGCAAAGCGCAGGGCATCTCCAGCAGATAACAAATGCGTCTGCCCATCAACGGTCATTTCCAGTTGGCCCTCCAGCATAATAATATGCTCGATCACCCCGCTTTCATGCGCCGATGAGGTGCTGCTGGCACCCGCCGCCAGCTCAATAACCAACATATCAAAACGCAGTTTTTCGTCGAAGGGGAAGAGCGGCACAACGTGCATTCCCGCCTCGTTTTCCCTGAATGCCGAACCTGCTCCCGAGCGATACGTCACGTCTTCATCTGTGAGCGTCGGTTCAATAAAGGTAGAGAACGCCACATTCATTCCGGTCGCAATTTTCCACAGGGTGGCGACCGTTGGGCTGGATTCGCCCCGCTCGATCTGACCCAGCATCGCTTTGCTCACGCCGGTTTCTTCTGACGCGCGTGTGAGGCTCCAGCCTTTCTCTTGCCTTAACCTTTTTAAGGTATTGCCAATACGGTGGGTTAGTTCATCAGACATCAATGCGACTCCTGCTTGTGCGTTATAACGCACGCTGCTATGTTAACGCTTTCTGTGCGTTATAGCGCACGATAAGAGTGAAGGTATATCATGCCTGTGTCATTTGCGCTAAAAGATGTCACTTTTTCTGCCTTTATCGCCGGTTTTGTTGCGGTACTGGTGGGCTACACCAGTTCGGCCGCCATCATTTTTCAGGCGGCGGAAGCTGCGGGTGCCAGCGCGGTGCAAATCGGTGGCTGGTTAAGCGTGCTGGGGGTTGCGCAAGGGCTGGCGTCCATTAGCCTGTCGCTCTATTACCGTGCGCCGATACTGGCTGCCTGGTCAACACCGGGAGCGGCGCTGCTGGTTACCAGCCTGCCGGGTACATCGCTCAATGAAGCGATTGGCGTGTTCCTGTTTGCTTCCGCGCTTATCTTTATCTGCGGGATCACCGGTCTTTTTGCCCGCCTGATGAATGTGATTCCACAGGCCATTTCTGCCGCGATGCTGGCGGGGATTTTGCTGCGCTTTGGTGCGGATGCCTTTCTTGCCCTGCAACAGGATTTCTGGCTGGCTTTCACGATGTGCGTGACCTATTTGCTCAGCCGTCGGCTGTTGCCCCGTTTTGCCATTGTGTTAACGCTGTTCGCTGGCCTGTTGCTGGCTTTATGGCGCGGGCAAATTGCGGTCTCTGATTCGCCGCTGGTGTTTGCCGTACCGGCGTTTATTACGCCGCATTTTTCGTGGGCATCGCTGTTGGGCGTCGGTATTCCATTTTTCATTGTCACCATGGCGTCGCAGAACGCACCGGGCGTTGCCACGCTGAAAGCCGCTGGCTATCAGGTTCCCGTGTCACCGCTGATCGCCATTACAGCATTAATCGCGCTGATATTGACGCCGTTCGGTGGCTTTTCCGTTTGTATCGCCGCGATTACTGCCGCGATCTGTATGGGATCGGATGTGCATCCCGATCCGAAAAAACGCTATCTTGCCGCTGTTGCTGCTGGTGGATTTTATCTGCTGGCGGGCGTTTTCGGCGGGTCTATCGGGCAGCTTTTCACGGCGCTGCCGCCGCCGCTGATTCACGCTATCGCCGGTTTGGCGCTGCTTAGCACCATTTCGGGTAGTTTGTATCGCGCTTTACTGGATGAACAACAGCGTGATGCGGCGGTGGTCACTTTCCTGATTACTGCTTCAGGATTAACGCTGTGGGGAATTGGCGCGGCGTTTTGGGGGCTGATTGGGGGGATGATGACCTGGCTGGTGCTGTCTGGGGGAAAAGCGACGCCACGCTGATGGCATCAGGAATACAGGTGAGTCTAATTCTGGCCACTTAAGCCCGTTGTTAGAGAAACCCAGGGGGGCCGCAGGGAGGCCTCGCCTCGTGTATCTCGATGCTTAAACGATCGCCATTAGGCGAGCAGCTATCTTAAATTAATCCTCAACGGATAAGAGAACGCTGCTTTTTAGGCGTCGCGATTTTAGTTTCATTGATGAATGTCCCGCTACGATTTCGTCATCTTAATCATGGTGGCATTCATGGACATTACTTCTACACAATCACTTGGCAGTACGAAAACCCAGTTTCGGGCCGCATTTTCTCTGTTGCTGGCATTGGCAACCGGTAAACACAAGCCGGATCGGCGCTGGGAGAGTCTCCAGTGGCGTATAAAATATACCGCCCGAGTGATGCTTCACCCGCTGCTGACCATGAAATGGCTCAGCTTTATCGTCGATTATCCCGAACAGGATATTTTTCGACGTGACGGAAATCAGCTGTACAGCAAGCTCCAGCGCCCCTACCTGATGGCGTCGCTACCGACACATCAAACCTGTACGGCCTTAATGGATCATTACCGCTTTATTCAAACGTTACCGTTACATCGCCAGCGCTTGTTATATAGCCAGGACGGAGGCGGTAACGTGCTGGCTAGTTTTCAGGGAAAAAGCGGTGAAAATTATACGCTTCGCCTGATGACTAACGATCAAATGTGTAAGGAAGGTGAGCTCTCCCTACAGCTTGAGAACAGCGAGCGCGTGCTGGCACAGATGACGTTTTCCATCCTGCGCATTGAAGGGGAAATGGGCCTGTTTATCGGTGGGATTCAGGGATCGGATGCACAAACGCCGCATCAGGTTATTCAGGGCGCGACGCGAGATTGCCATAGTCTGTTTCCCAAACGCCTTCTTCTGGAAGGCCTGCTTAACCTGGCTCGAGGCCTTAATCTGGCGCACGTTATCGCGGTCAGTAACGAAACGCATATCTATAAACACTGGCGCTATCGCAGTAAGAAACGCCATGTTTTTCTGGCCGACTACAATGCGTTCCTCTTCGCCCACGGCGGTCAACCGCGACCTGATGGCAACATTGCGCTGCCGTTATCCCTGCCGAGAAAGTCTGAACAGGACATTCCCAGCCGCAAACGGGCGGAATACCGCCGCCGCTATGCGCTCTTTGATGAGGTAGCCTGTCAGATTAATGACGTACTCGCCGGAAGTTTGCCGCTTTCCATCAATCTATCCAGCCGTACCTGAATCAGGATAATCTGCCAGAATACCGAAGTAACATAAGGTTATATTATAGCTATTTATGTTATTTCCCGCGTTTTCACCCTGCTGATAGCCTGCTGTTAATACAGCGATAATTAAGGGGCAAGGAATGAAAAAGCAGATTTTGACAGTGACTTTATTGGCCGGGTTGGCTTCCGTTTCTGGTGCTGCACAGGCAGATAAATTAGATGACATTCAAAAGGCGGGCGTGGTGAAAATCGCTGTCTTCGACAGCAACCCGCCGTTTGGCTATGTCGATCCGCAGAGCAAAAAGCTGGTGGGTTATGACGTGGATATCGCCGAGGCGATTGGTAAGGCGCTGGGCGTGAAGGTTGAACTGCGCGCGACGAACCCGGCTAACCGCATTCCGCTGTTAAGCTCGCAGAAAGTCGATCTGATCGCTGCGAACTTCACCATTACCGATGAGCGTGCCAAGCAGGTTAACTTTAGTATTCCTTACTTCGCCACCGGACAAAAATTCATCGCCCGTAAAGGCGTGCTGAAAACGCCGGAAGACATCAAAACGCTGCGTATCGGCGCGGATAAAGGCACCGTGCAGGAAATTACCCTGCGTGAACATTACCCGACTGCCAAAGTGATTTCCTACGACGATACGCCGTTGGCCTTCGCTGCGCTGCGTAACGGTAACGTTCAGGCCATCACGCAGGACGATGCCAAGCTAGTCGGCTTGCTGGCTAATGTGCCAGATGCCCAGAAAGCGGAGTTTGAAATCTCTCCGTTCAGCATCACTAAAGAGTATCAGGGCGTCGGGATTCCGAAGGGCGAAGAGCGCCTGACAGCAAAGATTAACGACACGCTGATTAACCTGGAAAAACAGGGCGAAGCGAAGACGATCTACGATCGCTGGTTTGGGCCAAGCACGAAATCGGCTCAGCCGCGCGGCGACTTCACCTTTGCCCCGTTGGATCAGCAACCTAAATCCTGATAGCTGACATCTTCAGTGCTATGATCTTAGCCCTCTGCATGCAGAGGGCATTTCTATTTGTATCTCGTAATAATGATAAAGAGAGATAAAACGCATGGATACGGCGCTGCAATTGCTTGAGTCGTGGCTGTTGGCTCCTCAATACCTCACCTGGCTGTGGCACGGTTTCCTGATCACGCTGGGCATCTCCCTGAGTACGATCGTCCTGTCTACGGTGCTGGGCTTTTTGTTGGCTGCCGCCAGAGACAGCCAGATTCGGCTGCTGAGCAGCATCGTTGTCGCTTACAGCTCGCTATTCCGTAATACGCCGCTGCTGGTACAGCTGTTTTTCTGGTATTTCGGTGCCGGTCAGCTTTTCCCCTCAGAGATGATGCAATGGCTGAACACTCCGCATGTTATTTCGCTGTTTGGCATGACGTTAGCGTGGCCCTCTTTTGAATTTCTGGCTGGCCTGGCGGGGCTGACGCTCTACTCCAGCGCGTTTATTGCCGAGGAAATTCGCGCCGGTATTCGCGGTGTGGCGCGCGGACAGAAGTACGCGGCGCACGCTCTGGGGTTAACAGGCTGGCAATCCATGCGCTATGTGGTGCTGCCGCAGGCGCTAAAAATCGCCCTGCCGCCGCTGCTGGGGCAATACATGAATATCGTTAAGAACTCATCATTGACGATGGCAATTGGCGTCGCTGAATTGTCCTACGCGTCACGTCAGGTGGAGACGGAAACCTTACGCACCTTTCAGGCATTTGGTGTGGCGACGGTGTTGTACATCGTGATTATTGCCGTGATGGAAGGCTGGGGTATGTGGCGTCAGCAGCGTAGTTTGGCGGAGAGACACTGAGATGGATTTTACCGTTATCACCGATAACCTCGGCTATTTGATGTGGGGTACGTTCCCGGATGGCCCGCTGGGCGGTGCGGCGCTGACGCTGGTGATGAGCCTGCTGGCGGGCGTCGCGTCTGCTGTTCTGGGGACGATTTTGGGCGTGGCGCTGGCGATGTCGCGAGGCGTGTGGAGCGCGCTGCTGGCGATGGTGCTGGGGTTCTTCCGGGCGATTCCCGTCATCATGCTGATTTTCTGGACCTACTTCCTGTTGCCGATCGTTTTTGGCGTCGATATCCCTGAAATCACTACCGTGGTGTGCGCACTGGCGCTGATCGCCTCGGCGTATCTGGCGCACGGCGTGAAGGCGGGCATTGTCGCGATTGGGCGCGGCCAGTGGCAGGCTGGACTCTCGCTGGGATTAAGCCGCTGGCAGGTGCTGTGGCAGATTGTCCTGCCGCAGGCGCTGCGAATGATGGTGCCCTCTTTCATCAACCAGTGGATTTCCCTGATTAAAGACACCTCACTGGCCTACATTGTTGGCGTCGGCGAACTGACGTTTCTCGCTACGCAGGTCAATAACCGCAGCATGGTCTACCCGATGGAAGTTTTCCTGTTTGTCGCGCTGGTCTACTTCGTGTTTTGCCTGTCGCTGGAGCTGCTGGCTAACCGGGTTAATGCCCGTTTTAGCCAGCAGGAAAACCCGCCGAAGCGCCGTCTGCTATGGTGGCGGAATAAGCCAGCCTGAGGATGCCGATCACGTGCGTCGTGCGGTGGTAATGGATAGATCGTAAAGACGCTGTGAATACGTCCATGTACGCTCGACTTGCGCAGATATGAATCTCATCCCTGAGATTCACCCTTTCAGGGCCGTCGCAAGCGACGTTCAAAAGCGCTCCTGACGCTTTTGTCCATGGCGCAAACGCTTTACTCTTCTATTCCATTACCACCGTTTTCGTTCCGTAAATAGATTTGATGGTGGTATGACATAAGTTTGAAATGCGGTTATTGTGCGGTGATATTCCAGCCTTTTTCGCGCCAGATTTGCGGTAGTTCGCGCATGTCGTCGAACATCGTGACCAGCGGATGATGAATCGGCTGGTTGTGGGGATCGGCACAGTAATAGAACACCGGAATACCCGCCGCGATGCCAGCCTGTACGCCAGCGGCGGAATCTTCAACCAGAATGCAGTGCTCGATGGGAAGCTGTAGCTGCTCGGCGGCGTGATACAGCACTGCTGGATCGGGCTTCCACTTTTTCAGATCGTAGCCGCTGTAGAGATGGTCGCCAAACAGATCGAGCATGTGCGTTAGGCCGAGCGAATGCTGCATCTTACTGACCGGGCCGTTAGAAACCACGGCCATCGGAACGGTGATAGATTGCACTAGCTCACGTGCGCCTTCGATAGGTTGCAGGGATTCATCGAACAGCCGTTTCACCTCTTGCCGGAAATGACGCTCCGCGTCTTCTACCGATACGGTTAAGCCATGCTGCTGGCTGATGCGGGCAATAATCTCGTACAGCTTCACGCCCTTGTAGGTTTTTATCACCTCCTCCAGCGATAAGTTCACCCCATACGGGATGAAGATATTCACATAAGCCTGGCAACACAGCACTTCGCTATCAACCAGCGTGCCATCACAGTCGAAGAAGACGCATTCAATACGGGGCATGACCAATCCTTATCGATGAAGTAGTTAAGTATAGCTTTAGGGGAAACACGGTGATGAGGTTCCCGTAGGGACACCTCGCACCGTGGTCGCCCCGGTATCTCGGTTCTTAAACGATCAGAATGAGAAGACGTTCCTTACTTTAACCAATTGACCCGATATTGCGACCTACAAAGCCATTTTTAGCGCTATCTTGCGTAAAATCAGGGGGATTTAACCGAGAGAAAACGATGACGTTAATAGGTTCTTCTTATTCGATGAAAAAAAATGTGGGATCAACGTAAAAACGTAGCGTTTTGTTATAGGATACCCGACGACAGTTATTCCCTTCTTTGGATTGTTACTAATGAATAAATCACAACCCGGTCTTGCTACCGAGCAGGGCCTGCTGGAGCGTGTGTTTAAACTTAAACAACACGGCACGACAGCACGTACGGAAACGATTGCCGGTTTCACGACGTTTTTGACGATGGTCTACATCGTTTTTGTTAACCCGCAGATTCTGGGTGTGGCGGGGATGGATACCAAAGCGGTCTTTGTGACCACCTGTCTGATTGCTGCATTCGGCAGTATTTTGATGGGGTTGCTGGCTAACCTGCCTGTGGCGCTGGCTCCGGCTATGGGGCTGAATGCGTTTTTCGCGTTTGTTGTTGTGGGTGCGATGGGCCTGCCATGGCAGGTTGCGATGGGTGCTATTTTCTGGGGCGCAATCGGTTTCCTGTTGCTAACCATCTTCCAGATTCGCTATTGGATGATCGCCAATATCCCGCTTAGCCTGCGTTTGGGGATCGCCAGCGGTATCGGGCTGTTCATTGCCATGATGGGCCTGAAAAATGCCGGCATTATCGTTCCTAATCCTGAAACACTTGTGACAATTGGCAACCTGACGTCACACAGCGTGCTGCTGGGTGCGCTGGGCTTTTTCATTATTGTGGCGCTGGCTTCACGCAATATTCACGCCGCGGTGCTGATCTCCATCGTCGTGACCACCTCGATTGGCCTGCTGCTGGGTGATGTGAAGTTTGCTGGCGTGTTCTCTATGCCGCCAAGCGTAACGTCTGTGGTCGGTCAGGTTGATCTGGCGGGGGCGCTGAACCTCGGGATGTCCGGCATTATTTTCTCTTTCATGCTGGTTAACCTGTTTGACTCCTCTGGTACGCTGATTGGCGTAACGGATAAAGCCGGCCTGGTCGATGCTCGCGGTAAGTTCCCGCGTATGAAGCAGGCGCTGTATGTTGATAGCGTTAGCTCTGTGGCCGGCTCGTTTATCGGCACTTCCTCCGTTACGGCGTATATTGAAAGCTCCTCTGGCGTGTCCGTCGGTGGGCGTACCGGTCTGACCGCCGTGGTGGTGGGTCTGCTGTTCCTGCTGGTGATCTTCCTGTCACCGCTGGCGGGGATGGTGCCTGCCTATGCGGCTGCGGGCGCACTGATTTACGTGGGCGTTCTGATGACATCCAGCCTGGCGCGTGTGAAGTGGGATGACCTGACGGAAGCCGTTCCGGCCTTTATTACCGCGGTGATGATGCCGTTCAGCTTCTCGATTACCGAAGGGATCGCGCTGGGTTTCATTTCTTACTGTGTGATGAAGTTGGCGACGGGACGCTGGCGTGAAATCAGCCCATGTGTGGTTGTGGTTGCGCTGCTGTTCCTGCTGAAAATCGTGTTTATCGACGCGCATTAATCCGTTCGTGGCTCCGGGGCTTTCCCGGAGCCTCAGCCTGTGTCGCGGTGGCTGGCTACTGTGAGGCGGTAGAGATGGCTTTTTCTATCGTATGGCTGGTTAATTTCATATAGCGCAAAGACTGGCGCTGCTGCTGTAGAATTTCTCCCGATTTTCTCATGCCCGATGCCGATGTATATTTCCACATGATCAATCGGTTAAGTGTAGGGATATGGGCGCAGGCCCAGGCAAGATAATCATCAACATCGCTCATCACTTCTACGGCGGGGGTGCAGGTTGAACGCAGTCTGCCAGAGGCGGGGTGGAGCTTCAGGTTATTGGGAGGATGGCTGTTTACGCCAGGGATTTTCATCAATGACTGGCGAATGGTGCAGAGCTGCGTTGCTGCTTCCAGCGGATCGCGCTGCGCGTCGATCCACGCCTGTTCGGCCTGCGTCTGCGCCTGCATCTGTGGAACAGCCTGATTTGTTGGCCTGACATGAACGATTTCGATATCCATACCCACGTTCCCTTCTTCACTCAGGAGAATAGCGATGGTATTGCCTGCATAGCCGATGCTGAAATTGGGCATGTTGGGATCGGCAAAATAAGGGCGCCCTTCAGGGGACTCCAGCAGTGTGGGTAACAGTGGATAGCCGAAAAAATAGAACATCATCTCTGCCAGCAGCACGCGACTTTTCAGATAACGCTCGCGGCGTTTGGCTGAAAAACCCTGTGTTGATGAGATGAGCCTATCGGGCAGTCTTTGTAAGTCAGGAAGCGCTTCCGTGCTTGTCCACCTGACAAAATGGCAGGTCATTGTTCACTCCGTGATCGTGATAAAAGATGGGAACCTATCCGGCATTACCAATGCATATTATCAGACTAATATGTGATCTAAAGAAAAATCGATGGATAAATCGGCGATAATTATTAATTAGGCACAACGAATTTCCTGCATCGTGTGTTTTGTGGTGTTCCCTCCCTGCCCACCACCTTCCCGTTTGTTTTAATGGCTCGGCCACCCCAGTGCAGAACGCCGCTGTTTTTCCAGCGTCTGCTTGCGTAACTCATCCGCCGTCACTAATCGCAGCGCCGATGTCGGACACACGCTAACGCAGGAAGGGCTCTGGGCAACATCCACGCACAAGTCGCATTTGTGAACCTCGCTTTGGGTGAGATGCGTTTCCCCCTCGTCATTCGACGCTTTTGTCACCACATTAATGGCACCGAAAGGGCAGGCGACCACACAGCTTTTGCAGCCGATGCAGCGGGACTGAATCACCTGAATGCTGTCCCGATCGCGCACCAGCGCGTCATTTGGACACACGCTGGCGCAGGGTGCATTTTCACACTGTCGGCACAGAACGGGTACGCTGACGCTGGCGCTTTTAACGACTTTTAGGCGCGGAAAGAAGTGAGAAGGCTTCAACTGCGCGCTTTGGCCTCCGCTATGGGCGACCGCACAGGCGATTTCACAGGTCCGGCAGCCGATACATTTTTCTGCTTCGGCGATAACAAATTGATTCATGAGCGGAGCTCCTCGCGAGTGGCGTGCGTTTCGGGACGTTGCGGGTGTGCGGGAATAGCACCCGTGACGGCAGTCAGCCCCATTGTCGCAATCATGCCCAATGCGGCTTTGCGCCCGTCGGCAATGGCGGTTACCACCAGATCGGCACCGCGTACGGCATCGCCGCCAGCAAAAATACGCGGATGGTTGGTCTGGCAAGGTATCTGACTATTAAGGGGAGCCGTGATGTAGCCCCAGTTATCCAGACCGATGTCGGCGTCTTCCAGCCACGGCATGCTGTGTGACTGAAAGCCAAATGCGGTTATCACGGCTTCCGCGGGCTGCACGAATTCTGAACCGGGAATCGGGCGCGGACGACGACGGCCGCTGGCGTCAGGTTCGCCCAGTTCGGTGCGAATCAGACTAATGCCGCACACGTCGCCCTGCTCATTGAGGCAGATTTTTTGCGGCTGAACGTTAAACAGGAACTCTACGCCTTCTTCGCGGGAGTTTTTCACCTCTTTTTTTGAGCCGGGCATGTTGGCTTCATCACGGCGGTACGCGCAGGTGACGGAGACCGCCCCCTGCCGAACAGACGTGCGCAGACAGTCCATCGCGGTATCCCCACCGCCGAGCACCACGACGCGTTTGCCCGCCATCGAGATATAAGGTTCATCCTCTAATTCCGGTAGCCCCATGACGTGCTTGGTATTGGCAATCAGGAAAGGGAGCGCATCGAAGACGCCGGGAGCCTCTTCATTATCAATGTTGGCCTTCATGGAGCGGTAGGTGCCTACGCCGAGGAAAACGGTGTCATAGTCATCCAGAAGCTGAGCCAGAGAAATATCTTTCCCCACTTCAGTATTCAGCCGGAATTCGATTCCCATCGCGCTGAACACTTCACGGCGGTGAATCAGCACCTCTTTATCCAGTTTGAACGACGGAATCCCGAATGTGAGCAGTCCACCAATTTCCGGGTGGAGGTCGAATACGACAGCCTGCACGCCGTTGCGCGCCAGCACATCGGCGCAGGCTAACCCTGCCGGGCCAGCACCGACGATCGCCGCGCGTTTGCCGCTGGGAACAACATGCGTCATATCGGGCGACCAGCCCATTTCTATCGCAGTGTCGGTAATGTAGCGCTCAACATTGCCGATGGTAATCGCGCCGTACTCTTTACCCAGCGTACAGGCTCCTTCGCATAGCCGATCCTGCGGGCACACCCGGCCGCAGATTTCTGGCAGGCTGCTGGTTTGGTGCGATAACTCGACGGCTTCAAGAATCCGCCCTTGCTTCGCCAGACTCAGCAGTTCAGGAATATTGTTATGCAGCGGGCAGGTCCACTCGCAGACTGCGCGTTTGCCGCAGGAAAGGCAGCGGTCTGCCTGATCTTCCGTCTGCTGTACGGAGAAGCCATGATAGATTTCATCAAACGTGGAGGTTCTCTGGGTCAGCGGCTTTTTCTCGGCATCCCGGCGCGGCCAGTTTTTCCTTTTACCGAGCGGATTGGTCATCAGCGCTTTCATCACGGGCGTTTCACGCTGCCAGTGGGAGGCCGAACGCAGCGCCATCACCTGCTGTTTTTCCTGGCGGCGGGCTGCTAACGTTTGTTCGCTGACTAACTGCAAGGCTTGCGTCGGGCAGGCTTCTACACACGCTTGCCCTTCGGGACGATCGGCGCAGAGATCGCATTTATGGGCGACGGTGCTATTGTCCACAGGGTTTGTCGCCATGGACATCGCACCGAACGGGCACGCCAGCACACAGCTTTTACAGCCAATGCACTTTTCCTGAACGAGCTGAATGCTATTGTCTTTTCTGATCAAGGCCTGCGTTGGACACACGCTGGCGCAGGGGGCATCCTCACAGTGACGGCATGTCACGGCAGCCCGCAATGTTGGCGTATTGAATGCCTTGATTCTGGGCTGAAACACCGTGGTGCTATCTGGATACTGCTCATCGTTGTGTGAAATGACACAGGCGATTTCGCATGCATGGCACCCCATACAGTCTTGAGTACTGGCAATAACAAATCGGTTCATTACCTTCTCCCACCCTGGATCCCTCGTTCGTGGCCTTTATCCTAATAGCTGGATAGCTCCCTGACCTTGATATAGAGCAGGTAAAAAGTCGGTTAATGTTAAATCTCACTCAGGTTATTAATGAAATTATTGAATCGTTTCAGTAAGTTGTAATGTTATGTGAAAGTAATGGCATGGTTGCATATAACCTTGTTTTTTATCCGGTTTACAGCGATTTATTCCAGGTGAAAATTCTGGTTTTCATGATTTTTGTTAATTTTCTCATGAAATAACTCGTTACTTTTCCTTACGCCCCTCATAATGTCGAACGCTATTTAAACGCAGCAAAACAGTGTTGCAGCTAAATAACGTTTTTACGGCATTTTCATTATGAATCAATAACAGAGCGTTGCTCAGGGTTAATGGATTGTCACTAAGGGATAGTGTTATGAATAAAAAAGTCGTTCTTTGTTCTGTATTCATGTCAGCAGCGTTATTGAGCGGATGTGCTACAGAGTCTTCCCGTACCGTAGAAGCACAAAAAGTCACTTCTTACAGTACGCCTTATCAGGGCGTTCGCAGCCCGATTTCCGTCGGAAAATTTGAAAACCGTTCTAACTACATGAACGGGATTTTTTCCGATGGGGTTGACCGCTTAGGTAATCAATCCAAGACCATTCTTGTGAGCCATCTTCAGCAGAGCGGCCGCTTTAATGTGTTGGATCGCACCAATATGGAAGAGCTGAAAGCAGAAGCGGGTATTAAAGGGCAAACGCAGACGCTGAAAGGCGCTACCTATGTTGTTACCGGTGATGTGACCGAGTTTGGTCGCAAAGAAGTGGGTGACCATCAGCTGTGGGGCATCCTTGGCCGCGGTAAAACACAGGTTGCTTACGCAAAAACCACGTTGAACATCGTGAACGTGCAAACGTCTGAAGTGGTGTATTCCGTACAGGGTGCGGGCGAGTACACCTTGTCCAACCGTGAAATTATCGGTTTCGGCGGTACGGCCAGCTATGACTCGACGCTGAACGGTAAAGTACTGGATTTGGCTATTCGTGAAGCCGTCAATAATTTGGTTGCGGGAATTGAAAGTGGTGCCTGGCGCCCAACGAACTAATGGAATAGGAATATAACCATGTTATCTCATAAGAAAATTGTCCTGCTGCTTGCAGCGACAGTACTGGCTGGCTGTGCGTCCCAGCCAAAAACCATTTACAGCTGGGAAAAATATCAGCCGGCTCTTTACGATTACTATCAACAAGATAAAGTTGGCCCAGAGCAGCAGATTCTTGCTTTGAATGAATCGATCGAAAAAGCCAAAGCCGCCAATAAACCTGTCCCGCCGGGACTCTATGCTCAACTTGGGTTGCTGTATGCCAACACTGGCCGTGATAGCGAAGCTCGCCAACAGTTTGAAACTGAAAAAGCGAAATTCCCTGAATCAGCACCTTTTATGGACTTCCTGTTGAGTAAAAATAAAGGGAGCATTAAATGAATCGTTTCTTAGGATTATGTGGTCTGGTTTTTGCGCTGGTACTGACCGGCTGTGCTAAACCCGTGCCTTATGACTACGCGGCATTTAAGCAGAGCAAGCCTAAGTCCATTCTGGTATTGCCGCCGGTTAACCATTCCCCAGATGTGAAAGCGAGCTATAGCCTGCTTTCTCAGGTCACCTATCCGCTGGCGGAGTCGGGCTATTACGTCTTGCCTGTCGCTGTCGTGGACGAAACGTTCAAACAGAATGGTCTGTCGACCGCGGCGGATATTCATGCACTGAGTACGACGAAGCTGCATCAAATCTTTGGTGCTGATGCTGCGCTGTATTTGGACGTAAAAGAGTACGGCACGTCATACATCGTGATTAATAGCGAAACCCGCGTTTCTGCGGATGCGCGCCTGGTGGATCTGCGTACCGGAAAACTGCTGTGGAGCGGAAGCGCAACGGCGTCCAGCAACGAACAGCAATCAAATTCTAACGGCGGCATCATCGGTATTCTGGTGCAGGCTGCGGTGAATCAAATCGCGGACACGATCTCCGACAAAGGTCATGATGTTGCTGGCGTGACTAGCACGCGCCTGCTGGCGGCGGGTCATCCACGCGGGATGCTGTACGGGCCTCGCTCATTGCAATACGGTAAAGAAACCTACTAAGTTTCTTGGTAGTACATCGTTACCTTGCAGTACGTCGTTATAGTGTAAGACGTCGCTACATCATCAACGCCGTTCGTGATTGAACGGCGTTTTTTATTGTTTTAACTGATGAGTCGGTGGTGCTATACATCAGCGGCCTGATGACGATGCTGTTTATTATGGCGGGTTGTCCAAACGAGGGCCGCGGTCAGCAGCAGGATCAGCGTGGCTGCGGCCAGCACAATGGAAAAACCCGAATCAAAGGCGGAATGTGCCTGTGTGGTAAGAATACGCTGCATATTTTCCGGTAAGGATTCGGCAAAAATTAATGCCTCATCCAGACTGTCATAGGCAGTGTCCGGTGCGGTAAACCCTGCGGGCAGCATAAACGTCGCAGAATACGCGAAAGACAGCAAACTGCCCATCAGCGTCACGCCCGTCGCGCCCCCTAATTCATAGGACACTTCTTCGATTGAGGCCGCCATCCCTGCTTTTGACGCTGGAGCAACCTGCATAATGGTGCTCGATGCGGCCGTCATGGTGGAGCCTACGCCTGCGCCAATAACGGTTAGGCTGATGATTTGTATAAGGGTGGGCGCATTGTGGAGCAGCAGATAGCTTCCCATTCCGAGTCCCGAAATCAACAGTCCAGCGGCTAGCATTGTCCCGCTATTCACGCGCGGCAGTATCTTTCCGGTTAACGGGCCAGAGATAAAGGACGCCAATGACAGAGGCAAAATGAACAGCCCGGCCTGTAGCGGAGACAGTCCAACGACGAGCTGTAGCCGCTGGGTGAAAGCCAGCTCCATACCGATCAATGCAGCGGCCGCTACGATAGCCGCGGCCACGGCTGCGCTGAAAGGCCGCAGGCGGAAGAGAGAGAAATCGACCAGGGGATGCTTGCTGTTACGCTGACGCCGCACAAACAGGGTAATAAACGCCACGCCGATCAGCAGCGCGATTAGCGCATCTTCATAAGACGGAACCCGCTTACCCAGCTCTTTTATGGCATAGGTTACACCAATTAAACCAACCATAATTAATAGGGAACCGATGAAATCCCAGCGGTGGGAGGCGTTGCCCGGCCGGTGTGGAATCACGGTAATTCCCATGATGAGCGCAAGCAAAACGACCGGTACGTTAATGAGGAAAACTGATCCCCACCAGAAGTACTCAAGCAGTATTCCGCCCATGACCGGGCCAAACGCCGCGCCACCGGATGCCACCGCAGCCCAGATACCGATCGCCAGTGCGCGTTCCCGTTCATCAGTAAATGTCAGACGAATAATCGACAGTGTAGCGGGCATCATCATTGCGGCACCGACCGCGAGCAACGCACGAGCAGCGATAAGCATACTGGGTGCGGGAGAATAAGCGGCAAACAGTGACGCTGCACCAAAGACTACCAGCCCGGAAATAAATAGAGGTTTATGGCCCAGCTTATCGCCCAGCGTGCCCATCCCCAGCAGTAAACCGGAGGCAACCAGCGCATAGATATTAACGATCCACAGCTTTTCCGATGCAGTAGCGTGCAGATCGTGAGTCAGTGTCGGGAGTGCGGTGTACAGCACCGTCATGTCGATAACAATCAGGAACAGTGCACTGGAAACAATGGCCAGGATCAGCCATTTCTTTGGTGATTGCATAACAGGATCTCTACCTTGATCTTCCATTTTTCATCTGTTGGATAGCGTTCTGATGATATAGAATTGCTTTTTAAATACAAACGTATTTTAAATCGGGGAAGACATGGGGCGTCATAAGAGCATTAATCGTGCGTGCGTGTTGGATGCGGCGGAGCAGATTGTCCGCACGCAGGGAACGGCTGCGCTGACGATTGATGCGGTTGCTAAAGCTGCGGGTGTGACAAAAGGCGGTATTCAGTCGTGTTTCGGGACGAAGGACGAGTTGATTCACGCGATGTATCAGCGCTGGGAAGATGAGTTTGATGAGATGGCCGCCGTGTGCATCGGTACAGATGATAGTAGGGAAGCCAGAGTGCGTGCGCACGTTGATATCACTTATCGGACGGATGCTGCAGAAGGCGATCGAGCGGCGGGCATGATGGCCTCGTTGTTGAATACGCCTGAGCATCTTGCTAAATCACAGGCGTGGTACGACAGCCAGTTGGCCGGGCTTGACCTGAATTCCCAGGAAGGGCGGGACGCTCGGTTGGCGTTTCTGGCATCCGAAGGGGCATTCCTGCTGCGCTATTTTGGCTTTATGGCGGTCGATGATGAGACCTGGAAAGCCATTTTCTCTGACATTTCCCGCCTGCTGCCCGATCGCGCCCCCTCCTGAGCAGAACCTCTATTCTGGAGACGCAGGGTTTGATTGATGATGGTCTGATGATGTCAGGTTTGGCGGATTATTGCTCGCTGGCCTGCTGTGCCGCCATAATTTCGTCCAGATTCCCTTCTACCCATATCGCCAGCTCTTTTACCCGCACACCAACCTCTTTGCCTAATGGGGTGAGGCTATACTCAACATGTGGCGGGACAACCGGATAGGCCGTTCGCAGGACAAAGCCATCACTTTCCAACCATTGTAGAGTCTGCGCCAGCATGCGCTCGCTCACGCCGCCAATCCGTCGACGCAGTTGACTAAAACGATGCGTATCATCAAGTAATGCAATCAGAATCAGTACGCCCCAACGGCTGGTAACGTGGTTAAGTATCTGGCGAGAGGGACATTTTTCAGCGAAGACATCACCAGTTGGCAGAATGGGCGGCAATAAATCGATAGGCGTTTTAGATTGACTCACTATACTTACCTTTATGTGTGTACTTACTTAAAGTTAGCTTTGCCGATATTATGCCATCCAGTTGTTGTTAACAAAAGACGGTTAACAAAAGATGGTTAATGAAAGACAGTCAATAAAAGGAGCTTGAGATGATTGCTATTACTGGTGCATCTGGCCAACTGGGCCGTTTAGTCATTGCACAACTGTTAGAGAAGGTTCCGGCGGGCGACATCGTGGCGCTGGTGCGTGATGTCAATAAAGTTGCCGATCTGTCTGCAAAAGGCGTACAGGTGAAAGCGGCGGATTATAATCAACCTGAAGCGCTGGCTTCCGCCTTGCAAGGTGTGGATAAAGTGCTGCTGATCTCTTCAAGTGAGGTTGGTCAGCGTGCGGCGCAACACCGCAACGTCATTGAAGCCGCAGTGAAAGCTGGCGTGAAACTGGTGGCGTACACTAGCCTACTGCACGCGGATAAGTCCCCTCTGGCTCTGGCGGAAGAACACCGTCAAACGGAAGCCTTGCTGAAGGACTCTGGTTTACCGCATGTCCTGCTGCGCAACGGCTGGTATACCGAAAACTATGCGGGCAGCATCCCTGCGGCGCTGGAACACGGTGTGTTTATCGGTAGCGCGGGCGAAGGCAAAATTACCTCTGCAACCCGTGAAGACTTTGCCGCCGCTGCGGTCGCGGTACTGACGCAGGAAGGGCAGGCAGGCAAGGTTTATGAACTGGCTGGCGACGAGCCTTACACGCTGGTAGAGCTGGCGGCGGAAGTTAGTAAACAGTCTGGTAAATCTATCGGTTATCAAAACCTGTCTGAAGCGGAGTTCACCGCTGCACTGGTTTCCGCTGGACTGCCCGATGTTTTTGCGCAGATTATTGCGGATTCCGACGTCGGCGCATCCAAAGGTGGGCTGTTCGATGGCGGTAAGCAACTGAGCCGTCTGATTGGTCGCCCAACCACGCCGCTGTCAGCTGTCGTGAAAGCGACGTTGAAATAATACTTAAAAAGTAACGTTTAAAAATCGGCTCAGAGATCATTCTGGGCCGATGGTTTTTAAGTAAATGAGAGTTTATTGCCTGATGTAATTCGCTTATATCCGCAATGTATCTATCACCATTCTCAAGGCTGGTGACACATTACGATGGGGATAATACAGGTGTAATTCGGCGAGACGGTGGCTATAACGTGTCAGTACACGTATAAGCGTGCCACGCACCAGATCTTCTCTTACCAGCTCCTCTGGAACATAGGCCAGCCCTAGTCCCTGTCTTGCCGCTTCGGCTTCCATGTAGCTATCGGAAAACACCCACTGCCCTTGTGGCCTATGTTTTATCTGATTGCCTTCCTGCCATAATTCCCACTGATAAAGACTGCCATCAGCAAACTGATAGGCAATGCAAGGGTGTACCGCTAAATCGGCTGGCGTTTGTGGAAAGCCATAATGGAAAAAGTGGTCTGGTGTTGCGACGACAACCATCTCCATATCAGGCGCAATGCGCACAGCAATCATGCCTTCATCGACTTCTCCACCTAACCGTACGCCCGCATCGAACCGTTCATTGATGATGTCGACAAAGCGACTTTCACTAATGAGTTCCAGCCGAATATCGGGATAACGTTGTCTGAATATCGCCAGTTTGGGCAGCAGCACCTTATCAATCGCGTGCTGGCTGGCGTTAATCCGTACGGTGCCTGAAGGAGTATCACGGAAATGAGCAAGCGTAGTTAGGCCGATATCCAGTGATTGAAAACTGGTTACCGTGGTTCGGTAAAGTTGCTCACCCGCTTGAGTCAGCGACAGCTTGCGAGTGGTCCGCGTCAGGAGTTGCACGCCCAGACGATTTTCCAGATTGCGTATTGTGCGGCTGACACCAGACTGAGCCAAACCAAGCATGCTTGCTGCTTTGGTAAAGCTGCCTTCACGCGCAACCAGCATAAACACGTAGAGATCGTTGTAGTTTTCTCGGCCTGTCATGTTCATCCACACCTATACATTCAGACTGGAATGGTATTGCTTTTGAGCGCTTCACTACAAAGATTTATAACATATGAACATTAATGTTATCTAATTTAAGCGTCTAATCATCACCGGTTGTTCTAACTAAAATAAATCTCATGGGTCACAAAACCACCAACCCCATACCAAACAACCACGAATCAATACTCTGTTTTTAAAGGAAATTTATCATGAATGTCCTTCCTAAGAAGCTGACAGCCATCGCGTCTGCTTTGTTACTGAGTGTCGCGTTAACCGGAGTTTCCACTATGACGTATGCACAAAACGCCAATCCTAATCAGCCCGTTTCCATGGTGACTCAATGGGATAAGACGTTTGCTCAAAGCAATAACGTCGACCACCGTAAGGTGACCTTCCAGAACCGTTACGGGATTACTCTCGTGGGCGATCTCTACATCCCGAAAAACCGGGGAGATCGTAAGCTGGCCGCCATCGCTGTGAGTGGGCCTTTTGGTGCAGTGAAAGAGCAATCAAGCGGCTTATATGCACAAACGCTGGCTGAGCAAGGTTTTATCACGCTGGCGTTTGATCCTTCCTATACCGGTGAAAGCGGTGGCCAACCACGCAACGTTGCCTCGCCTGACATCAACACTGAAGATTTCAGTGCAGCCGTTGATTTCCTTGGCCTGCAAAAAGAGGTCGATCGCAACCGGATCGGCTTGCTGGGTATCTGCGGCTGGGGTGGCATGGCGTTAAATGCGGCAGCAGCCGATACGCGGGTGAAAGCGGTAGCCACCAGCGTGATGTACGACATGAGCCGTGCGATGGGGCATGGTGTGGGTGATGGCAAGGATCGCTATACGACTGCCGATCGCCGTGCTGTATTGCAATACCTCAGCGAACAGCGTTGGAAAGATGCGGAAAGTGGCACCTTTGCGACTGGTGGGCACGATCTTTATGTTGATAAAGACGGGAAGGTCACGGCGGCTAGCCGTATATTGCCGGAAGCGCTGCCAGAAAATCCGCATCCGGTACTGAAAGAGTTTTTTGACTACTATCGTGTACCTCGCGGCTTCCATGATCGCTCTGTCAACTCAACAAGCGCGTGGAAGGCGACAATGCCGCTGTCGTTTATGAATATGCCGCTCCTGAGCTATGCGAGCGAAATTACTGTCCCGACATTGGTCGTCACCGGTGAACAAGCTCATTCGCGCTATTTTGCTGAAGATGCCTACAAATTAGTCGGCAGCACGCGTAAAGAGCTGGTAGTGATACCGGATGCCAATCATGTGGACCTGTACGACAATCAGGCAGGCAAAATACCGTTTGATAAATTTGAACAATTTTTCAAAACAAGCTTGCGGTAAATACCATCGAGGGTGAGAAAGCATTAGCGCCAACAATCTCACCCCGCTATACACCGTGTAGCCTTTGTTTTTGCCGAGGCTACACGAACATAAACAAATAGGCAGAGCGGTTCATGGGATCGTTTTAACCCATGTTCGCGGTTTTCTCATCGAAGTTCGATCTTCCAGAGGCCCGCAGCTAACTTATTGGCAACCAATAAACTGTCAAAAAATCCCGATCTGCCGACAAGCATCGAGAAAAGCGCCCTTAAGAAAATTACTTTCATAGCAAGGGTATTTCTCGCATTGTTCTAGCTCTTTGTTTAAAGCATCTTGAGAAATTTGCTTGTAGTTTTCATTTTCGTCTAGTACGCGCTGTAACCAGTATTTCGTTCCAAAAGAAAGACATTTAGCCGTGTAACGTTCGCGTATTTTGTAAAGCCTATTCCAGGTTTCGATTTCCTCGTCATACCCTGCACAACTCAGATCAATGCTAATTTCCTGCGTAGTCGCTGGAATCTGGTCAACCGAGTTGAAATATACCGATACTTTAATTGGGTAGCTGGCAGCTGCATAAGGGTAAAAAGCCTTTTTCTTGACTCCAGCCTCATCTTGAAGCGGATCTTTTGCCCCTTTATTTTGTGAATTACACTTGTAACATGCGGGTGCCAGATTTCTAAGATTGACTGAATTAAATGGGTATTTACTTGCAGGCAGGTAATGGTCGTAAGCCTCACGGGTTGGATCAAACTCAGAATCTATCGGCATAAGACCACAAAATGGGCAACAAGGAATATCATTTAGAGCGGAAAATGTTTTGTAGTGCTCTTGCAAGTCCGCACCAACATGTTGTTTAACTACTTTTAGTTCAAAGAAGCCGCAGCTATAGAGATTACTGAAAAAAACTTCTATCGCTTGCATCAATACATTTTTAGTTTTTGCGATGTAGCGACTGGGTTCTTTTTTTCCCTCACAAAGCGCTTGGATATCATTATTGGCCATGAAGATTTGTCGATAAGATCGGATATCTTCAGGACTAAGCTGTTTAAATTCTTGGAAGATTTGGTTTACGTGGCGATAAAAAAATGCACCGGCTCCCTTCTCTATGCCAGCCAAATCAGCCCGATGTAGTTCCTCCATGATGGAATATAAAGCAGGCAATCCCTTGAACAGTTCAAGGCTGTATTCCTTATGTGGTGCACAACACCACACCCTGTCAAAGATGTAAGCAACAAAACCGTGCATGGCGCGCATAGGGTGACGAGGACGCTTATAAGGGAATAACATCAGTCCTACTCCTTATCGACTTTTTTCGCCTGTACCAAGGTATGTACGGCTAGCGTACGTTCAATTGAGTCTCCTATAGTCTTCATGATGTTGCGAGCAAGGCCATAAGGGTCGGTTTTCGACATCGGATCACTGATTAATTGTTCCAATAATTGTTGAGCAACTTCTCCAATAGTTTCATGTTTCCCGAAAGTTTCATGCGTGATCTTGTTGATCGACGCCCCCAGCGTGTTGTAGGTCGGCTTGCTAATGCTGACCGTACCGCTGGCTTGGTCCTTGGCAAACACCAGTACCTTTTCTGGCTTGCTGTCGGAGATCAGGAAAGGCGTATGGGTAGTGATCAGCATCTCCTGATTTGCCTTCCCCGTAGACGACAGGCATTGACGCAGGCGGGTGATGAAGCTGGCACGCCAGTGCGGGTTGAAGTGTGTTTCGGGTTCGTCTAATAGAAACAAGCTGTTGGTTTCGCGGAACAGCAGGCACAGACCGAGGCTGTGCAGCAACTGGTGCTCGCCGTCAGACAGTTCCTTGAGCAGCATCGGTTTTTCTACGCCTTGCTTCGTAAAGTAAAAATTTTTAAAGCGCATGATGCGCTGATCGGAGGCTAGCGTTGGCACCGTTTCGCTGACGTAGTGGCTGTTTGAACGATACAGATCGGCCTTGAGCGTATCACTCACCGTATAAAGATTGAGCGATAGCAATACTTGAAATGCCTGGAATAGCGCCAGTGCCGAACCATCGAAGTTTTCTTGAAAAGCCTGTCGGGTGGCGCCATTCACTCTGTAGTCCAGAATTAACGTATCCGTCGCTTCATCGTGAAAATGCAGCGTGGCACAACGTTTAAGCTTTCCTACAATAGCGGTGCGTTCATCGGCCTCAAGCCCCTGAAGCAAATTAAGCCGGTAATCGCCAGTTTCCAGATCACGATAAACCATATCGCTATCGGTAAAGTGACCATCCTGTATTTCAGTAGGCAACACGTGCTCACCTGAAGTGAAGTCTGCAAGCTGCTGATGCGTGATCGGTACGCTGCGGCGCAGAATGATGCGGAATTCCCGCAGTTCCTCGATACCGACATCCTCACGGAAGGGTTGGAGCGTAGTCTCATCTTGAAACAGCAGATTGCACAATAGGATGGCCTGGCTGAAACCGTTGTCCAGATAGGCTAGCCGTGTATCGGGATGGCCGGGATAAGAACTTTTTCTAGTTAAGGCATCCCAGTATTCATCAAACTGGATGAAACGCATCTTGAAAAACGGCAGGCTGAGAATCTCGTTTTCACCAGAGGAGTAGCCCAGAACATACTGCGGCAGCAGTAAGTCGCGTTCTTCATCATTGAATCGGCTGAAAGAAAACTCCTCAACCGGCGACGCTTCATTTTTCTTCCTGCCTAGCCAAGGCGATTTGTCCGGCTCTTTAATGACGACTACGTGGGCGAATGCTGGGCTGCCGGAAGAGCGGTATTCTTCCGGCAACGTGATGAGGTATTCCAGCTCATAGGCGTTGGGATTGCCTTCATGATCTTTTATGCCCTCAGGATTGTCATCGGGGTCGTACTGAAAAGTTTCAGGCAGAAAATTGCGGCGTACTCGCTGCACTTCTAACTGAAAGAAGATCGCTGCTAGCGCTTCAAGTAGGTTGGATTTGCCGCTGCCGTTGAGGCCTGCACAGATGAAGGGCTCGAAACCTTCAGGTTGGGCTAGTTCTTCCTGTAAGCCCCATTCGGTACGGAAGTGGTGTTCAAAACCATAAGGCAGGCTACGAAAGCCTGCCGGGTCCGTGATCTTGAGGCGTAGCAGCTTCATGCTGAAACGGCCTTTAATTCGATAGCGTTACCTAAGACTGGTGATCCATTTTCGCTATAGTAAGCGATGTTTTGAGTCTGTTTAAGACGGCCTGCATCTATCGCTTTGAACACCCATTTTTTGATGCTCTCGTAGTCGCTTGCGCCTAGTTTGATGTCATTGTCTGGGTTCAGTTCGACCAGCCGTTCTTGTGCCATTGCCATAAAGTCTTGCACTGAAAACGGTGTGCTGGAAAGTTGTCTAAGATAAACCTCCAACCATTGTGTTATCAATGTGTTGCGAGCTTCGATATTTTGCAATGTTGCTGGTAGGTTGTCAGGAGCAGGTAAGTGGATAGCATGCGCTTCTTCTTCCGGCTTGGCGACGTGAATTCGGGTGGTAACTGGGGGAACTGGTTGATCGGGGAGAGGCACACGCGACAGATCCAATTCGCCCTTGAAGGCCTGCTGACTGAGTGCGCCGTAAAGGGCTTCCAGCTCGGTGAGGCTTTGTTGGTAGCGGGATTTTATGCTTTCTACTTTTTCGACAATGGTGGCGAATTGGTTTTGCAAAGTTAACGGGGGGATCGGCAAACTGGCTGTCTTTAGATTCGTCTTTGAAATATTTGGCATCGAGCCAGCAGCGCCCGCTGCTAGCGATTGAATGGCCTTACGTTGTGAATCACAAGTAAGTAGTTTCCATATAAAGATTGGATTTATTCCTACGCCCTGTTTGAAAATAAAGCGGAAAATGAGATCTGGCATCAGAAGCTTTGGCCTAGTACTAAAAACATAAGCGCAAGCAGCTACTAACTCGTAGGTGTTTTTCCTGCTAAACAGCAAATCTCCTGCTTTGATTTCATCACGTGATGATGGGGCTACGTCGTTTGGCAGTGCTTTATTTTCAGTCTCATCGAATTTGCAATGTGTTACTGCGCTCAGTTTGAGCACCCCCCATTCACCGGGTTCGGCTCTTCTGGCTTCACACTTAGGACTCTTTCCACTTTCAATTTCGGCGAGTAATTCGGAAAATTGAATATTATTCCACCCCTTCTCATTCCGCACCGGATCGCCAAACATCTCCAGAAACACGCTTTTGAGCAGCTCATCGAGCTGTCGCAGGTGTTGTTTGCGCTGGGCTATAAGCCCCTCCACCTTGTCAAGCAGATGGACAATGCGGATTTGGTCGTTGGGGGAAGGTAGGGGGATTTTTGCTAATTTAGCAAAGCCTCGAGAGATACCACCAATTGCAGCACCTCGAAAATCCTTCAGAATTTCCTTCTGGCCTTGTGGAGATTTCAAGAAGCTAAAAACGTATCGAGGATGTGCAATCGCACTGTCGACAGTGAGCGCGAAAAGGTGCTCATTAATGGCTGCTCGTTCAAAAGGGAAATCCGAACTGACATAACTTACCTTACCCGTAGTTGCACCGTCTTTAACTATCAAAATGTCATTCTTTCTTACGATTCCGCTTTTCAGGTTCGTGAAGAATTCCTCGTCAATATATTTAAGATTCCCTAGGCGGAAGCCACCGTCGTTGTTCAGGTGTTCTCCACCAAGGCTTGGAACCGTGCCGGTTGCGCTAGATACGCCGCCTTTTGGCCGTTTTCCCGATTCAAGGGCTGCAATGACAGTCGAAAGAGAGTCAATCCTCATCCCACCATCCCCTTCAGTTCCAGCAACTCACGCATGATGCCGCTCTGCACCTTGGCCAGGTCTGTCTCTTTCACATCGCCCACTTCTGCCTGAATCAGCCGATCCAGAATCACACTTGGTTTGTCGTACTGTTCTTCCTCAAATACATCCTGCTTGTAGCGCGATAGAGAGAGATCGTAGTTCTCTGCCTCAATTTCGGTTCGCGGCACCATAAAACACGTGGTGGTACGGTCGCTTTTGTCATCAGGAATAGCCGCTGCATCGCGGGCGTGGTACTTGGCAATGATGTCCTGCAGGTCGCCATAACCTTCCTGTTTAGTGCGTTTGTCATCCAGCGAATAGCCATCTGCGGCCATCTCATAGAACCAGACATGCTCCGTAGCGGGTTTGGCAACTTTGTCCTTTTGCCCCCAGACCTTGGTGAATAGCAAAATGGCGGTGCTGACCCCGGCATAGGGTTTGAACACGCCGCTGGGCGCGGTGATGACAGCCTTGAGGTCGCAGCGTTCCACCAACGTTTGGCGTAGATCTTTGAAGGCCTTAGCGGAGCCAAACAGTACGCCCTGCGGTACGATCACGCAGGCGGTGCCGCCTTTTTTCAGCAGACGATAGATATTCTCGACAAACAGCAGCTCGGTCTTGGTCGTGGAGAGTTGCAGATTTTCGTTGATGTCACCCTTATCGATACTGCCGGTAAACGGCGGGTTGGCTAGCACGATGTCGTATTTGGCTTCCTCGGTGTAGCCCTTGCTCAGAGTGTCCTGATAGTCGATGTGTGGCTCGTCGATACCGTGCATCATTAGGTTCATCAGGCCCAGACGCACCATGGTGGCGTCGATATCGTAGCCGTACAGACTTTCCTGCAAAGAGAGCTGCACCTTGCGGGTTAATCCGGCTGCTACCGAGGTGCGGATAAAACCATCTTCATCGGGAGTGAGGTCTTGTTTACCATCTTTTATAGCCAACTGGGTGACGATGTACTGGTAAGCGCCCAGCAGAAAGCCGCCAGTGCCGCAGGCCGGGTCGGCGATGTGCTGGCCCAGTTTCGGCTGCACCAGATCGGCCATCAGCTTGATGATGTGGCGCGGGGTACGGAACTGGCCGTTCTTGCCGGAGGTGGCAATTTCTGACAGTAGGAATTCATAGACATCCCCCTGGATGTCCTGAAAGGCTTGGCCTTTTTCTTGAGAGTCCCTCTCCATTATTTCGAAAATGTCGTCGATGGTTTTCACCGCTTCCACCAGCAGCGTTGGCTTGGGGATGATGAATACCGCATTCTTCATATGGCGAGTGAAATTGGATTCAGCGCTGTTCAGGTCTTTCAGAAAGGGGAATACCTTGCCCTGAACTAGTTGGAGCATTTCTTCAGCATGTTTGCGTTTAAAGCTACTCCAACGCAGTTCGCTCTTGTCGATAGCAAATTGCTCTGCATTAGGCTGATTGCGGTATTCAGGGGGAATCCAAGTGCCAGCGAACTTGGAGGTGTATTTATCATTGGTCCATTCAGCATCGGCCTGCCGTTTCTGATCCAACTCGTCCAGTCGTTTCATGAACAGCAGATAGGTGATCTGTTCGATGGCGGTGAGTGGATTGCTGATGCCACCGCTCCAGAATTTGTCCCAGAGACGTTTGATGGCGCTTTGCAGGTCAGGGTTGTTTTGCAGCATGGTTCCGGTTTCTCGATTCAGTCTTTGTCTTGGTGTTTATAAGCCGGGAGTTTACCGGTTTTCTTGAGCAGTTTCTTTTCTTCCGCCTTAACGCGACGCTCCAGCTTTTTTATGTCTTCTTCTGCAGGGAGTTGTTCGGGCTGGATGCCGCGTTGGCCGAGCATGTCGCGCACGCTGCGGTTGTTCTGCTCATGCTCACGGGTGATCGTCGGTTCACCATGCAGTTGTTCCTGCATAACGTTGTGGTTGGTCATCTCGGTGGCAAGGTTCTTGGCTGCAATGGTCAGCGTTGGCAGAAAGTCTGCCAGTGGACGGGCCTGAGTAATACCGTAACGATCTTTCATCATCTGCGTAGTGTTGCCACCGAACAGTGCGGCATCGCCTTTGGAGCGGATGCGGCCAAAGCCCTTGTCGTCAATGCCGCGTTCATAGAGGTTTTGCGACAGCGTTTTTTCTGACTCCCTCAGGCGCTCGCGAGCATCCAACCTGGCTTGCAGGCGCATGCGATCTTCTATCAATTCTTGCTTGCGGGTCTGGATGGCAAAGTAGCTCTGGGCAAAGGCGATGGCTTCCTTGCGCGGGTCGCCATTCTGGGCAATGAGGTAGCAGGCATAGCGGGTGAGCATAAAGTCTTCGACCGATCGATCTGCGCCACTCCCGATTCTGACCATTTTCGTGACGCCACGAAAATGGTCTGTTTCTTCATAGCCCGTTGTTTTGCATGACTCTATTGCCCGCATGATTGCCGTTTGGAAGTTCTCCCAGCGGGCGTAGCCGAGCGGTTCCATCAGATCGCGGGCAAACCAAAACTCGATCCCATCTTCGGGGATGATGTGGCTCAAGTCATCAAAGTGACTTTTTAGCTGTTGAATAATATGGGATTCCATTCAGTTTCTCCTGTTGTGTCATTTGCCATCACGCTGCCAGATTCTCGGTCAGTTGCAGAATTTCATTGATTTCTGCCAGATTGAATACGCCACGAATGCCTTGTGGGTGAATAACTGTGAAGGGGGCGTCGATCAGGTCTTTCTTCTCCACTTTTTCGCGCTCAATAATGAAGTTCTTCAATAGATTGAGAAATTCCATCTGGCGGCTAGACAAGGTGGTGTGGGCTCGGATGAACTGATCAAATGCAGCACTGACTTCATCTGGGAAGCTCTGCAACACGTGGATACCGAGGATATGGCGGATGAACTGGATGAAGCGTGCCTTGCGGTTCTTATAGATCTGGCGCAGAAGATCTTCAGTGATGTGTGGATGCTCGTCCTGCAGCAGCTCGGCCAGTTGGCCGGCCTCCTCTTCGCTCACTACCTCGCCATTCTTGATTTTCTGCAGCACTGGGTTGTGTGCGGTAAGTTCGGCTATCATCGCCTCGACCATCTCACGGTAGCGGCTGGTGCTGATGGCTTCATGCTGCGGACCGAATTCGACCATTTCTTTATTATGCAGAACATCAGTGAGATCCAGATGTACTGGCCCGGAACTTGTGCTCTGTTCACGGAATTTCATCAACGGGGCGAGTTTTGCCACCAGTTCATCGAAAGTATCTTCATCAGTCTTGGCCCAGTAGTGGCTGGTCTGCGCGGTATGAATCAACGTTTCCTGCTGCTTGACGAAGCTGACTGACAGCGGCAACTCGCCGATCTGCTCGACGATACCATCTTTGAGTGTGTTGGCCTGCTCTTTGTCTTCGTTGAGTATCGCCAGTGAGTATTCGAGCACATCGCGCTCGAAACGCATGGCCTTGAAATCAGTTTCCGATACGATGCGGAACAGCGGCTTGATCTCGGCTCGCAGAAATTCTAGCTTCTGAGGCGTCAGATTTTTCCAGAAATTTTCTTCCTCCAGCCGAGCCAATGCAGTAGCGGCGTCCTTGATCACCACGGCGTTACTGGGCAATGTTGAGATCTGCTGACGCAGCTTTATAATTTCGCGTGTGGCAATGTCATCATGGTCACACGCAATGGCTTTGTCGATCTTGTCCAGACGTAGACCCACCAAACGCACGGGTAGTGGTAACTGAGCCTTGAGCGCCTTGCCTTTGGGCTGCAGCTTGAAGTATTCGAAGTTGTCCCAGCAGTCGAGGATTAGGAATACCTCTTTCTCTGTACACCAGGGGTTGAGTTTGCTGGTTTCCAGCAGACGCGTACCACGCCCGATCATCTGCCAGAACTTGGTGTAGGAATATACCGGTTTGGCAAACACCAAATTAACGATTTCGCGCACGTCGATACCCGTATCGAGCATGTCTACGCTGATTGCGATGCGTGGCATGTCGTTGTGGGTAAATTGATCCAGCAGGCCGTTCTTGCCATAGACACGTGGGTCATCTGATACCAGGACCTTCGCCAGCTCACCATGGTATTGTGGATAGAGTTTGTCGAATATTTCTTCGACACGGCGGGCATGGGCCTTGGAAGTGCAGAAGAAGATCGTCTTGCCGGGCAATACACCGTTGGCATCTTTGACGCTCTCTTCCATGAACTCCCTGACGATTAGGGTATTGGTACCTTTGTTGATCACCTGTTTTTCAAGTTGGGAACCTTCAAAGTTGATCTCTTCGATGTCTTTACCCTGCAGAATGAGCTTTTTCTGGTCTTCCAGCGAGATGGTGCGCTTGCTGATGCCCTCCATCTGAAACTTGGTCTGGATCTTCATGACCTGGAAGTTGCAGAGATAAGGTGGTTTACGGTCGACAGCTTCTTCGAACGTGTAGGCAAAGGTGGGGAGGCCATCCTCACAATGGAAGAGCTCAAAGGTGTTATGGTCAATAATATCAGTCGGTGTAGCTGTTAGACCTAGGGTGATCGTTTTGAAATAATTAATGACTTCGCCGTAGGTGTTGTAGATGGAGCGGTGGCTTTCATCCACGATGATGACGTCGAAAAAATGCGGTGATAAATGCTGGGCTTCATCGCGGATGATGTTGAGCATCGTTGGGTAGGTGGCTACGTAAATGCGACGATCCTTGGCGATAATTTTTTCGCCCACGTTAGGCCACCGTGGTTCACTGGGCAAATGTTCTTTAAATGCTGCTAAGGCTTGCTCGCGCAGAGCTATGCGGTCGACCAGGAACAACACCTTCTCGGCGTGGCCTGCGCGCATCAGCGCATCGACCATGGCAATGCAGGTGCGTGTTTTACCTGTACCCGTAGCCATTACCAGCAGGAAATCGCGTTTTTTCTGCTCGATGCCTTCAAGTACCGCGCGAATGGCGTGGATTTGGTAATCACGTCCGGCAATCGACGTGTTGATGAAGGCCTGTGTGAGCGGTTTACGATTACGGCGGATGTAGGCAAAACGCTCCAGATCGTCGCGTGTTGGAAAGCCAACGACTTTGCGGGGTGGAGTGTTCTCAAGCTCCCAGAAATAGTGTTCAAGGCCGTTGCTGTAGAAGCAGAATGGTAGTTCTCCTCCCAGTTGCTTCTGGATGCTGTAGCAATACTGTTTGGCTTGCTCTCGCCCCAATGCTGCATCACGGCCAATATTCTTGGCTTCGATCACGGCCAGAGGCTTGCCATCCTTGCCCAGCAAGACGTAATCGCTGAACTGATGACTCTGATAGGAAGGGGAGGGCTCGGCAACTCCCGTAGGTTTGACCGTGAGGATGTTGAATTCTTCGATGACCTGGGTCGGGTCTTTGACGTTCCAACCTGACTGTGCGAGCTGCTGGTCAATCAGGGCGGCGCGTGTCTGTGCCTCGGTTTTAGACATGCCTAGAATCTTCCTGGTTCATTGACAGAGTATCTCCATGTATATCATCCAGCATCGCCAGAAATTCGGTCGCCTGAACGTAACTGACACCGTGTTACAGTGAAACTAACCCATTGTCTGCTGTTTTACACTAGCCACAGGAGCTGAATTAATCCACCGACACAAAAACCCTTGGTTCTAAGCAGGTTTTGATTGCTGTCAATGGAACAAAAAATCTCGCATAACAATCAGCTATGCGAGATCAGCGGAAGTGAATGGACGCTTACGAACTCAGCGTCACTTCCCAATACAGAAGCTCGAGAAAATACGGCCTAACAGATCGTCGGAGGTGAATTCGCCGGTGATTTCACTCAGGGACTGCTGTGCCAGCCGCAGTTCTTCTGCCAGCAGTTCGCCCGCGTAGGCGCTCACCAGTTGTTCTTTCCCCTGAATCAGATGCTGTGCAGCCAGTTCCAGCGCTTGCAGATGACGACGTCGAGCCAGGAAACCGCCTTCCGTGTTGCTGGTGAATCCCATGCTTTGCTTGAGATGGTCGCGCAGTGTATCGATGCCTTCACCTGTACGGGCGGACAGTCGGATAAGTGAGTGAGTATTCACATCTTCGATGCCGAGCATTTCACCCGTTACGTCGGCTTTGTTGCGTACCACGGTAATCGGCAGCGTTTTTGGCAGGCGAGCCATAAATTCCGGCCAGATTTGCTCAGGTTCGGTCGCCTGCGTGGTGGTGCCATCGACCATGAACAGCACACGATCGGCTTGTTCGATTTCCTGCCAGGCGCGCTCAATACCAATGCGTTCGACTTCATCGCTAGCATCGCGTAGCCCGGCGGTGTCGATGATATGCAGCGGCATGCCGTCGATATGGATGTGTTCACGTAGTACGTCACGCGTGGTTCCGGCGATATCCGTCACAATGGCGGCTTCACGGCCTGCTAACGCATTGAGTAAGCTGGATTTACCGGCATTAGGGCGACCTGCAATTACGACTTTCATCCCTTCACGCAACAGGCTCCCCTGATGTGCTTCGGCTCGGACGGCATCCAGATCGGCCATCACACCATTTAACTGCGCTTCAATTTTGCCATCGGAGAGAAAGTCGATCTCTTCATCTGGGAAGTCGATGGCAGCCTCGACGTAGATTCGCAGGTGAGTAAGTGCTTCCACTAACTGATTTATACGGGTGGAGAATACGCCTTGCAGAGAGTTCAGCGCTGATCGAGCGGCCTGTTCCGAACTGGCGTCAATCAGGTCAGCAATAGCTTCTGCCTGCGCAAGATCGAGTTTGTCGTTCAGGAAGGCACGCTCGGAGAATTCGCCGGGGCGTGCAATGCGCACGTTGGGCAGGGTCAGAATACGTTGCAGGAGCAAATCAAGAATAACCGGACCGCCGTGACCCTGAAGTTCTAGTACGTCTTCACCGGTAAAGGAGTTCGGGCCGGGAAACCAGAGGGCAATACCCTGATCGAGCGTGGTGCCGTTGGCATCGCGAAACGGCAGGTAATCGGCGTGACGTGGTTTAGGGAGCTTACCCAGAACGGCCTGTGCTACCTCGGCGGCGGCCCGTCCTGACACGCGTAAAATACCCACGCCTCCGCGTCCCGGTGGCGTGGCTTGGGCGACGATGGTGTCGGTATTACTCATGATGTTCTCTCTGCATTGATGCCTGTCTGGCAGGCTATTTTACGTATCGTTGGCTGATAAAACAGCCATTAAAAAAATAAGGCGGTCAATGACCGCCTTACGCTTTCTATCGGTTAGCCATCAACCGGATTACTTTTTCTCGCGGCTATGCAAACCACGTTTTTCCAGACCGCGGTAGATCAACTGCTGCTGGAGAATGGTAACCAGGTTACTAACGATGTAGTACATAACCAGACCTGACGGGAACCACAGGAAGAAGACCGTAAAGATGACCGGCATGTAGGTCATGATCTTCTGCTGCATTGGGTCGGTCACGGTGGTTGGTGACATCTTCTGGATGAAGAACATCGTCACGCCCATCAGGATCGGCAGAATGTAGTACGGGTCTTGTGCAGACAGGTCATGAATCCACAGCGCGAACGGTGCGTGGCGCAGTTCAACGGAACCCATCAGCATGTAATACAGCGCCAGGAAGATTGGCATCTGAATCAGCAGCGGGAAGCAACCGCCCAGCGGGTTCACTTTCTCTGACTTGTACAGCGCCATCATTTCCTGACTCATGCGCTGTTTGTCATCACCAATACGCTCACGCATTGCCTGCAATTTAGGTTGCAGCAAGCGCATTTTCGCCATTGAGGTGTATTGCGCTTTCGTCAGTGGATACATCACGCCACGTACGATAAAGGTAATGGCAATGATGGAGAAGCCCCAGTTGCCGATAAAGCCGTGCAGGAATTTCAGCAGCTTAAACAGCGGCTGAGAAATAAACCACAGCCAGCCGTAATCTACGGTCAGGTCCAGATGCGGCGCGACAGCAGCCATCTTGTCCTGAATTTCCGGGCCGACCCACAGGGTCGCGTTCAGATTCTGTTGACTGCCCGCGGCAACCACAACGGGTGCAGCCTTGAAGCCAATCGCAGCCTGACCGTTGCCCAGTTTATTGGTATAGAACGTATTCGCGCCTGCCGTCGTTGGAATCCACGCGGTTGCGAAGTACTGTTGCAGCATCGCCACCCAACCACTGTTGGTTGTGATGTTCAGGTTTTCGTCCATGTCGCTGAAGCTGTACTTTTTGTACTTGTCTTCGCTGGAAGAAAACGCCGCGCCACGGTAGGTGTGCAGTGCAAAGTTGCTGCTGCCGGTGTCACGGTGCTTAGGCAATTCGATAGACTGTTTTAACTGACCGAACAGCGTGAGTTCCAGAGGCTGCGCGCTGGTGTTGTTGACGCTGTAGTCAACGTTCAGTGCATAGTCGCCACGTTTCAGAACAAACGTTTTGGTATAGGTTACGCCGTCCGCAGCGGTGTACGTCATCGGAATGCGCAGTTCGTTCTGGCCATCAGCCAGTTCGAAGCTATCTTGTGTGGTGGTAAACAGCGGACGCGGGCCGTTAGCCGGGTTGTCCGGGCCGTTTTTGCCGGTCAAACCGCTCTGAGCCTGATAGACAAACTCTGATGTGGTTTCCAGCAGATGGAAAGGTTTATCTGAACCCAGTGTATCCGGGTAAGCCAGCAGGTGCGCTTGCTCGACGTCGCCGCCACGCGTGTTGATTGTCAGCGACAGTACGTCGGTTTTCACCGTGATCAGCTTGCCTTGACCGCTGGCTGGTACGCCCTGGTTGTTAGCATCACCGGTCACTGCGTTCGTCGCCTGCTGTATGGCTTGCGTGGTGGTTGGCGGATTTTTATCCGTTTCCCAAGCCTGCCAAAGCATAAAGGTTACGAATAGCAGAGCGATGAGAAGAAGATTGCGTTGCGAATCCATCGTTAATGTTCTCTGTTATTGTCGGTTTTTGGCGGTACGGGATCATCACCACCAGGGTTCAAAGGATGGCATTTTAATACGCGTTTAAGCGTCAACCAACAGCCTTTTATCATGCCGAACCTGCGTATTGCTTCAATCCCGTATTGCGAGCACGTTGGCCGGAACCGGCAATGTGGTCCGAGTAACGGGCTGATAACGAGTTGATAACCGCGTATCAACCCGATCAGGAGTCGGGAGCCAAACGACGGTGCCGACGCCATAGTTTTTCCAATGCTTCCGTCAGGGTGCGGTTATCCAGCTCAGATACCCCTTTTTTCACGAGCACCACAAAATCCATTGCAGGCAATGAATGTTGATGCAGGCGAAAGCTTTCGCGCGTCAGGCGTTTAATCCGATTGCGTTCATGAGCACGTTTTACATGCTTTTTGGCGACGGTAAGACCGATGCGGGGATGCCCCAGCGAGTTCAGGCGGCCGAGAATGGTGATTTGCGGCGTGCCAGCCCGTTGTGGCTGCTGGAAGACGAAAGTGAAATGACTGGGAGTTAACAAACGTAACTCCCTGGGAAATGCGAGCTTAACCACTCGGTGGGTTAGCTTTTATTACTTAGAAACAGACAGACGAGTACGGCCTTTCGCACGACGGCGGGCCAGAACTTGACGACCATTCTTGGTGGCCATACGAGCACGGAAACCATGGCTACGGTTACGCTTCAATACGGACGGTTGGAAAGTGCGTTTCATGGCGATTTCTACCTAAACTTGGATAATTATAACTTCACAGTAAACGCGTTTGGCTGTTCGGCGTGAAAATGACCGACGCCTCAATCGCATATCACAGTCTATATAACGGAAAGAGGCAGGATTGTAATAATTGTACAGTCCTGAGTCAATTAACATCACACTTCACACGCCAGCCATTCCGATTATTTTTGGAATTTCTGCCTGCCAGAGCACAGAAAGGCGTAGACGCGCGGGCAGGGAATTATACGGACTCTATTGCAAAGCGCAAGGATCCTCCAACGATCTGTCCGGTAAGATCATGATCGATATCACCGTAACGATCGTGTCTCCGGAGGTATGCTTGAATGCGTTTCATCAGGGGTGGGTAAAATATGTACCTGCCGTTCATTTGGCGTGCCGCAGGGAGTCGCGATAAGAATAGCCTGTGGATAAAAAGGATCGAAACTGTGCAGAAGGGGAAGATCTCTTTGGCGGATTAGGTTATGATCCGCGGTTCCGTCAGCGATCCTTTTGGTGGATCGTCGGGATAAATCGCCGCGCTATGTGGTGTGTCTGCTGTCTGAATTGTGAATGAAGCAAGTGTGGATAACGCAGGCGCCAAAAAATCATGAGTTACATAAATAACGTCTTATTCTTTTCTTTTTGATCGTTCTTGTTCGAGTGGAGTCCGCCGTGTCGCTTTCGCTTTGGCAGCAGTGTCTTGCCCGTTTGCAGGATGAGTTACCTGCCACAGAATTCAGTATGTGGATACGCCCGTTACAGGCGGAGCTGAGTGATAACACTCTGGCGCTCTACGCCCCTAATCGCTTTGTTCTGGATTGGGTTCGTGATAAATATTTAAATAATATCAATGGTTTGCTGAATGATTTCTGCGGGATGGATGCTCCTTTACTGCGTTTCGAGGTGGGGAGTAAACCGCTGGTTCAGACCATCAGCCAGCCCGCGCAACCGCATCATAAGCAGGTCAGCGCTGCGCCTCAGCAGCAGGTGCGATCAGCGCCGGTACGCCCAAGCTGGGATAATTCACCGGTACAGGCGGAGCATACTTACCGTTCCAATGTGAACCCCAAGCATACGTTTGATAACTTCGTTGAGGGTAAATCGAACCAGTTAGCACGCGCGGCGGCGCGTCAGGTGGCCGATAACCCTGGCGGTGCCTATAATCCGCTGTTTCTTTATGGCGGCACCGGCCTGGGTAAAACGCACCTGTTACACGCGGTGGGGAATGGCATCATTGCCCGCAAGCCCAATGCGAAAGTGGTCTACATGCACTCCGAGCGTTTCGTGCAGGATATGGTGAAAGCATTGCAAAACAATGCGATTGAAGAGTTCAAACGCTACTACCGTTCTGTTGATGCGCTGCTCATCGATGATATTCAATTCTTTGCTAATAAAGAGCGTTCGCAGGAAGAGTTCTTTCATACCTTCAACGCGCTGCTGGAAGGCAACCAGCAAATCATTCTGACGTCTGACCGCTACCCGAAAGAGATTAATGGCGTGGAAGATCGCCTGAAATCCCGCTTCGGCTGGGGGTTAACGGTCGCAATTGAACCGCCAGAGCTGGAAACCCGCGTGGCGATTCTGATGAAAAAGGCAGATGAAAACGATATTCGTCTGCCTGGCGAAGTGGCCTTCTTTATTGCTAAGCGCCTGCGTTCTAACGTGCGTGAGCTGGAAGGCGCACTGAACCGTGTTATCGCTAACGCCAATTTTACCGGCCGCTCCATCACCATTGATTTTGTGCGTGAGGCGCTGCGCGATTTGCTGGCGTTGCAGGAAAAACTGGTTACTATCGACAATATTCAAAAGACCGTGGCGGAATACTATAAAATCAAAGTAGCCGACCTGCTGTCTAAACGTCGTTCCCGCTCGGTGGCGCGTCCGCGCCAGATGGCGATGGCGTTGGCGAAAGAACTGACGAATCACAGCCTGCCGGAAATCGGCGATGCCTTTGGCGGGCGTGACCATACGACGGTGTTGCATGCCTGCCGCAAGATTGAGCAGTTGCGTGAAGAAAGCCACGACATCAAAGAAGATTTTTCCAATTTAATCAGAACTCTATCGTCATAACACTATGAAATTTATTGTTGAACGCGAACGTCTGTTAAAGCCATTACAACAGGTCAGCAGCCCGCTGGGCGGCCGACCGACTTTACCGATTCTGGGCAACCTGCTGATTCAGGTGACGGAAGACGCACTGTCGCTGACTGGTACCGATCTGGAAATGGAGATGGTGGCGAAAGTGGCGCTGACGCAGCCGCATGAGCCGGGTGCCACGACTGTCCCTGCCCGCAAGCTGTTTGATATTTGCCGGGGCCTGCCGGAAGGCGCGGAAATTACCATCATGCTGGATGGCGATCGCATGCTGGTGCGCTCTGGCCGCAGCCGTTTCTCGCTGTCTACGCTACCTGCGGCGGATTTCCCTAATCTGGACGACTGGCAGAGCGACGTTGAATTTTCTCTGCCGCAGGCGACGATGAAGCGTTTGATCGAAGCGACGCAGTTTTCGATGGCGCATCAGGATGTTCGCTACTACCTCAACGGTATGCTGTTTGAAACCGAAGGCGAAGAGCTGCGCACGGTCGCGACGGATGGTCACCGTCTGGCAGTCTGCTCCATGCCGGTTGGTCAATCTTTACCATCGCATTCGGTGATCGTGCCGCGTAAAGGCGTGATGGAACTGGTGCGTTTGCTGGATGGTGGTGATACGCCGCTGCAATTGCAGATCGGCAGCAACAATATTCGCGCACATGTCGGCGACTTTATTTTCACGTCGAAGTTGGTCGATGGGCGTTTCCCTGATTATCGTCGCGTATTGCCGAAGAACCCGGATAAAACGCTGGAGGCCAGCTGCGATCTGCTCAAGCAGGCCTTCTCCCGCGCGGCGATTTTATCGAATGAAAAATTCCGCGGTGTGCGTCTGCACCTGATTCAGAACCAGCTTAAAATTACTGCCAACAACCCAGAGCAGGAAGAAGCGGAAGAGATTCTGGATGTGCAGTACGACGGCACCGAGATGGAAATTGGCTTTAACGTCAGCTACGTACTGGATGTGCTGAACGCGCTGAAGTGCGAAGGAGTGCGTTTACTGCTGACCGATTCCGTTTCCAGCGTGCAGATCGAAGATAGCGCCAGCCGGGCGGCGGCCTATGTCGTTATGCCAATGCGGTTGTAGAATTATCGGGCAAGCTTACTTGCCCTTTCATTATTAAGATAACTGCAACATGGCTCTCACTCGTCTTCTCATCAAAGATTTCCGTAATATCGAGGCGGCCGATCTGGCGCTGGTTCCCGGCTTTAATTTTTTAGTGGGTGCCAACGGCAGCGGTAAAACCAGCGTGCTGGAAGCAATTTATACGCTAGGGCACGGGCGGGCGTTTCGTAGCATTCAAGCGGGGCGCGTCATTCGGCACGATCAGCCAGAATTTGTACTGCATGGTCGTATTGATGGTACGGAAACGGAGCGATCCGTTGGGTTAAGCAAAAACCGTCAGGGCGACAGTAAGGTACGGATTGACGGCAGCGACGGCCATAAAGTCGCTGAACTGGCACAGCTGCTGCCGATACAGTTGATCACACCTGAAGGGTTTACCCTGCTCAACGGCGGCCCAAAATTTCGTCGCGCCTTTCTCGACTGGGGTTGTTTCCATAACGAACCCGGCTTTTTCGCGGCCTGGAGCAACATGAAGCGTTTGTTGCGCCAGCGTAATGCGGCACTGCGCCAGGTGAGCCATTATGGGCAGCTTAGAGCCTGGGACCAGGAACTGGTGCCGCTGGCGGAGCGTATCAGCGAATGGCGTGCGCAATACAGTGCGGCGATTGCCAATGATATCGCCACGACCTGTACGCAATTTCTGCCTGAATTTTCGCTCAGTTTCTCTTTCCAGCGCGGCTGGGATAAAGAAAGTGAGTATGCCGAACTGCTGGAACGGCAGTTCGAACGCGACCGTATGTTAGGTTATACGGCGCTGGGGCCGCATAAAGCCGACTTCCGCATCCGCGCCAGCGGCGTGGCGGTTGAGGATATGCTGTCCCGTGGCCAGCTCAAGCTGCTGATGTGCGCGCTGAGGCTGGCTCAGGGTGAATTTCTCACCCGTCAGAACGGACTGCGCTGTCTGTATCTGATCGATGATTTTGCTTCCGAACTGGATAGTACCCGCCGCCGTTTGTTAGCCGAACGGTTGAAAGCCACCCATGCACAGGTTTTTGTCAGCGCGGTCAGCGCCGAACAGATAGAGGACATGGTTGGTGAAAAGGGCAAGATGTTCCGCGTAGAACAGGGTAAAATAACGGTTCAATCACAGGACTAAAATGAGCGAGAAACGTTGATGTCGAATTCTTATGACTCCTCAAGTATCAAGGTATTGAAAGGGCTGGATGCGGTACGTAAACGCCCAGGTATGTATATCGGCGATACGGATGACGGTACCGGCCTGCATCACATGGTATTCGAGGTTGTGGACAACGCTATCGACGAAGCGCTCGCTGGCTATTGTAAAGACATTATCATCACCATCCATGCCGATAACTCGGTGTCGGTGCAGGATGATGGCCGTGGTATTCCGACGGGGATTCACCCGGAAGAGGGCGTGTCTGCGGCTGAAGTGATCATGACCGTTCTGCACGCTGGCGGTAAGTTCGATGATAACTCGTATAAAGTCTCCGGCGGTCTCCACGGCGTAGGGGTTTCCGTGGTTAACGCCCTGTCAGAAAAACTGACGCTGATTATCCACCGCGACGGGAAGCTTCACGAGCAGACTTATAAACACGGCGTGCCGCAGGCTCCGCTGGCAGTGACGGGTGACACCAACAGAACCGGTACCACGGTGCGCTTTTGGCCGAGCCATGAGACGTTCACCAATGTGGTGGAATTCGAGTATGAAATCCTGGCTAAGCGCCTGCGTGAGCTGTCGTTCCTGAACTCCGGTGTTTCTATTCGCCTGATCGACGAGCGTGAGAAAGATAAAGCCGATCATTACCATTATGACGGCGGCATCAAGGCGTTCGTTGATTACCTGAACCGCAACAAGACACCTATTCACCCGAACGTGTTTTATTTCTCGACGGTGAAAGATGACATCGGCGTGGAAGTGGCATTGCAGTGGAACGATGGTTTCCAGGAAAACATTTACTGCTTTACCAACAACATTCCACAGCGCGACGGTGGTACGCACCTGGCCGGTTTCCGTGCCGCGATGACCCGTACGCTGAATACCTACATGGATAAAGAAGGCTACAGCAAGAAAGCCAAAGTCAGCGCCACCGGTGACGATGCGCGTGAAGGGCTGATTGCCGTCGTTTCCGTGAAAGTGCCGGATCCGAAATTCTCCTCGCAGACTAAAGACAAGCTGGTTTCTTCTGAAGTGAAAACCGCCGTCGAATCGCTGATGAACGAGAAGCTGGTGGATTACCTGATGGAAAACCCGTCAGATGCCAAAATCGTAGTCGGCAAAATTATTGATGCCGCACGTGCCCGTGAAGCGGCGCGTAAAGCGCGTGATATGACACGCCGTAAAGGCGCACTCGATCTAGCTGGCCTGCCGGGTAAACTGGCGGACTGTCAGGAACGCGACCCGGCGCTGTCTGAACTGTACCTGGTGGAAGGGGACTCAGCGGGCGGCTCTGCCAAGCAGGGACGTAACCGTAAGAACCAGGCGATTCTGCCGCTGAAAGGTAAAATCCTGAACGTTGAGAAAGCCCGTTTTGACAAGATGCTTTCCTCACAGGAAGTCGCGACGCTGATCACTGCGCTGGGCTGCGGCATTGGCCGCGATGAGTACAATCCGGACAAACTGCGCTACCACAACATCATCATCATGACCGATGCTGACGTGGATGGTTCGCACATCCGTACTCTGCTGTTGACCTTCTTCTATCGTCAACTGCCTGAAATTGTTGAGCGTGGCCACGTTTATATCGCGCAGCCGCCGCTGTACAAGGTGAAAAAAGGCAAGCAGGAACAGTACATCAAAGATGATGAAGCGATGGATCAGTACCAGATTATGCTGGCACTGGACGGCGCGACGCTGCATACCAATGCGCAGGCTCCTGCGCTGGCGGGGGAGCCGCTGGAGAAGCTGGTTTCTGAACACTATGCCGTACAGAAGCTGATCGGTCGTATGGAACGTCGCTTCCCGCGCGCGTTGTTGAACCGTCTGATCTATCAACCGACGCTGTCCGAAGCCGATTTGAACGAGCGTGAAAACGTGCAGGCGTGGGCGGAATTGCTGGTTAACAGCCTGAACGAAAACGAATTGCACGGCAGTACATACAGCTTTGTCATTCACCACGATGAAGAGCGTGGCGTATTTGAACCGGCGCTGCGCGTGCGTACGCACGGTGTGGATACCGATTATCCGCTGGGCGCTGGCTTCGTTGCAGGTAGCGAATATCGCAAGCTGAATCAGCTGGGTGAAAAACTGCGCGGCCTGATTGAAGAAGATGCGTACATCGAACGTGGTGAGCGTCGTCAACCGGTTGCCAGCTTTGAGCAGGCATTGGAGTGGCTGGTGAAAGAATCCCGCCGTGGTCTGACCATACAGCGTTATAAAGGTCTGGGTGAAATGAACCCGGATCAGCTGTGGGAAACCACGATGGATCCGACCAGCCGCCGCATGCTGCGCGTGACGGTGAAAGACGCCATTGCTGCCGATGAGCTGTTCACAACGCTAATGGGCGATGCGGTTGAACCGCGCCGTGCGTTTATCGAAGAGAACGCCCTGAAAGCGATGAATATCGATATCTGATTCGGTTTACGTTGTTATCGTTACCTGAGCCAGCTCCCTGTGGAGCTGGCTTTTTTTATGGCGAGCTTCCTGCCCGCCACCCTTTGGGCCGTCGCGAGCGACGTTGAAAAACGTTTTATCAGGCTAATGCACGGCGTTTGGCGCTACGCATTTCCTGTAGCAGCGTGATGAAAGCTGTGATTAGCATAAAGATGACGGCAGACCAGAAAATGGCGTGAGGATGGCCGTGATCCAGCAGCCAGCCGAACAGCACCGGTCCCGCAGCGCCGCCGATGTTGAAACCGGTGGAGACAATCCCAAAGACCCGTCCTTCCGCGCCTGGCGGTGAGGCGGCGCGTACTAACATATCCCGAGAAGGGGCGATCATGCCGGAGAGGAAACCAGCAGCAGCCAGCAATGGCACCAGCACGATAGTCGGCAAGGAATACATGGCAACGATACTGACGAGCACGGCGGTGACGGCCAACGCCGCTGTCGCGACCAGCCCGTGGCGTTTGGTTTTATCCGCCAGTGAGCCGCCAGCCAGTACGCCAAAGGCGCTGGCGAACAGGAACGCGGTCAGCGCCACGTTAGCCTGCGAAAGCGACAAATCGTAACCCGTGACTAACGCCGTCACGGAGAAATTCTGGATTGAACCCGTACTTAAATTCAGCAGCAGGAACAGAATCAGCAGTGCCAGAATCGGCAGCGTGAACACGGGCGCGCGCGATTTGCCCGGCTGGGTGCCTGTTGCCGCTGCAGGTTTCATTCGGCTAGGTTCATCGCGATCCGTCAGAAGCAGCGGTATCGTCAGTAAGCCGATGATGCCGGAAACGATGAAGGCGCTATTGATGCCGGAAAAAGCGGCGATGGACAGCAAAATACCGGGCGCAATGGCCGTGCCCAGAAAGCCGGAGAAGGTATGCACTGAGAACGCGCGGCCCATGCGTTTTTCATCAATCCCGCGCGACAATAAGGCGTAATCCGCCGGGTGATAAACCGCGTTTGCCACGCCAGCCAGCCCCATCGCGGCGACCAGCCAAACATAGCTGTCTGAGAAACCGAGCGAGAGAAAACAGAGGCTTCCGAGCGCTAAACCTGCGGTTAACGTGCGGCGCGCGCCGATGCGATCCACCATAAAGCCAATTGGTGTTTGCACACAGGCAGAGACAATGTTGAATACGCTAAGCGCAAACCCGAGTTCGACAAAACTGATATCGCGCTGAGCTGACAGCAGCGGAATCAGTGCGGGCAGCACCATCATATGGAAGTGACTCACCAAATGCGCTGATGAGATTTGCGCCAGTAGCGGTAATTTTATGAATTTCATATTATCTTTGCAGCTTACGGGTCTGTAGATTTTATTATCGTGAGAGCTGGCGCAAGAACAGGGCGTCACTCCCTGGTAAATGGATCATAAGGTTAGCATATTACTTATATCATCGATGGCGAATATTGATACCCGCCTTTTCCGCAGAATAGGGAGAGAACCGCATGACGATAACATCATATTTGGGTGGGTGTTTATGTGGTCAGATTCGGTTCAGAGCCACGGGCGAACCGGGCAATCCCCATGCCTGTTCCTGCACTTCTTGCCAGCAGCATTCCGGTGCGCCAACGCTGTTGTGGGTTGAGTTTCCCCGGTCGGCAGTTGAATGGATTGGTGAAGGCGGAGAACCCGCGCGCTATCGTTCGTCTGATTACTCCAGCCGGGCTTTTTGCCCGCACTGCGGCAGCACGCTGGGAGCGATTGATGATGAACCGACCATTGCGCTGACGATTGGGAATTTTGATGAGAAAAACAGCCCAGAGCTGAAGCCAACGTCACATTCGTTCGAAGACTGCTGCCCACGTTGGGAATAATGCACAGGCCGTTTCCGGCCCGTGCGGAGGAGTGGGTGAAGAAGGATGATTACGAGAGTTTGAATACCAGCACGGTCTGCGCGAGCTGTCTGGCCTGTTCTTCTAGTGACGCAGCGGCAGCCGTGGCTTCCTGCACCAGTGCGGCGTTCTGCTGGGTGACGCCATCCATCTCGTGAACGGCCTGCGTCACCTGACTGATCCCTCGCGATTGTTCATCCGATGCTGAGACGATCTCATCCATGATGTCTTTTACCGACGTGACGGCACTCAGCATTTCCTGCATGGTCTCACCGGCGCTCTGAACCAGCGTAACGCCGCTGTCGACACGGCTGGCGGATTCTGTAATCAGCGCGGTGATATCTTTTACGGCACTGGCGCTACGCTGTGCGAGGTTACGCACCTCGTTGGCAACAACGGCAAAACCGCGCCCTTGTTCGCCCGCTCTGGCGGCTTCCACCGCCGCGTTGAGTGCCAGAATATTGGTCTGGAATGCGATACCGTTGATGATGCTGGTAATATCGGCAATCTTCTTCGAACTGTCGTCGATCTCACTCATAATGTGAACAACCTGACCGACTATCTTGTCACCTTTCTGAGCGATGTGGGCCGCGTTCTGCGCCAGCGTTGTGGCGTTATGGGCGTTATCCGCATTCTGTTTCACCGTCGCCGTAATCTGCTCCATGCTGGCGGCGGTTTCTTCCAGCGCCGCCGCCTGTTGCTCGGTACGAGAGGCCAGATCGGTGTTGCCTGTCGCAATTTCTGTCGCACCGTGGCTGACGGATTCGCTGGTGCTAATCAGCTGCTCGGCGATATCTCTCAGCTGTGACTGCATGGCGTTCATGGCGTAAAAAATACTGCTATCGTCTTTTGGCTGCACAGGAATGGTCTGCGTTAAATTCCCCTGCGCGACGGACAGCGCGATCTGTGCTGCCTGAGAAGGTTCCCCACCGATAGGACGAGCGACCTTACGGTTAAAGATGATGCCCAGCACGCCGGAAACCACCACGATGCTCAGCATCATAAGCAGCAGGCCCACGTTACGCTGCTGCACCGTTTCCGCCATCACCACATTGACGGGAGCAGACAGGCCGAGCATCCAGGGCGTGCCGGTATTGCCGATGGTGACTGGCACATACACGTTAAACGCTGGCGTGTTCAGTACGGCATTGTCACGTTCGATCTGATAAGGCCGCCCTGTGGTGACATGCTCAAGCAGCGTTGGGTCATTTTCAATTTTTTTGGTCACCCGAGCTTTGTCGGGGTGGGAAATGTAGGCGCCAGTATGGGACAGCAGCTGGGCGTAGCCTGTTCCCTCATAGGGTTTGATGTTGTTGGTAAGTTGTTGCAGCGTATCCAGTGAAAAATCCGCAGTGACGGAGCCGTAAAATTTGTTGTTGATGATGATGGGCACGGCAATGGAGGTCAGCAGGACATCGACGCCGTTGTAAGGGTAGCTATACGGTTCCAGAATCACTTCTTTCTGGAGCTTCTTCGGCAGCAGGTAGTAATCGCCGCTGCCGGGCGTTTCATAATCCACCAGATTATGCAGAGCAACGTTGCCTGCGGTATCGCGGTCGACATAACGGACGAAGCGACCTTGCGGGTCCTGATCGGGCTGACCCGCGTACTCGCGATCTTTGCCGTCGAACGCATCAGGTTCCCATGCCAGCGACATCGAAAGGAAATCGGGGTAGCTCTTCAGCGCATTCTTCAGCAGCGTTTCTGCGGTTTTCCGATCGGCATTGCCTGCTTCTTGCAGACTGACAACGCTCTGTACCAAATTGCGTGCCGCATGGAGTGCGACATCCAGCTTCTGCTGAATAAGGTAACTGTTGGTATAGGCCGTTTGCTCAAGATACTACTGCGCGATGGTCTTTTGTTGCTGGCCGGATTGCCAGATCAGCAGGCCGATAGTGAGAATAAAACCGAGTGCGATAGTGGTAACGCCTGCCAGAAGCATCAGCATCCGTGTGCTGAGTTTTCTTTTGGACGCAGTTGGTGAGGAGTAAATGGGTGGATTGCTGTGGTTAACCGGTAACAGTGTTGTAGACATATGCGTAATATCCCCTGGGATATAAGCGCCGATACCCGTCAATTTAGGGTATATAGGTGCTTTTTTCATAAAAGAATCAATTGATTGTCTTCCTTCTGTTTTATAGTCATTCCCTTCGGCGACTCATCATTATTTGTGATGTAAGTCACAAATAAATTATCGGCGAGAAACACTACCTCTTTAGGCTATTCACGAAAATGTCACAAATTGGCGCAGTCATAAACCGGCATCAGTGTGATAGCGGATGAGATGTGAGGCATGACGCCTCACCGTGTGAACGAGGGTTAAGCGGCAGGGCCTTTGCTGACGGAATCGCGGATAATCAATTCGCCCTTGAAGTCAGGCGCAGGCACGACGGTTTCACCCTCCAGCCGGCACAGCAGTTTCTCAAGGGTATAGTTGATCATCTCTGCGACGGGCACGTGTACGGTAGTGAGCGGGGGATAGAACCATGAAGCCATGGGTAAATCATCGAACCCTAGCAGCGAGACATCCTGCGGAATTGCAAGGCCGTGTTCGCGCAGCGCTTTTGCCGCGCCAATCGCCATGTCGTCATTGCTGGCGACCAGAGCACTGAAAGTGCCCGCCTGTTGCAGCAGGGTTTTTGTTGCCGAATAACCGCTGTCATGCGTCCAGTCGCCAGGCGCAACCAGACTGTCACTATAGGGAATCCCATTTTCCTCCAGCGCTTGCCGGTAGCCCGCCAGTCGGCTCGTGCCGGTGGGTGAATTCGGCGATCCGCAGATAAACGCAATATCACGATGACCCTGCGTAATCAGGTAATTGACGGCATCATGGCAGTGTTGCTGGTGGTCAGCACAGATACCGTTGTCACCGTGCCGATGCAGTGTGCGGTTGACGACCATAATCGGCTGTTCATGCTGTTCGATAATGCTTTCCAGCGCATCGATAGAAAGAAAGCGCGGATAGATAATGACGGCATCGCAGCGTAAATCGAGCAGGAACTGGATCGCTTCTCGCTCTTCTTCCGCACTGTGTTTGCCATCCGCCATGATGAGCTGCCGCCCGTATTTTTCCGTCATCGTCGCCGTTTGGAACAGCAATTCGCTGAAATAGGGGCCGCTGTATAGCGTGTTGGTCACGACCAAGCCAATGATTTGCGATTTGCTTGTGGCGAGCTGACGCGCCAGCAGGTTAGGCCGGTAGCCAATCTCTTCAATCGCCCGGAATACCCGATCCCGCGTGGTTTTACTGACGTAGTTATTCCCTGTCAGCACGCGTGATACGGTGGCTTTGGAGACACCGGCTTTTTTCGCTACATCGAGCATGGTTACCATCGTACTTTCCCGTTCTCCTTTTGCGCCGCTTTATGGCGTCATTATAGGGAAAAATCCTCCTTTTTTATCACCAATAACGCGTGTAGGGATAAAAATATTCCCTGATTGCGCTATTTATGATCGCCTTCAAAAAACAGTAAAAACAATATGAAACCGGTTGCATATTATTTTTCGTCTTGCTTGAATAATAAAAAAACGGACGGTGAGGTGCAGTATGAATAAGATTTTACTCTGTTGCGCAGCAGGAATGTCTACCAGCATGCTGGTACAGCGGATGGAAAAGGTCGCCGAGCAAAAGGCGATCGCTGTCGAGATAAAAGCCGTAGGTTTTGAAGAGTTTAGTGAACTGATTGATGAATATGACTGTTGCCTTTTGGGGCCGCAGATTAAGTATAAACTGCCTGAATTCAAAGCGATAGCTGACGAAAAAGCGAAGCCGATCGCGGTTATTAATATGGTTGATTACGGCATGATGAATGGGGAGAAAGTCCTTAACGATGCCCTGGCGATGATCGCGTAATATAACGGGAGGAATAATGAGTAAATTAACCGAGTCATTATTCAGCGTTATCGAAAACCGTATTAGCCCCATTGCGGCGAAACTTTCCAGCCAGCGTCATGTTGTTGCCATTAAAGATGGGTTCATTGCGTCAATGCCCTTTTTAATTGTCGGCTCTTTTATGATGCTATTCGCTCATCCGCCTTTTAGCCCGAATAGTGAATGGGCTTTTGCGCAGTGGTGGCTGGGGATGGTGGAACGCCACGGCGAACAAATCATGATGCCCTACAATATGACGATGGGCATTATGGCGGTGTATATCACCAGCGCCATCGCTTATAACCTGGCGCAGAGCTATAAAATGAACGGTTTTATGGCCGCCAGTCTGGCGCTGATGTCGTTTATGGTCGTTGCAGCGCCGCAAATCGACAAAAGTCTGCCGGTTGGGTCGCTGGGCGGCGAGGGGATTTTCACCGCGATTATCGTGGCGATCTACTCGACGGAGCTGATGCATTTTTTGCAGAAGCACAATATTGGCATTCGCCTGCCGGAACAGGTACCGCCGAAAATCCGCCAGTCTTTCGATCTGCTGATCCCGATTCTTGCCATTTTCCTGACGCTGTTCCCGCTTAGCCTGTTCATGCAGAGCCAGTTCGGCATGCTGTTGCCGCAGGCGATCATGGCTGTCTTCGCGCCGATTATCTCGGCATCCGATTCGCTTCCTGCCATCCTGATCGCGGTGCTGCTCTGCCACCTGCTGTGGTTTGCCGGGATTCACGGCGCCGTTATCGTCGGCGGCATTTTGCAGGCGTTCTGGCTGACCAACTTAGGAATCAATCAGGAAGCGTTTAACGCGGGCGCACCGATCACCAAAATTTTCATTGAGCCCTTCTGGCAGTTCTTCATTACGGTGGGGGGATCGGGGGCGACCATGGGGCTGGTCTTTCTCTATCTGCGCAGCCGTTCTGCTCATCTGCGCTCTATCGGCAAGTTGGCCGTGGTGCCGAGCATGTTCAACATCAATGAACCGGTGATTTTTGGTTCACCCGTCGTGATGAACCCGCTGCTGTTCATCCCGTTTATTACTGCGCCGCTGGTAAATGCCACCCTTGCCTATATCGCGTTAAAAACCGATTTGGTGCATCGCGTCATTTCTCTTGCGCCCTGGACAACGCCGGGCCCGATTGGCGCAGCCTGGTCTACGGGATGGGACTGGCGTGCGGTGGTGCTGGTGGGGGTACTGATTGTCGTCTCATCCTTAATCTATTACCCCTTCTTCAAAATGTATGAACGTCAGTTGATCGAACAAGAAGTGGGTACAGCAGAGGAGACAGTGAGTGATGCGCGATGAAACCATTCTTGATGAAACGACAGTAATGGAACTGATTATCTATGCGGGAGAGGCACGCTCCAGCTCAATGGAAGCGCTGATCGCTGCCAGAAAATATGACTGGGACAAGGCCGAGGAACTGCTGAACACGGCTTCCGTTGCGGCGCGTAAAGCCCATCAAATCCAGACGGCTCTGATTGGTGCCGATGAGGGCAGCGGGAAAATCCCGGTCAACCTGATTCTGGTTCACGCGCAAGATCACCTGATGAACGCGATGCTATGCCGTGAATTGGTGGAGGAGCTGATTCAACTGCATCGGGAAATCTCCTCCCTGAAAAAGCTTATAAATTAATAATATGCAAACCTGAAATAAGAAGGAAACAAGATGTCTGTTCAACAATTACCGAAAGACTTTCTGTGGGGCGGCGCGGTAGCGGCGCATCAAGTTGAAGGTGGTTGGGATCAAGGCGGCAAAGGCGTCAGCATTTGCGATGTCCTGTCCGGCGGTGCCCACGGCGTTGACCGTGTGATTACCGATGGCGTACAGCCTGGTGTCAGTTATCCGAATCATCAGGCGGTGGAGTTTTATTCCCACTATAAGCAGGATGTTGCCCTGTTCGCCGAAATGGGCTTCAAATGCTTCCGCACCTCGATTGCCTGGACGCGTATTTTCCCCAATGGCGATGAGCTGGAGCCGAATGAAGCGGGTCTGCAATTCTATGACGACCTGTTCGATGAGCTGCTGAAATACAACATCGAGCCAGTGATTACGCTGTCCCATTTCGAGATGCCGCATCATCTGGTTAAGCAGTACGGCGGCTGGCTGAACCGTAAAGTGGTGGATTTCTTTGTACGCTACAGCGAAGTGGTCATGAAGCGTTACCAGTCCAAAGTGAAATACTGGATGACCTTCAATGAGATCAACAACCAGCGTAACTGGCAGTATCCGCTGTTTGGCTACTGCTGTTCCGGCGTGATTTTTACCGATCACGACAAGCCGGAGCAGGCGATGTACCAAACGCTGCACCACCAGTTTGTCGCCAGTGCGAAAGTGGTGAAACTGGGTCATGAAATTAACCCGAACTTCAAAATTGGCTGCATGCTGGCGCTGGTGCCGATCTATCCGTGGTCATGCCATCCGGATGACGTGATGTTTGCACAGGAAGCGATGCGTGAACGCCACCTGTTCGGTGATGTGCAACTGCGTGGTTACTACCCGTCTTACATCCTGAAAGAGTGGGCGCGCAAAGGCTATCAGATTGATATGCAGCCGGAAGACGAACAGACGCTGCGCGAAGGTTGCACGGACTATCTGGGCTTCAGCTACTACATGAGCAGCGCGGTGCAGCTGGCGGCAAAAGGCCAGAAAAAAGAAGATGCGATTACGGGCTTTGACGGCGGCGTGAAAAACCCGCATGTGAAGGCATCGGAATGGGGCTGGCAGATCGACCCGGTTGGCCTGCGCTATACGCTGAACAGCTTCTATGAGCGTTATCAGAAACCGATGTTCATCGTCGAAAACGGTTTTGGCGCGGTAGACAAGGTGGAAGCCGACGGCAGCATTAATGATGATTACCGCATCGAGTACCTCAAAGCGCATATCGATCAGATGAAGAAAGCCGTCGTGGAAGATGGCGTGGAACTGATGGGCTATACCCCGTGGGGCTGCATCGACTGCGTGTCGTTCACCACCGGTCAGTACAGCAAACGCTACGGTTTCATCTACGTGGATAAACACGACGATGGCACCGGCACCTTCAAGCGCTCGAAGAAAAAGAGCTTTGACTGGTATAAGAAAGTGATCTCCAGCAACGGCGCAGAACTATAACGGCGATTGCAGAAAACGTTGGTCACAAGGCCGTGCTTAACCGCACGGCTTTTTACGTTGCGCGTCATACGCCTGTCACCCTGCTGTATTTCACTAACGACTTCATCGCTGAATCGCGTTAGCATGAAAACAGATAACTTGATGCTGGAAAAACTATGTCTGTAAAACTGATCGCTATTGATATGGACGGGACGTTGCTGACGCCCCAAAATCAAATTTCACCTGCGGTAAAAGCCGCGATTGCCGCTGCCAGAGAGAAAGGCGTGCAGGTCGTGTTGGCTACCGGTCGTCCTTACATTGGTGTCGAGCGCTACCTGATGGAGCTGGATTTGCAGCAGGAAGGCTGTTACTGCATTACCAACAACGGCGCGCTGGTGCAGCGTACGATCAACGGTGACTGCGTAGCGCAAACCGCGCTGAGCTTCGACGATTATCTCTATTTCGAAGCGCTGGCCTGCAAACTGGGCACCCATTTTCACGCGTTGGACTTCAACTTCGTCTATACCGCCAATAAAGACATCAGCCCTTACACCATTCACGAATCCCACCTGACCGGAATGCCGTTGAAGTATCGCGCGGTTGAGGAAATGGATCGCGGCCTGACGTTCCCGAAAGTGATGATGATTGATGAGCCAGAGATATTGGATCGCGCCATCAGCCAGATTCCACCGGAAGCCTTTGAACGCTACACCATCATGAAGAGTGCCGAATACTATCTGGAAATTCTGGATAAGCGCGTCAACAAAGGTGAAGGTGTGAAGATGCTGGCAGAGCACCTCGGCATTCCACGCGAAAGCGTCATGACGCTGGGTGACCAGCAGAACGATCTGGCGATGATTCGCTATGCGGGCATCGGCGTAGCGATGGGCAATGCCATCGACGAAGTGAAAGAAGCCAGCCAATTCGTCACCAAAAGCAACACGGAAGACGGCGTCGCTTATGCGATCGAGAAATTTGTGCTGAATGCCTGATTCGAGAGATATAAGGCTGAATAGCCATCAATGATGGCTACTTTTATTTAAAATAATAACCTTAGTGTTTATTTTATATAAATCTATTTCCTGATAGTCATTATTCAATAAATACATTAATAAAAATAACGACTTCGATTGGAAATTATTTTAATTCCAGACTGTCCGCTATTTTTTCTTTCATAACCTGAGTGATGTGATTCACCACTTGGCTGCGGGGAATTTGAGGTGGGTAAACCGCGCAATACGCCATTTTTATATCAGGATTGAAAGGCTTAACGATAACCGGGGAAGGGCTGTTCAGGGCGGTAATAAAATCTACCACGCCGATGCCGACGTTTCTTGACGCTAGCACGCAGCAATTAGCCATTGAGGTTTCGATGGGGTTATGCAAATAGATTTGTTCTTTTCTGGCGGAGATATCAATCTGCGCCCGCAGCGGTGTGGTTCTGCCGGGCAGAATGGCGCGCGTGCCAGCCAGGTCGGCGAGTGTAATTTCATCCGCCGTGGCAAGCGGGTGATCCATCGCTAACACCGCGACAGCACTGGCGTCAGCCAGCGGTTCAGCTTCCAGCCCTTTGATGCCGGGCTGGCCGAAAATAAACCCCACGTCATAGTGGTTTTCAGCAATCGCGTCCGTAATACGGCTGCTGCTTTCGATGTCCAGAAACAGGGAAAGATCGGGGTATTTCTTGAGTAAGGTAGGGAGGACCTGGTCGGAACAAAGGAACGAGAGCGCCTGAACGGCGGCGATGCGCAGTACGCTGCCTTTGGCGTGGCGAATTTCATCGGCAATCAGCCCGATTTGATCCAATCCTAAGTAAAGACGCTCGACTTCCCGGTACAGCTTCATCGCCTCGGCGCGTGGAATCAGGCCGCGTCCGTCTCTATCAAATAGCTTCAGATTCAGCGCGTCTTCGAAGTCTTTAATGAGTCTGCTGACCGCGGGCTGAGTGATATACATCATGTTGGCGGCAGCGGTGATGCCTCCGGTGAGGATGACTTTATGAAAGGCTTCAACCTGACGGGGATTGATACGCATGCTCGTCACCTTAAAACATAACATTTAGTTATCAATTTAACACAAAATGCAATTTTTCATTATCCAATCTGGCGCATAGACTCACAATCATAAGATTTAATACACTTCATCAGTACTCAATCATGGAATAGAGGGTTAGTGAATGAAGAAATCAACGCTGGCGTTATTGTTTACCGTTTTATTTTCATCTTCACCTTTGGTTTATAGCGCGGACCTGAATATCGGTTTGGCTTCCTCCACCACATCAATGGATCCGCAGTTTTATGTGAGTGGAGCGAATAGCGCAATGGCGCGCAATATTTTTGACGGTTTGGTTGTACAGGATGAAAAACAGCAGATTGCACCTGCCCTGGCAACCAGTTGGAAAGTGATTGACGACAAGACGTGGGAGTTTGTATTGCGTCCTGGCGTTAAGTTTCACGACGGCAGTGATTTTACGGCTAAAGATGTGATTGCCAGCATTAAGCGTGTTGCGCTGGCATCGAAAAACAGTCCTAGCTCTTACGCACCTTACGTCAGCGACATTGCTGAAGTAATAGAAGTTAATCCACTAACGGTGCGGATTAAGACAAAAGAGGCTTCGCCACTGCTGCTGAATAATTTAAGTCGGATTTCGATTTTACCGGCCCGACTTGAAAACGTCCCGACGGAAACGTTGAATTCAGGAAAAGATGTGATTGGTACAGGGCCATTCAAATTTGTTTCCTGGGTGCCGGACGACCGGGTAGTCCTTAGTCGTAATGACGATTACTGGGGAGGAAAAGCAGAGTGGGACAACGTTACTGTCCGTGTATTTAAAAACAGTAGTGCACGTGTAGCAGCAGTATTATCCGGTGATGTGGACATGATCGAAAACGTTCCAACAGCCGACAGCAGTAATATTGAAAAAAATCAGCAGTTAAAAACGATTTCAACACCAGGGAATCGTGTTATTTACCTTCACATGGACCAGCAGCGAGAGGAATCACCGTTCGCCAAAGGCCCTGATGGTAAAAACCCATTACTAAAAAAAGAAGTACGCCAGGCGATGTCTTTAGCACTTAATCGTCAGGCAATCGTCGACCGTGTGATGGAGGGGCAGGCTGTTGTCGCCTCTCAGCTTGTACCGAAGGGGTACCCAGGCTATTCCGCTTCTATTCCTGCGCCGGTTTATAATCCGGAGAAAGCCAAACAGGAACTGGCGGCGGCGGGTTACCCCGACGGCTTCACGCTGACCTTCCACGCGTCGAACGATCGTTATCCTAATGATTCTAAAATTGCTCAGGCCATTGGCCAAATGTTCACACGCGCCGGCATCAAAACCGAAGTCGTTACGATGCCCGGCAGTGTGTACTTCTCACGCGCGTCTCGTCTCGAATTCAGTTTGATTATGGGCGGGGCCGCGATTGAAACCGGGGAAGCTTCTGGGGTATTGGGGCCCTTGTTAGAAACCTTTGGCCCCAATGCAGGACAGGGTAATCGTGGTCGCTATTCCAATCCTGTCTTTGATAAAACGCTGAACGAAGCACGGGTCACGCTGGATGAAACCAAACGTGATGCGCTGCTGGCTGAGGCGATGAACATTGGCATGAACGATCTGGGTGTCATTCCAGTCATGTTCCTGTCCAACACCTGGGCGATGAAAAAGCAGTATACCTATGTGGGCCGTTCCGATGCCTACACGCTGCCGTACTTCGTCCGTTCCGCAAAATAGTTACCTTTCAGCGATGACCCAAAAGGGGTGAGGTTTTCACCCCTTATTACCTATAACAAGGAGAGCGGTGTGAATACGTTTAGCGGTGTTTTTCCCTATCTGGTGTCACCCGTCAGGCCCGATGGTCAGGTTGATAAGCCCGTTTTGGCGCAGCTCACTGAACATCTAATTCAATGTGGTGTACATGGCGTCGTGCCGTTAGGCAGCACCGGTGAATTTGCCTATCTCTCTGCGGCTCAACGTCTTGATGTGGTCAAAACGGTAATCGAGACGACGGCTGGCCGTGTGCCGGTTATCGCCGGTGTCGCATCGACAACGATTCAGGATGCCGTTGAGCAAACGAAACGCTACGTCGAACTGGGCGCGGATGGCATTCTGGCTGTACTGGAAGCCTATTTCCCCCTGAAAGACGAAGGTGTCGAACAGTATTTCCGCGCCATTGCCGAAGCCGCACAGGGTAAACCGGTGGTGCTTTATACCAACCCTCAGTTCCAGCGTTCCGATTTGAGTTTGCCCGTCATCGAGCGCCTGAGTCATGTCAGCAATATCCGCTATATCAAAGACGCCTCGACCAATACCGGGCGCTTGCTTTCCATCATTGAACGTACCCGTGGCCGGATGGACGTGTTCTCCGCCTCTGCCCATATTCCCGCCTGCGTCATGCTGATTGGCGGCGTGGGGTGGATGGCTGGCCCAGCTTGTATCGTTCCCAAACAGAGTATTGCATTGTATGAAGCCGCCCGCGCGGGTGACTGGAACAAAGCAATGGAGCTTCAGCGCCCGTTATGGCGCATCAATGAAATCTTTGCTCGTTATTCCATTGCCGGCTGTATTAAAGCGGCGCTGCAATTGCAGGGATTTGCGGTAGGCGATCCGTTGCCGCCTCAACTGCCGCTGGATGAAAAGGCACGTAAGGAGATCGCTGACGTTTTAGCGTCTGTCGATTCCCTTTAACACCAAATAGAGTTGTTATTTTTCACGCTGTAGAGGTGTGGGGCTTTCTGCACCTTGAAGTTCGGCAGTACCTATTAAAAAGAGAAAAGGAATCATCGAAGGATGAGCGCGTTACCTATTATTATTGATTGTGATCCGGGGATAGATGACGCGATTGCGTTATTAAGTGCATTTGTGGCACCAGAGTTGGATATTCGCGGTATTTGCACGGTGTGCGGTAACCAACCGTTGGACAAGACGCTGCATAACGCCCTGCAAATTGTTGAACTGGGTCAGCGTACGGATATTCCCGTTTTCGCCGGCTGTCATCGTCCGCTGCTGCGCGCCCCTATTCATGGCCAGTTTCACGGTGAAAGCGGACTGGGCCAGACGGTGTTACCTGCGCCGCAAAAACAGGCCGACGCACAGCATGCGGTGAATTTTATTATTGCGCAGTGCAAGCAGGCGATCGCTGACGGCACGCCGATTACGCTCTGTACGCTAGGGCCGCTAACCAACGTGGCCATGGCGCTGCGTATGGCACCTGAGATTGCTGACGGTATTGCGCGCATTGTGATGATGGGTGGCGCCTACCGCGAAGCAGGCAACCGCAGCCTGACGTCTGAATTCAATATGATCGCCGATCCACAGGCGGCGAAGATAGTGTTTGATTCATCGATTGCCCTTGTCGCGCTACCGCTGGATGTCACGCATCAGGTGATTTTGACGCCGGAATTGGTGGCGCGCTTCATCGCGCTATCCGGGCGGATTTCCGCGCCGTTGGGTGAAATGATGGCGTTTTGGGATCGCAATGACATCCGTCGCTATGGTTCACGCGGTGGTCCGCTACACGATCCGCTGGTCATTGCCTGGGTGTTGGCGCCGCACTGCTTCACGACGGAAAAAGCCAGCGTTTACGTTGAGCAGGAAAGCGAGCTGTGCATGGGGCAGACCGTTGCCGACTGGTACGGAAAAACTGACCGTCAGCCGAATGTCGATGTGGTGACGGGGGTTGATGCCAAACAGGTTGTCGAGCTGTTTGCTGACCTATTGAGCCGCTACGGAGAGGGTGTCTGACATGGTTCAAGAACGCATTATTATTGATACCGATCCCGGCGTTGACGATGCGATAGCCATCTGGCTGGCATTGGCGTCGCCCGAGCTGGATGTACTGGGAATTACCGTTGTGGCAGGCAATGTGCCGCTTGCCGCCACATTGCCGAACGCGTGCAACGTAGTGGGTGTGACGGGCAGAACCGATGTACCTATTTTTGCAGGTGCCTCACGCCCGCTGATCCGCGATCAGGTTTTCGGTAAATACGCCCATATCGGCAAGTTTTCTGCTGACTGGGTACCGGAGAGCACGCTGTCGCCGGAACAGGAACACGCCGTCGATTTTCTGGTACGGATGACGCGTCAGGCAGCAGCCGACAATAACCCGATCACCATTTGTTCACTTGGCCCGCTGACGAATCTGGCGTTGGCGCTGTGCTTCCATCCTGATGTCGCGCGCGGCATCAAACAAATTGTTTCCATGAGCTGTGCCTTCACCGCAATGGGAAATCGCGTGCCGTGGGCGGACTTTAACGTCTATGCCGATCCCCATGCGGCGGAAATCGTGTTTTCTTCCGGCGTGCCGATTGTCATCATGCCGTTGGATATGACCTTTCAGGCGCTGATTCAGACGGAACAGGTTGATGACATCGAGCGTAGCGGCGGTGCGCCGGGTAAGGCGATGGCAGCACTGCTGCGTATGTTTGACCGTAGTGAAGTGGAGCGCTTTGGTCGCGAAGGTGGGCCAATTCATGATGCGACCGTCATTGCGTGGTTGCTGAAACCGGAGTTATTCAAATCAAAACGCGCGCGCATCGGAGTAGAAGTAGCTGGTAGAACGGCGGGTTATGCGTTTGCCGATTTTTATCACAAACTGGGTGAACCAGAGAATGCGCTGATCATGCGGGAAATCGACGAGCAAGGGTTTCTCGGGCTGATTGCCGAGCGCCTGCGCCGCTATGGCTCTGAAGAAAGAGAGGGTTCTGAAAAGAAAGATAGCTCCGAAGCACTAAACGGTTCCAGGGGGCGCTAATGATAGCCTACCTGCTGAGCCGAATCGGACAAACGCTGCTGACGCTGGCTGTTATGTCGGTGCTGGTGTTTGTGGGTGTCTATCTGGTCGGTAATCCGGTCGATATGTTGTTGGGCGCGACGGCCACGCCAGCGGAACGGCTGGCGGTGATTCAGTCCTTCGGCCTGGATAAGCCGGTCTGGGAACAGTACGGGCTATTTGTCTGGAACGCCTTTCAGGGCGACATGGGCAACTCGTTTATCTTTAATCAACCCGCGCTGACGCTGATTTTTCAGCGTATGCCTGCCACGCTCGAACTGGCGATGGTGGCGTTCGTGATGGCGCTGGTTGTCGGTATTCCGTTGGGGATTTACGCGGGTCTGAAGCCGGACAGCGTGGTATCCAAATCCATCATGACTTTCTCCATCCTCGGTTTTAGCCTGCCCACGTTCTGGATCGGGCTGGTGATGATCATGCTGTTTAGTGTGAAGCTGGGCTGGCTGCCGTCATCAGGCCGGGGCGATGTCCATGAGCTGTTCGGCATCCCGTTTAGCTTTCTGACCCGCGATGGCCTTGAACATCTTCTCCTGCCGGCGTTTAACCTCGCGCTGTTTAAAATCTCGCTGGTTATCCGCCTGATGCGTGCGGGCGTGATGGAGTGTCTGCAACAGGATTATGTGCAATTTGCTCGCGCGAAAGGGCTGTCGGAAACCCGCATCGTACTGGTACATGTGCTGCGCAACACGCTGATTCCGTTGATTACTGTGCTAGGGCTGGAACTCGGCTCGCTGATCGCGTTCGCGGTGGTGACGGAAACCATTTATGCCTGGCCGGGCATGGGCAAGCTGATTATCGACTCGATCGCCGTGCTCGACCGTCCGGTTATTCTGGCTTATCTGATGATTACCGTCGTGATGTTCAGCGTGATCAACCTGCTGGTCGATTTGCTGTATGTGCTGGTCGATCCGCGCGTGCGGCTGGGAGGAGACAAGGGATGACGGGGAATACGATACACCAGCCCGCCGCCGTGCAAAAAACCGTACATCCGGTGATGCGCGTGGTGATGGCGCTGATCAACGATCGGCTGGCGCTGTTTGGGCTGATCTTGCTGGCGATTTTTGTGCTGCTCGCGCTGCTTGCCCCGCTGCTGTCGCCGCAGAATCCCTACGATCTGATGCAGCTCGACATCATGGATGGCCGACTTGTACCGGGCTCCTCCAGTATGTCGGGCATGACGTATTGGCTGGGGACGGACGATCAAGGGCGCGATCTGTTCAGCGCCATTCTGTACGGCACCCGCATCAGCCTGATGGTGGGTTTCTCCAGTGCGGTGTTTGCGTTGCTGATTGGCGCCTCGCTCGGGCTGATTAGCGCCTACGTCGGTGGAAAAACGGACGCGACGATCATGCGTATCGTCGATATCCAGCTCAGTTTCCCGCCCATCCTGATCGCGCTGATTCTGCTGGCGGTACTAGGGCAAGGGGTCGATAAGATCATTATGGCGCTGGTGGTGACCCAGTGGGCTTACTATGCGCGGACGATTCGTGGGTCGGCGCTGGTGGAACGCCGCCGCAGCTACGTGGACGCGGCGCGCAGTATGGCACTGTCCAACCGCCGCATCCTGTTTCGCCATATTTTACCCAACTGTCTGGCACCGCTGATCGTGGTGGCAACGATGCGCATCGCCTACGCCATCATGCTGGAAGCCACGCTCTCGTTTCTGGGGATCGGGCTGCCCGTGACGGAACCGTCGCTGGGGCTGCTGATCTCGAATGGTTTTGAATACCTGATGTCGGGCGACTATTGGATCAGCTTCTTTCCGGGGCTGACACTGCTGCTGCTGATTGTGGCGATCAATTTGGTCGGGGATGCGCTGCGCGACATCCTCAACCCACGGAACTAAGCCGTGGGAACGCCCATGGGAATAAGGGGTAACGAACACATGACAGCGCCGATTATGTCTGTTTCGCATCTGACCACCGCCTTTCAGGTGAACGGCGAGTGGATGAATGTGGTGCGGGATTTATCCTTCACGATTGGCGAGAAAGAGACGGTCGCCGTAGTGGGGGAGTCCGGTTCAGGGAAAAGCGTGATGGCGAAATCCATCATGCGCTTGCTGCCACCCGGTCAAAGCCGGATTGAAGGGCAGATTCATTTTGGCGACACCGAACTGCTGTCGCTCCCCAGTAAAGCGATGCAGGATGTGCGCGGCAACCGTATCGGCATGATTTTCCAGGAGCCGATGACCAGCCTGAATCCGGTCTTGCCGATTGGCTACCAGATTACGGAAGTGCTGCGTCGCCATCGCGGCATGGGGAAAGCTGAAGCGCGTGCCGAAGCGGTACGACTGCTGGAAAAAGTACGCATTCCGGCAGCCAAATCACGGTTGAACGAATACCCACAGAGCTTCTCTGGCGGGATGCGCCAGCGTGTGGTGATTGCAATTGCGCTGGCTTGCCACCCGAAGCTGTTGATTGCCGACGAGCCGACGACGGCGCTGGACGTCACGATTCAGGCGCAAATTCTGACGCTGATAAAAACCCTTCAGGAAGAAGAAGGGATGTCGGTGCTGTTTATCACCCACGACATGGGCGTGGTGGCGGAAGTGTCCGACCGCACGCTGGTGATGTATCAGGGGGAGATGGTAGAAAATGCCGTCACGCGGGAGATCTTTCATCATCCGCAACAGCCCTACACCCGTATGCTGCTATCCGCAGTACCCAAACTCGGCTCGATGTCCGGCAGCGCATGGCCACAGCGTTTTCCGCTGATCGATCTCAAAACGGGCGAACGCCAGCCGGTGCCGGAGGCGGTGAATACCGTGTCGGGTGAGGAGCCGGTGCTGACGGTAAAAAATCTGGTCACTCGATTTGATATCCGATCAGGATTTTTCCGTCGGCTGTCTGGGCGAGTTCATGCGGTGGAAAATGTCTCGTTCGATCTCTGGCCGGGCGAAACGCTCGCGCTGGTTGGCGAGTCGGGCTGCGGTAAATCCACCACCGGACGGTCGATTATTCGCCTCAACGACGCCGTTAGCGGCGACATTCAGTTGCTGGGAAAAAATATCCTGACGGCGGATAAGCGTGAGCTGACCGAGTCGCGGCGGCAGATTCAAATGGTGTTTCAGGATCCATATGAAAGCCTGAATCCGCGTATGCGGATAGGGGAAGCTATCGCCGAGCCGATGCTGCTGCACGGTCTGGCGACCCGACAGAATGTGAATGCGCGAGTGAGCGAACTGCTGGAACAGGTGGGATTATCCGGCGATATGGCTTCGCGTTTCCCGCATCAGTTCTCCGGCGGGCAGCGGCAGCGAGTGTGTATTGCGCGTGCGCTGGCGCTGGAGCCGAAAGTGATTATTGCCGATGAATCGGTGTCGGCGCTGGATGTGTCCGTCAAGGCGCAGGTGATCAACCTGATGCTGGATCTCCAGCAGAAGCTGGGGCTGTCATTCCTGTTTATCTCGCACGATATGGCCGTTGTCGAGCGTATCAGCCACCGCGTGGCGGTGATGTATCTCGGCGAAATTGTGGAGATCGGGCCACGTTCGGCGATCTTCGACAATCCGCAGCATGATTACACCCGACGTCTGATTTCTGCGGTGCCCGTGCCTGACCCGGATACTCGTCCGGTGCGTAATATCACCAATGATGAACTACGCAGTCCGGTTCGCACCCCTGATTTCCATCCTCCGGTACGCCGCTATAAGCAAGTCGGGGAAGGACACTTTGTACTGGAACAGGCGTAGCTTTACCCTTATCTGACTTTGCCATTAATGGCGGTTCTTTTGCGTGCGCATTGCGTATGGCCTGAACCGCCATTCTTTTTCTTCTCACTCTCTTCCTTCCTTTTTCCTCTCTCTTTTCACTGCTGCTGACGGGCTTTCGTTGCCTTCCCGTCTCGCACAGCTCAATTCCTCTGGATGTTGAAATCCGGTAACGCTGGATGTTGCCAAATTGTATTTATTGTCCGTTTTGTGATCCAGATTGTAGTACAACATATAATAATGGTACTACAATCAAGCCAAGAAAAGAGGGAAGGATGCGGTTATTGTGCAACAGTTCGACGACGTCAGGCGGCATGGCGGGTAAAGTAAGTGCAGTGATATCAATCCGTTTTGTCTCGTTGAGGTGATGATGAATAAGCAAGAATTAAGCAAAACCGACCGCATCATTCTGGATATTGGCCAACAGATCGTTGGCGGAAAATATGCCCCGGGTACGCCGTTACCCGCAGAAGCTGAGCTGTGTGAAGAATTTCAGACCTCGCGCAACATCATTCGCGAAGTATTCAGGGCGCTGATGGCGAAAAGGCTGGTGGAAGTGAAACGGTATCGCGGCGCGTTTGTGGCCGCGCGTAACCAGTGGAATTACCTGGATACCGACGTTTTGCAATGGGTTCTGGCAAGCGATTACGACCCACGGCTGATCAGCGCGATGAGTGAGGTACGTAATCTGGTGGAGCCGACGATTGCTCGCTGGGCCGCCGAACGAGCGACCTCAAGCGAACTAGCGGTGATCGAAGCGGCGCTGAACGACATGATTTCCAACCATCAGAATCGTGATGCGTTTAATGAAGCGGATATTCGCTTCCATGAGGCGGTATTGGCGGCAGTGCATAACCCGGTGCTACAGCAGCTAAGCGTTGCGATCAGCTCGTTGCAGCGTGCGGTGTTTGAGCGCACCTATATGCCGGACGAAGACAACATGCCACGGACATTGCGTGAGCATCAGGATCTCTACGATGCCATTCGGCATCAGGATATTGAAGCAGCAGAGCGGGCGGCGTTGACCATGATCGCCAGCTCGACCAAACGGTTAAAGGACATTACATGAGTGAAAGCTATATCGCCATTGACTGGGGTTCGACCAACCTGCGGGCGTGGCTGTATCTGGACGGCGTCTGTATCGACAGCGTGAAATCTGAAGCGGGCGTCACGCGTTTGAACGGTCAGACGCCGCAGCAGGTTTTTCAGCAGATCGTTGCGCCGTGGCAGCAGCACAACGTGCCTGTCGTGATGGCGGGCATGATTGGCAGCAATGCGGGCTGGCTTTCCGTACCGTATCTGTCATGCCCGACTCGCCTGACGGATGTCGCCCATCGCCTGACGCGTGTGGAAGAAGCCCGTCCGCTGGCCGCCTGGATCGTGCCGGGGCTGAGTATTGCGCAGGACGATAACTGCAATGTGATTCGCGGTGAAGAAACCCAGCTGATTGGCGCATATAGCGAATGTCCTTCCTCTCTTTATTTAATGCCGGGAACCCACTCGAAATGGGTGCGGGCCGATGACAGCAACGTGCTGGATTTCCGCACGGTGATGACCGGCGAACTGCACCACCTGCTGATGACGCAGTCCTTAATTGGCGTGGGGCTGACCGAGCAGCAGCCGTCCCCCGATGCTTTCCAGCAAGGGCTGGCGCTGGGCTTTGCCGATGACAACATTATCCGCTGCCTGTTTGAAACTCGTGCGGCGCATGTGCTGGGGCGTCTGGAGAAAAGTGCCGTGAGCGACTGGCTGTCTGGGCTGCTGATTGGCAACGAAGTCTCACAAATGCAGCGCCACTATCAGATGGCGGCAGGAGACAGCATCACACTCATCGGCTCCCCTGCGCTGACGGCGCGCTACGAAAAAGCATTACAACAAGCTGGATTGCGCTGGCAGCCGCTGGATGGCGATCGGGCTTTTCAGGCAGGAATAAGGAGCATTGTTAATGAGCTGGAATACTAATCTTCCCTTGATTGCGATTCTGCGCGGTATCACGCCGGATGAGGTACTGGAACATGTCGCGGCACTGCTGGATGCTGGATTCGATGCGGTGGAGATCCCGCTGAATTCGCCGAACCCGTATGAAAGTATTCAACTGGCGGTAGAGCATTTTGGCGATCGCGCCCTGATTGGCGCAGGTACGGTACTAAAAGCCGACTATATCGACAAATTACAGGAAATTGGCAGCAAGCTAGTCGTTACGCCTAACATTTCCCCCGAAGTGATTCGCCGGGCAGTGGGTTACGGCATGATGGTGTGCCCTGGCTGCGCTACCGCGACGGAGGCCTTCACGGCGCTGGATGCAGGCGCGCAATCGCTGAAAATTTTCCCGTCATCCGCGTTTGGGCCGGACTACATCAAGGCGCTGAAAGCGGTGTTGCCAAAAGACGTTCCCGTCTTTGCCGTCGGTGGCGTCACGCCAGAAAACCTGAAGGATTACCTTAGCGCGGGCTGCATCGGTGCCGGGTTAGGCAGCGATCTGTATCGAGCCGGTCAGTCGGTTGACGTCACCGCGCAAAAAGCACATGCATTTGTTAACGCCTATAAGGACGCTGTTCAATGAAAATTACCAAAATCACCACGTACCGGCTGCCGCCACGCTGGATGTTCCTGAAGATTGAAACCGATGAAGGCATTGTCGGCTGGGGCGAGCCGGTTATCGAAGGCCGTGCACGCACGGTTGAAGCTGCCGTTCACGAGCTGTCTGACTATCTGATCGGGCAGGACCCGGCACGCATCAACGACATCTGGCAGGTGCTTTACCGTGCGGGCTTCTACCGCGGCGGCCCGATTCTGATGAGCGCCATCGCGGGTATCGATCAGGCATTGTGGGACATCAAAGGCAAGGCGCTGGGTGTACCGGTTTATCAGTTACTGGGCGGGCTGGTGCGCGATAAGATCAAAGCGTACAGCTGGGTGGGCGGCGATCGTCCTTCCGAAGTGATCGCAGGCATCAAGAAGCTGACCGACATTGGCTTCGATACCTTCAAGCTCAACGGCTGTGAAGAGATGGGCATCATTGATAATTCGCGCAAAGTGGATGCGGCAGTAGCTGTCGTTGCGGAAATCCGCGAAGCCTTTGGCAACAGCATCGAGTTCGGTCTGGATTTCCACGGTCGTGTGGATGCGCCGATGGCGAAAATCCTGATTAAGGAGCTGGAGCCGTACCGTCCGCTGTTTATTGAAGAACCCGTGCTGGCTGAACAGGCGGAATACTATCCTCGTCTGGCGGCGCAAACCCACCTGCCGATTGCAGCGGGCGAGCGTATGTTCTCACGCTTTGATTTCAAACGCGTGCTGGCAGACGGCGGACTGGCCATTATTCAGCCTGACCTGTCTCACGCGGGCGGTATTACCGAGTGCTTTAAAATTGCCGCTATGGCGGAAGCCTATGATGTTGCGCTGGCACCACACTGTCCATTAGGTCCAATTGCGCTGGCTTCCTGTTTGCATCTCGACTTTGTGGCGCGTAATGCCGTATTCCAGGAACAAAGTATGGGCATCCATTATAATAAAGGTGCCGAGCTGTTGGATTATGTTGTCAATAAAGAAGACTTTGCTATGACCGACGGCCATTTCTATCCGTTAAATAAACCAGGCCTCGGCGTGGAAATTAATGAAGAGTTGGTTATCGAACGTAGTAAAAATGCGCCAGACTGGCGTAACCCGGTGTGGCGTTATCCTGACGGTGCCGTCGCCGAGTGGTAATACCCGCCATTCGAGTGGGCTTTCCTGCAACTCGAATTATTTAGGGTTTAACAAATACAATAGGTTAGGTGTTGAATAATCGGTAATACATAACGTATTTCCCCGGCGCGATGGAATAGAACAATCATGGATTATCACGGAATATATTATTTCGTGAGGGATTACTGTTTTATTTTATTGTCGCCGGGGAAAGTAATCTTCCATTTATCATGGGTACGCCATCACCGGGATTTTAAAATATACTCGTCATACTTCAAGCTGCTTGTGCGTTGGCTGCCCTTATTCACCCCAGTCACTTACCTGAGTAAGCTCCTGGGGATTCATGCGGTTGCCGCCTTCACGCCACTCGAATTATTTAGAGTATAAAACGCCATTATAAATAGGGAAATATAGTGAGCGTGCGCGGTTATTTATTTCATTAGAAAAAATAAAGCATACCAACTGCTGGTGTTGTTGAACGTTCAAAAAATAGCGGGCAATAAGTATTAACGTCCGTTTAATAAATAACAGGAACATAAGATGGATATGACATTAACTACCCGTCCTACAAAGCGGCGTTATTTCACCTTGCTGATGATTTTTATTACGGTCGTCATCTGCTATGTGGATCGGGCCAACCTGGCTGTGGCATCGGCACATATTCAGGAAGAGTTCGGCATTACAAAAACACAAATGGGCTATATCTTTTCCGCCTTTGCCTGGACCTATACGTTATGCCAAATACCCGGCGGCTGGTTCCTTGACCGCGTCGGTTCGAAGGTCACCTATTTTATCGCTATCATGGGATGGTCGATTGCCACGTTGCTGCAAGGTTTCGCCACGGGTCTGGCATCGCTGATTGGTTTACGTGCGGTGACCGGGCTGTTTGAAGCGCCTGCATTTCCGACGAATAACCGCATGGTGACCAGTTGGTTCCCTGAGCAAGAACGTGCTTCTGCCGTTGGATTCTATACGTCAGGGCAGTTTGTTGGTCTGGCATTCCTTACGCCATTGCTCATCTGGCTGCAGGAAATCCTGAGCTGGCACTGGGTGTTCATCGTCACTGGCGGCGTCGGTATTGTCTGGGCAATTATCTGGCACTTTGTTTATCAGCCACCGAAGAAAAGTAAAGGGATCAATCAGGCCGAGCTGGATTACATTGCTGAAGGCGGCGGTATTGTTGATGGCGATGCGCCGAGTGAGAAAAAAGCGCGTACGCCGTTGACGGCGGCCGACTGGAAGCTGGTGTTTAACCGCAAACTGGTGGGCGTGTATATCGGGCAGTTTGCTGTGACCTCTACGCTGTGGTTCTTCCTGACGTGGTTCCCAAATTACCTGACGCAGGAAAAACAGATTAGCGCACTGACGGCAGGCTTTATGACGACAGTACCTTTCCTGGCGGCGTTCGTTGGCGTGCTGCTGTCCGGGTTTGTGGCGGATCGTCTGGTGCGTAGCGGAAAATCGATTGGTCTGGCGCGTAAAACGCCGATTATCTGTGGCCTGTTGATTTCAACCTGCATCATGGGGGCGAACTACACCAACGATCCAGTATGGATTATGACGTTGATGGCGCTGGCGTTCTTTGGCAATGGCTTTGCTTCTATCACTTGGTCGCTGGTGTCGTCGCTGGCGCCGATTCGCCTGATTGGCCTGACGGGTGGCGTGTTCAACTTTGTCGGCGGTCTGGGCGGTATCACGGTGCCATTGATTATTGGCTATCTGGCGCAGGATTACGGTTTTGCTCCGGCGCTAACCTATATTGCTGGCGTAGCGCTGGTCGGTGCACTGTCTTACATCTTACTGGTGGGTGAAGTGAAGCGTGTAGGCTAACGCTCATTACTCGCGTGCGGTAGGTTCTGGAAAAACCATAAAAAAACGGACTTTCCTCTTGAGTGAGGAAAGTCCGTTTAATTTTTTGATTGTTTATCAGCAGCCATTATTTGTAGATAACGGCGACGCCGCGCAGTTGGTTGTCACCTGTTGCAGACGTGATAGTGAAGGCGCTGGCACCGGCTTTTTCTGCTTTCTGAGCCAGCTGTGCTTGCAGTGAATCCAGGCTACGGGCGGTAGCGCTAACGACACCCACTTTTTCCAAGCCTTGTGCCTGTTGTGAAGAGACCTGATCGGCAGCGAAAGCACCGAAAGACAGGGTAGAAAGTACGACAGCAGCGGCGAAGAATTTTACGTTTTTCATGTGATGTATCCTGTTCAATGTTGTTTGGAGTGAAAGGTCATTTCCTTTCGATGAAGAGGATATTACGCCGATGCAGGTGGAAGGAAAAATGGAGTGTTTTGAGAATATCTGTCAATATTTTTGATGGTAAATCTGGCGATAAGATGCACAGTCTCGATCGCCAGAATGAAGGTTATATTGCCGCCTGCTGGGGCAGAGGAGACGAGGTTGGGGCCAGCACGCGTTCCAGTACGCGGGCTTCCAGCTCCGCCAGCTTTGCCGATCCGCGACGCCGCGGCCGGGGTAAATCGACCGTAATATCCAGCCCCACGCGCCCTTCTTCAATCAGAATAACCCGGTCGGCCAGCGCAATGGCTTCGGAGACATCGTGCGTCACCAGCAAGACGGTGAACCCGTGCTGGCGCCACAGATTTTCGATCAGACTTTGCATCTCGATGCGGGTTAAAGCATCCAGCGCGCCCAGCGGTTCATCCAACAGCAGCAGACGCGGATGGTGAATGAGCGCGCGTGCCAGCGCGACGCGCTGTTTCTGACCGCCAGACAGCGCTGCCGGCCAGTCGTTAGCGCGATCCGCCAGCCCGACGGAGGCCAGCGCCTCCTGCGCTTTCTCACGCCAGTTACCGCGCAGCCCCAGCCCGACATTATCGATCACCTTTTTCCACGGCAGCAGGCGCGCTTCCTGAAACATCAGTCGCGTGTCGTCTTTTGCGCTGCTGAGCGGTGCGGTGCCAGTCAGCAGTTCGCCGCTGCTGGCGGCTTCCAACCCGGCGAGCAGACGCAGCAGGGTACTTTTTCCGCAGCCGCTGCGGCCGACAATGGCAACAAACTGCCCGGACGGAATGCGCAGCTGTACGTCATTCAGCACGGTGCGGTGGCCGTAGTGTTTGGTGATGGCATCCAGCGCCAGCGGCGTTCCTTTGGTGAGCGGCGACGGTGAATGCGCGTGCGTTGCAGAATCGGTAAAAGCGGTCATGATGCGTCCCCCGATGAGGTTTGATAAGCCGGATTCCAGCGCAGCCAAATGCGCTCCAGCCCCTGAGCGCTGATATCGGCCAGCTTGCCGAGCAGCGCGTAAAGAATGATGGCGACCACCACCACGTCCGTTTGCAAAAACTCGCGGGCGTTCATGGCGAGGTAGCCGATGCCGGAGTTGGCAGAAATAGTTTCCGCGACAATGAGCGTCAGCCACATAAAGCCCAGCGCAAAGCGGATGCCGACCATGATGGACGGCAGTGCGCCGGGCAACACCACCTGAGAGAATAGGCTCAGGCCGGACAGTCCGTAACTGCGCGCCATTTCCAGCAGGCCGCGATCGATGTTTTTAATGCCGTGATAGGTGTTGAGATAAACCGGGAACAGCGTGCCCAGCGCCACCAGAAAGATCTTGGCCGCCTCATCAATCCCAAACCACAGAATCACCAGAGGAATCAGTGCCAGATGAGGAACGTTGCGGATCATCTGCACCGAGCTGTCCAGCAGACGCTCGCCCCAGCGCGACAGCCCGGTGATAAAGCCAAGCACTAATCCGATGCTGCCGCCGATAGCAAACCCAATCAGAGCGCGCCAGCCGCTGATCGCCAGATGCTGCCACAGCTCGCCGCTAGAGATGAGCGACCAGCCTGCGGTGATCACCGAACTGGGCGCGGGCAAAATCCGGTTGGATAGCCAGCCGAACTCGACGGAAACCTGCCACGCGACCAGCAGCGTCACGGGGAGCAGGAAAGGTGCCAACCGCTGTGCCAGTGAGGAGAGCGTTCTTGCCATGATCGGTTCCTCAGCTCTGCGAGACTTTGCGCGGCACATAGCGGTTTGCCACCACTTCTCCCGCGTTGTTCACCGCATGCAGCGGCGTGGGCTGTTGCGCCAGATCGAGGTGCGGGAACAGCAGTTCACCCACGCGATATGCCTCTTCCAGATGCGGATAGCCGGACAGGATAAAGGTATCAATCCCGAGATCCGCGTATTCCTGAATGCGTTCGGCCACCGTCGGGCCATCGCCAACGAGCGCTGTGCCTGCGCCGCCGCGTACCAGACCGATGCCGGCCCACAGATTGGGGCTAATCTCCAGCTTGTCCTTTTTGCCACCGTGTAGGGCGGCCATGCGCTGCTGGCCGACGGAATCGAAACGCGCCAGCGCCGCTTGTGCGTCGGCGATGGTTTTTTCATCCAGATGAGAAATCAGCCGATCGGCGGCCTGCCAGGCTTCCTCGGTGGTTTCCCGCACGATGACGTGCAGGCGAATACCGAAGCGAACCTCACGTCCCTGTGCCGCCGCTTTGGCACGGACCTCCGCCAGCTTTTCTTTAACCTGTTCAGGCGGTTCACCCCATGTCAGGTAGAGATCGACCTGCTCTGCCGCCAGATTCTGCGCGGCCTCGGAAGATCCGCCAAAGTAGAGCGGCGGGCGCGGTTGCTGCACGGGCGGATAAAGCAGTTTGGCGTCTTTGACCTGAATATGTTTGCCTGCGAAATCGACGGTTTCGCCTTCCAGCAGCCTGCGCCAGATATGGGTGAATTCCGCCGAGGCTTCGTAGCGTTCTTCATGACTGAGGAACAGCCCTTCGGCGGCCAGCTCTTCCGGGTCACCGCCAGTCACCAGATTGAATAGCGCTCGACCGTTGGACAGCCTGTCCAGCGTCGCGGCCTGACGTGCGGCGATGGTGGGGGAAATCACGCCGGGGCGCAGGGCAACGAGAAATTTTAGCCGCTGTGTTACCGGAATGAGCGATGCCGCAACCAGCCAGGAATCTTCGCAGGAGCGGCCCGTCGGCAGCAGCACGCCGCCAAACCCTTGCCGCTCGGCGGCTTGCGCCACCTGTTGCAGATAGCTGTAGTCAACATGACGTGCGCCCTCGGTGCTACCAAGATAGCGACCGTCTCCGTGGGTGGGCAGAAACCAGAATACGTTAAGACTCATGGTGTGAACTCCTTGAACAGTCTTGTTTGAGGTAAACAAAAGGGTGTGCGATAGGCGGATTAGTTCGCCTTGGGACGCCAGACGCGCTCTGCGATATTGACCTTCACCGGTACCAGACGGTTTTCATAAAACAGGTCGGCCGTGGATTGCTGTGCCTTGATCGTGGCGGCATCCAGCGGTTCTATGGTGGTCGGCGGGCGATGGTCGAGCGCCGTTTCAATCACTTTTTCCGGCAGCCCTACCGCGTTTGCCAACAGCGTGACGCTTTGCGCCCGCTCGCTGATCGTTAAGGCATCGGCTTTTGTCAGCTCGTCCAGTACCTGGCGAATAAAGGTGCCGTGCGCCTCGGCATAAGGACGACCAGCCAGATAGAAGGAACCGGTTTTCTCCAGCCCGCTGCTATCGACCAGCACGCGAACGCCGCCTTCCAGCAGCGCGGCGGAATAGTAGGGATCCCAGATTGCCCATGCATCGACGTTGCCTTGCTGGAAGGCCGCGCGCGCATCAGCGGGAGTCAGGTAGGTCGGTTTGATATCGGTGAATTTCAATCCGTCACGTTGCAGCGCCCGCAGCAGCGTATTGTGCGCGCTGGAGCCTTTCTGGAAGGCGACTTTGCGACCTTTTAAATCAGCGACGGTTTTCACCGGGCTGTCTTCTCGTACCAGAATCACTTCGGCCTGAGGCTTCGGCGGTTCCACGCCGACATACAGCAGGTCTGCGCCAGCAGCCTGCGCAAAAATCGGCGGGATATCGCCAGTGCCGCCCAGATCGATGCTGCCAACGTTGAGCGCTTCCAGCATCTGCGGGCCGGCGGGGAACTCAACCCAGCTGATTTTGGTGTTGGGGAACTGCTTTTCCAGCAACTGGTGTGATTTTGCCAGTACCAGACTAATCGAGCCTTTCTGATAGCCGACGCGTAACTGCGTCGGCACGCTGTCCTGCGCATAAGAGGCGGACATGAAAAGCAGGGCGCTGGCAGCCAGAATGGCGGGAATGTGGCGTAGCCGCGTCGCCACGTTTTTCCATAATGGCGCGCTTTCTCCACGCCCTTCCGTGTCCGATTTTTTCATCATCAATGACATGCCTATAACCTCTCCCTTATAACGAAAAATTAAAATACAGCGAGAAAATGCAACATCAGGTGATAAACATAGCAGGGGGAGAGCGGGCTTTTTAAATCTCAATTTGTCGTTTTTATAGCCAAAAGTAGAAAATGCCTGAAATCAGCACACTTAGCGTAATAAGCACAGCAAGAGTGGGTTTTACCTGTCCTTCACGTCTGAAATACGTTTTCCATGACCTGCCTCACATTGTTTCCAGCAATGCCTATCATTTCGTGAACCTATTCTCATATATTGGTTTTTTTCATGGAAAACGGTTTCCATTGTGTTTCCATGGAGGTGTTTCCAATGGACGTGTTTATTCACGATGCTTTTATTGATGACGCTTTTTTATTCGTAACGCTTTTTATTCATAACGTATGACGACGGGGTATTGAAAATGAAAAGGATCATGCTTTGTTGTTCCGCTGGGATGTCTACCAGCCTTTTAGTGAGAAAGATGAAGGAGGCGGCCAGCACACGTGGTCTGGACGTTGAGATTGCCGCCTACGCCGCCCATGAATTTGATGAGCAGGTCGGGAAGTATGACGTTGTGCTGCTGGGGCCACAGGTGAAATATATGCTGGCGTCCTTTCAGGAGAAAGCCGAGGGAAAAGGCGTGCCCGTAGCAGCGATAGATATGATGGATTACGGTATGCAGCGCGGTGACAACGTGCTGGATTTCGCCTTTTCACTGATCGAAAAATCAGGACAACCGCTATGAGTGGCCTCTATCAGTCGATGGTTAATATCATCGAGCAAAAAATTACCCCGTTGGCGGGTGTGGTGGGACAACAGCGTCACATCATCGCGATTCGTGATGGTTTTATCGCCGCGCTGCCTTTTATGATCATCGGTTCGTTTATGCTGGTGTTCATCTTCCCGCCGTTCGCACCGGATACCACGCTGGGGTTCGCCCGCGCGTGGCTCGATTTCTCCGTTGCCTACCGTGAACAGCTGATGCTGCCGTACTACCTGAGTATGGGGGTTATGACCTTTTTTATCTCGGTGGGGATAGGGGCCAGCCTGGGCAAGCACTACAAACTGGACCCTATCATGACTGGTCTGCTGGCACTGATGGCATTCTTGCTGGTGGCCGCGCCTTATCACGACAAGCAAATTTCCACCCAATACTTCTCCGGGGAGGGGATTTTTACCGCGATCCTGACGTCAATTTATGCGGGTGAGGTGTATGCCTGGCTGAAGAAACGCAATATCACGATTCGTCTGCCGAAAGAGGTGCCGACCGGCGTGGCGCGTTCGTTTGAGATCCTCATCCCCGTGCTGGTCATCGTCGCGACGCTGCATCCGTTTAACCTGTTCATCCAGTCCGCGACCGGCATGATTATCCCCGAAGCGATTATGCACCTGCTGGCACCGCTGATTTCGGCGTCGGATTCGCTGCCTGCGATTCTGATTTCGGTTTTCATCTGCCAGATTCTGTGGTTTGCCGGGATTCACGGCGCGCTGATCGTCACCGGGATTATGAACCCGTTCTGGATGACCAACCTGGCGCTGAACCAGGCCGCGCTCTCGGCCGGTGCGCCGTTGCCGCATATTTATTTGCAGGGCTTCTGGGATCACTACCTGCTGATCGGCGGGGTCGGTTCCACGCTGCCGCTGGCATTTTTGCTGCTGCGTAGCCGTGCCGTCCATCTGCGAACGATTGGCCGCATGGGCGTGGTGCCGAGTTTTTTCAACATCAATGAACCGATTCTGTTTGGTGCGCCGATCATCATGAACCCGCTGCTGTTCCTGCCGTTTATTTTCGTGCCGATGGTTAATGCCGTCATTGCGTATACGGCGACGAAGCTCGGCTGGATTGCACAGGTGGTCTCCCTGACGCCGTGGACAACGCCGGCACCGATTGGGGCCTCATGGGCGGCGAACTGGGCGTTTAGCCCGGTGATCATGTGCCTGCTCTGCATGGTGATGTCGGCCGCGATGTATTACCCGTTCCTGAAAGTCTATGAGCGCACGCTGCTTAAACAGGAGCAGGAGAAACAACAGCAGGCCGCAGGCGAAGCCAGCGCCAGCGCATAAATACGAGTGAAGCAGAGAGGAACGTATGCACGATCATCTTCAGAAGGATTTTCGCTTTCCTGCGAATTTTTGGTGGGGCAGCGCCAGTTCGGCCCCGCAAACGGAAGGCGAAAGCCTTAATTATGGTAAAAGCGCCACCGTGTGGGACGAATGGTTTGCCACACAGCCCGGCCGCTTTCACCAGCAGGTTGGGCCGGCGGATACCTCCACGTTTTATCAGCACTGGCGTGAAGACATTGCGCTGCTGAAGACGTTGAATCACAACACGTTCCGCACGTCGATTTCGTGGGCGCGGCTGATTCCCGATGGCGTCGGTGAACCGAATCCGCAGGCGGTAGCGTTTTATAATCAGGTCATTGACGAAATGCTGGCGCAGGGCATCACGCCGTTTATCAATCTGTTCCATTTTGATATGCCGATGGTGATGCAGCGGCTGGGCGGCTGGGAAAATCGGGCGGTGGTGGTGGCCTATGCGGGCTATGCGGCGACCTGCTTCCGCCTGTTTGGCGATAGGGTAAAACACTGGTTTACGTTCAATGAGCCGGTGGTGCCGGTGGAAGGCGGGTATCTGTATGATTTCCACTACCCGAACGTGGTGGATTTCAAGCGTGCCGCGACGGTGGCCTATCACACCATGCTGGCGCATTCGCTGGCGGTGAAAGCCTATCGTGAACAGTCTCAGGGTGGGGAAATTGGCATTATCCTCAACCTGACGCCTTCCTATCCACGCTCTCAGCATCCGGCTGATGTTAAAGCAGCCAACATTGCCGATCTGATGTTTAATCGCAGCTTCCTCGATCCCGCTTTGAGGGGCGAGTACCCACAGGAACTGGTCGATCTGCTCCAGCGATACGGCCAACTACCGAGCTGCCAGCCAGACGATCATGCGCTGCTGGCCGATGGGGTTGTCGATCTGCTGGGGATTAATTATTACCAGCCGCGCCGTATTCAGTGTCGCGACAGTCTGGTCAATCCTGATAGTCCGTTTATGCCCGAGTGGTTTTTCTCCAGCTATGAGATGCCGGGACGAAAAATGAATCCCTATCGCGGTTGGGAAATTTACGAACCGGGTATCTATGACATTCTGACCAACCTGCGGGTGAATTATGGCAATCCGCGCTGCTTTATTTCGGAAAACGGTATGGGGGTGGAGAACGAACAGCGTTTCGATGCCAGCGGTCAGATTCAGGACGACTACCGCATCGATTTTGTCCGCGAGCACCTGAAGTATGTACACAAAGGCATCGCGGAAGGCAGCAACTGCCTCGGCTATCATATGTGGACGTTTATCGATAACTGGTCGTGGTCGAATGCCTACAAGAATCGCTATGGCTTTGTGCAGCTTGATCTGGCAACGCAGAAGCGTACGGTGAAAAAAAGTGGGAAATGGTTCGCGGCGATAGCGGCCGAAAATGGTTTTCAAGACGTAACGCCGTAAGTTTTTATCCACGTCGCTTGTGACGGCCCGTCATAAAAAAACCGGCTTGCCCTGATGAGGAGGCAAGCCGGAAAGAGGGTAATACGTGATGCTTACAGGATAGCTAACTGGGATAAAAACTCAGGGTAAACAATGATTAGTTAAAGATTACCGCAGAGCCACGCAGCTGATCGTTACCGGTCGCAGACGTGATGGTATAAGCTTTAGCGCCTGCTTTTTCTGCTTTCGCCGCGAGCTGAGCCTGTAGTGAGCTGAGGTCTTGAGCGGTCGCGGTAACGACGCCCGCTTTTTCCAGGTTCTGTGTCTGTGAAGGTGCAACATATTCAGCAGCAGAAGCACCGAAAGTCATGGTAGCGAGAACAACAGCAGCGGCGATGGTTTTTACGTTTTTCATGATGTCTTATCCTTTTCTGATTTGATAGGTGAAAGGGGGCTGCCCTTTCGATATGAAGAATGTTACGCCGATGCTAATAAATTAAAAAACGGATGTTATTGAGGTAGTCTTTCTATTTTTTTGAATGATATTTATTGATGTTGTTTGTTTTTTTTAAATTAAAAACAATAAGTTATACATAAAACTGAAATTTATTTACAAAAAATTGACTGATATTGAATAAGTGGGGTGATGTCTTGTCTGTTGAGGTTCAACTAACGTTTAATGCTGCTGGTAATCAACTTACCAATATTAATTGCTGGTCATATGATGGGAATTGGCTGGTTTATGACATAAGACCCTATGGATCTTCATTCACTGGGCTGACAATTGAGCGAGTACACCTGACAAGCCGGGAAACCGAGGTGATTTATCGGGCGACAGCGGGCGCACATGTGGGCGTAGTGACCTGTAGCCCGCAGGAGCCGCTACGCTACGTCTTTATCCACGGGCCGGAAAATCCAGATGGCGAGTGGCAGTATGATTTTCACCATCGCCGTGGAACGATAGTGGCGGATTGCCAGCGTGATAAGGCCATCACGCTTGATGCTTTCTCTATTACGCCGCCTTATCAGGCCGGTGCGCTGCGCGGCGGTACGCACGTTCACGTCTTCAGTCCGGATGCCAGCCGCCTGAGCTTTACCTATAACGACCATGTGCTGCATGGGTACGATCCGGCATTGAACTTGCGCAACGTGGGCGTAGCTGTGCCGCTACAGGCTGTCGCCGTTGAGAAGCGCCATCCGCGCGAATATGACGGCAGCCACTATTGTGTGCTAGTCAGCAGAACGACGCCGCAGCCGCAGCCCGGCAGCGATGAGATCAATCGCGCCTATGAAGAAGGTTGGGTAGGAACGGCGGGCTATATCCGACAGGACGGTGCGCGCCAGCGCTGGGCGTTGGCGTTCATCGGCGATACGCGTGCGGCGGACGGGACAACGGTGCCGGAGATCTTTATCGTCGATTTGCCGGACGCGCTGGAGGATTACGCCAAAGCGGGGGATGCGCCTCTGGCAGGAACGGCAACCTCAATGCCTGCGCCGCCAGCGGGCGTGCAGCAACGGCGTTTAACCTTTACGCACTCGCGTCGTTATCCTGGCTTGGTGAATCAGCCGCGCCACTGGCTGCGAGCCTCACCCGACGGCAGTGAGATTGCTTTCCTGATGCGCGATGAGGCGGGTGTGGTACAGCTGTGGACGCTTTCCCCGAATGGCGGTGAGCCAAGGCAGGTAACGCGCACGGAGCACGGTGTACAGTCTGCCTTTAACTGGCATCCGAATGGGCGTTCTCTGGCGTTTGTGTGTGACAACAGCATCATGCTGTGTGAGGCGAAAAGCGGTGAACTTGTTCGGCTGACGGCGCGGACGGACAGCGCACCGAGTGCGGATGCCGTGGTCTTTTCCCCTGATGGGAAACACATTGCGTATATGCGGGAGATTGGCTGCTTTAATCAGCTTTTTGTTGTGGCGACGGCATAACCCGCGCGCACGGGTTCATGGTGAATGCAGAGCCATTACAGCTGGTTATGCGACATAGTGCTGTTATGAGGCATGGTGTTGTTATTAGGCATAGTATTGTTACTAGGCATAGTGGCAAGCTGTGAGCTGGCTGTCTGGTTTTGCTCTTCGCTGTGCGAAATGCGTTCGCGCGTCGACAGTTTGTTCTTATCGCTGCCTGAGCGATAGTAGTCGTAGGGCAGCAGCACCGTATCGGCAACCGCTGAGAACGGCAGGTCGATCACCACCAGCGGCATCATGGCCCAACTCGTGTCGTCGTCACGCAGCATATCCATGCTGGCGCGCGTGCCGGAATAGTATCCCTGATCGCTTCCGGTATGCGTCATGACGCTGGAACAACCGCTGGTTGCCACCGCGCCGCTACCGGTAATGATGAAAGAGAACAATGCACTTTTCAGTAAGGTCATATTACCTGTCCATTAATAGCCTGCTGCCAGAGCGGGTCAAGAGTCTAATACCGGTCACTTAAGTCCGTTGTTAGGGGAAACGGAGGTTCCCGCAGGGAGGTTTCACCCCTGCGATCGTCCCGTGTATCTTGATGCTTAAACGTTCGGCACTAGGCCAAAACCTGCCTATTTTGAGTGTATGTGATAACACCCGCAGTGTGAGTGAATATTGCATGAAACACAGTGATTTTTCCTTTTTGCCTCTTGAAAGTCTGAGGGGGGTCACCATATTGATAATAAGCCGGAAGAAAACGATACGCCGTCAGGGTATCCGTTCCGGCTGTGAGCCTGTCCCTAGGGAAGGTAAGAATAAATCCTCGCTGCATGTTTAGGAGGCTGTTTTATGCGTAACCCCGATTTTTCCCCACTGTACCGTTCCGCTATTGGTTTTGATCGCCTGTTCAATCTGTTAGAAACCGGTCAGACCCAGAGTAACGGCGGCTATCCTCCCTACAACGTCGAGCTGGTTGACGAGAACCAATACCGTATCGCGATTGCCGTAGCTGGCTTCGCCGAGCAGGAACTGGACATCACGGCGCACGACAACTTATTGATTGTAAAAGGCGCCCACGCCGGTGAGCAGGTTGCCCGCAACTACCTGTATCAGGGTATTGCCGAGCGTAACTTCGAGCGTAAATTCCAACTGGCCGAACATATTCAGGTGAAAGGCGCCAATCTGGAAAACGGGCTGCTGTACATCGATCTCGAGCGCATCGTGCCGGAAGCGATGAAGCCGCGCCGGATTGAAATCAAGTAAATCAACATTACGTTATTTGCACGAATCGCGCATTGCCTGAAAGGGCAGCGCCATAAATAAGCATATCGTCTGCCGAATGGGGACGACGTCAGCTATGGCATCGTGGCTGGCATAAGGTATGCCCGTATGGGCACTTAATCTCGCTTCTTAGAAGGAGTCATATCATGCGTAACTACGACTTATCACCTTTACTGCGTCAGTGGATCGGTTTCGACAAATTAGCCAGCTCAATGCAAGGCAGCCAGGAACCGATTGATTTTCCTCCGTATAACATCGAGAAGAAAGACGATAACCACTACCGTATCACGCTGGCGCTGGCGGGGTTCCGACAGAGCGATCTGGATATCGAAGTAGAAGGCCCACGCCTGACCGTGAAAGGTTCTCCGGCACCGACCGAGAAAGCCGTGGAATATCTGCATCAGGGGCTGGTGTTTAAGCCTTTCACGCTGAGCTTTACGTTGGCCGAGCATCTGCATGTGTCTGATGCACACTTTGAAAATGGCCTGCTGCATATCGATCTGGTGCGTGACGTGCCGGAAGCCTTGCAGCCGCAGCGCATCGCCATCGGCGGTGGACGCCCGGCATTGAACCAGCAGCCTGCTGAAGATGCGTAATAACGCGACATCCGCGTTATTAACCTGATGATTTCCCGCGCCCGTCTCATTACGGGCGCGGTTTTGTGTTGCCCGCCACGTTTCCTTCCCCGGCATTCTGCCAGAATCAAAATAGACTCGTAATAGAGTGGAACGGCAGTGACATTTCCCAATAAAAACGTCCGCAAAGGATACGGGTATGAGTGATATCGCACTTACCGTGAGTATGCTGGCGCTGGTTGCGGTTCTGGGGTTATGGATCGGCAATTGGCGGATTTATGGCGTCGGTTTAGGGATTGGCGGGGTCCTGTTCGGTGGGATCATCGTCGGGCATGTTGCCCATCAGTACCAGATTCAACTGAATGATGACATGTTGCACGTCATTCAGGAGTTCGGACTGATTCTGTTTGTCTATACCATTGGCATTCAGGTCGGGCCGGGTTTCTTTTCCTCTTTGCGCGTATCTGGCCTGCGCCTCAATGCGTTCGCCCTGCTAACGGTGTTCCTCGGCTGTGTGGTGACCGTCCTGCTACATAAGCTGCTTAATATTCCGTTGCCCATTATCCTCGGTATTTTTTCCGGTGCGGTGACCAATACCCCGTCGCTGGGCGCGGGTCAGCAGATTCTGACCGATCTCGGTTCGAGCACGGCATTGGTTAACCAGATGGGGACGGGCTACGCGATGGCGTATCCGCTGGGGATCTGCGGCATTTTACTGGTGATGTGGCTGATGCGCGTGCTGTTCCGCGTGGCGGTGGAGAACGAGGCGAAGCAGTTTGAAGTCAGCAACGGCCAGCATCATGAACAACTGCACACTATGAATGTGTCGGTGACGAATACCAATCTGCAAGGGTTGGCGATTCAGGATGTGCCGATTCTGAACCGTGACACCATTGTCTGCTCCCGGTTAAAACGCGGCGATGAGCTAATGGTGCCGTCGCCGCAGACGCTCATTCAACTGGGTGACTATCTGCATCTGGTTGGTGCGAAAAACGATCTGGAGCAGGCGCGGCTGGTCATCGGTAATGAAGTGGCGGCATCGCTCTCGACGCGCGGTACGGATCTGCACGTTGAACGCGTGGTGGTGACGAATGAGAAGGTGCTGGGACGCAAGATTCGCGAACTCAATCTGAAGCAAAACTACGATGTTGTGATTTCACGCCTGAACCGTGCGGGCGTCGAGCTGGTTGCCAGCAATCAGGCCAGCCTGCAATTTGGCGATATTTTGAATCTGGTGGGGCGAAAAGCGGCGATCGATGCTGTGGCAGATATCGTGGGGAATGCGCAGCAAAAACTCCAGCAGGTACAGATGCTGCCCGTCTTTATCGGCATTGGGCTAGGCGTATTACTGGGCTCTGTGCCGCTGATGATTCCCGGCTTTCCCGTCGCGCTGCGGCTTGGTCTGGCGGGCGGGCCGCTGGTGGTGGCGCTGGTGTTGGGGCGCATTGGCGGTATCGGTAAGCTTCACTGGTTTATGCCGCCTAGCGCGAACCTGGCGCTGCGCGAGCTCGGCATTGTGCTGTTCCTGTCGGTGGTGGGGCTGAAATCCGGCGGCGATTTCATTGATACGTTATTGAACGGCGACGGCGTGTGGTGGATTGGCTACGGTGCGCTGATTACCATTGCGCCGCTGCTGCTGGTCGGCATACTGGCGCGAGCGCTGGGTAAGATGAACTATCTGACGCTGTGCGGCATGCTGGCGGGCTCTATGACCGATCCGCCTGCGTTGGCGTTTGCCAATGGACTACACCCGACCAGCGGTGCAGCGGCGTTGTCTTATGCGACGGTTTATCCGCTGGCGATGTTTCTGCGAATTATGTCACCGCAGCTATTAGCCGTGTTGTTCCTGGCGCTCTAAATGTTATCAGCTGGATAAAAAATAATATTTTTTCGCCGGAAAATGGCCATTTATTTTTTTATTTATGAAGAGGGGAGTACCTGAGTAAATAAATAAGGAATAGATAACTGACTGTCTGGGAACGAATTATATTACCACTATTAGGTATAAGGTTTTTTTATCATTTCCTTGTCGTTAATTTCGTTAATTTTATGTTCTATAAATGTCAATTATTATTGAATTTAAACGATTTTTTATCGGGAAATTAAAACCGTGATAGTTTCTTAAATAAATTAATGAACCCCTTTATTAACTAAAGTTACGCTATTTTGATGACGCATTATAATACTATCTCTTCATTAATCACTTGATTTGATTAGACGAGAGAAGCACCCTGAATCCTTGTTTTCTCGTCTTTTTTTTCCGCAGATGATTCCTGTTGCGTTGTTTTCAGCAGGGTGACGAAGGAAGAATAACGAAATACCCACTCCTCCGCACGGGACATCCGTCGTGAATATCTCCTGAATAATTCGAGAGCAGCACAAATTCGGCTCGAAGTACGACGGGGAATACAGAATCCGTTTTAATGAAGAGTGGTGTTCTTATGTCTGCGAATAACAGCAGGTTAATAAAGCTTCTAATTATCCTTTGTATTGCCGGTGGCTTATGGTTATTGCCGGTTCCTGATGGGGTTAAACCCGATGCCTGGCACCTGATGGCGATTTTCATTGCCACCGTTGTCGGTCTGATTCTCTCTCCTTACCCGCTTGGCGCGATGGCGATGTTCAGCCTGACCTCGGTCGCCATATTGGGGTTATTGTCCATTAAAGATGTGCTGGCGGGCTTTAGCGATCCCACCATTTGGATGATCGCCTGCGCCTTCTTTATCTCTCGCGGCTTTATCAAAACCGGCTTCGGTCGGCGTATTGGTCTGCTGTTCATCAGCAAGCTGGGGAACAGTTCTCTCGGTCTGGCGTATGGTCTGGTCTTTACCGACCTGCTGTTTGCCCCGGCCATGCCTTCCACGTCTGCACGCTGCGGCGGGATTATCACACCGCTGTTCCGGTCGATTGCTGAGGCCTATGATTCCACACCGGAAAAAGGCACGCAGCGCCGCATTGGTGCGTTCCTGGTGCAGTCTATTTTCCAATGTAACGCCGTAACCTCCGCGATGTTCATGACCTCCATGGCGGGCAACCCGATGGTGGCGAAGCTGGCTTCTCAGTTTGGTATTCACATCAGTTGGACGGACTGGGCGCTGGCGACACTGCTGCCGGGCTTCCTGTCATTGGCGCTGATTCCTTACCTGATCTACCGTTTCTATCCGCCTGAACTGAAGAAAACCTCAGAAATGCGTGCGATCGCCGTCGAAAGACTGCGTGAAATGGGCAAAATGACCCGCGACGAGTGGGTGGTGCTGGGCGTGTTCCTGGGGTTGGTGATCTTCTGGGTGCTGGGCTCCACGCTGAATATCGATGCGACCCTGACCGCACTGGCTGGCCTGAGTGTGCTGTTGCTCAGCCGTGCGCTGAGCTGGGACGACGTGGTGGGTGAGAAAGAAGCCTGGCACACCGTGGTGTGGTTTGCCGTGCTGATGACACTGGCGGGTCAGCTCAACAAAATGGGCCTGATTGCCTGGCTGGGTGGTCTGGCTGGCAGCGCGGTGAGTGGCATGCACTGGCTGCCGATGCTGGGTCTGCTGCTGTTGGTTTACTACTACAGCCACTATCTGATGGCGAGTGCTATCGCCCATATCAGCGCCATGTATGCGATTTTCGTCTCTATCGCGCTGGCTGCCGGTGCGCCGCCGATGCTGACCGTGCTGGTGTTCGGTATCTTCAGTAACCTGTTTATGTCTACGACGCACTACTCCAGCGGCCCGGCTCCTATTCTGTTCGGTACAGGCTACATGCCGCTGGGAACCTGGTGGAAGATCGGTTTCTCCATCAGTCTGGTCATCATCCCTATCTGGCTGGGTGTTGGCAGCATGTGGTGGAAACTGCTCGGCTTCTGGTAAGCGCAGGTACTACTGGCTTTCCTGATGCGGGACATGCCTGAGGCGAAAAATGTACCGCAATACGTTAAGCCTGATTCCTTTCTTCACGCCTACGCCCTGTCCCTGTGACGGGGCGTATGCATCACGGCACGCGAAACGCGACGAAACAGTATAAGATAACGGTGTGATGATGTTTGTTTCGGAGAGTGACATGGGCAAGAAAAAGGCACCGCTAAAGCTGGGAACATCGGTGTTTCTGATGGTGTCAGTTGTGCTTGGCGCGGTGTTGCTGGTGGTCTATTCCTTGCTGTTTTTTCGCATTAATCAGCTATCAGAAGATCATCTGCGAGAAAAAGCCTTTGCCATTGCTCGCACATTTGCCGCCTCTCCCGTCGTCATTGATGAACTGAAAGGGATTGGCCGACCTGAAGAAGTGCAGATCGCGGCGGAGACGATTCGCCTGCGCAATCAACTGCTTTTCGTCACGGTGACTGACATGGATACGGTGCGCCATAGTCATCCTGAGCCGGAAAGAATTGGCGAGCATTTTGCCGGTCGGGATATCTACCCGGCGCTGCTGGGTATGGAAAATACCGCCATTAATCGGGGAACGCTCGATCCTGCGCTGCGGGTCTTTACGCCGGTTTTCGACAGCAACCATAAGCAGGTTGGCGTCGTCGCGCTGGGGATTGCCTTAACCAGCGTACAGAAGGTGATTAGCGATAACCGCTGGATGATCCCCTGGACGCTGCTGGCGGGGGCGCTGGTCGGCTGGCTCGGCACGTTGATTCTGGTGAAGGTGCTCAAGCGCATTATGCTGGGATTCGAGCCGTTTGAGATCTCGAATCTGTTTGAACAGCGCAACGCGATGCTCAAACACATCAAAGAAGGCGTTATCGCGGTCGACCAGAATGGGCGAATTACGGTAATTAATGATGAGGCGCGACGGCTGTTCCGGCAGAATAAGCCACAGGGCAGCGAAACGCCATCGTTGAAGCCAGCCGAACGCGTCAGCGAACAGTGGCTTGAGCATCTGCACCTGAAACAGGTGCTGGAGAGCGGCACGCCACGGCGTGATGAAGAGATTAACTTTAACGGCCACCTGCTGCTGACTAACACCGTTCCGGTTTTTGTGAAGGGCGATATTATCGGCGCAATTGCGACATTCCGTGATAAAACGGAAATCAGCCAGCTGCTGCAACGGTTGAGTGGGATGTCCTACTATGCGGATGCGCTGCGGGCGCAGTCGCACGAGTTTATGAACAAGCTGCACGTCATTCTGGGGATGCTGCACTTAAAGTATTACTCGCAGCTGGAAGATTATATCCTGAAGACGGCCAATAATTATCAGGCGGAAATTGGTTCGATTATTCGTAAAGTGAAATCGCCAGTGATTGCCGGCTTCCTGTTGGGTAAAATCAACCGCGCGCGCGATCTTGGCATTACGCTCTCCATCAGTGAGGAGAGTCTGCTGCCAGATACCGATGATGTCGATGCCACCAATGAATTGATTACCGTATTGGGTAATCTGATTGAGAATGCGATGGACGCGATTGATGGGCAGGAAAACTGCGAAATCAGCGTGAGTTTCCATCATCAAAATGGCCGCCTTCACTGTACTGTGGGGGATGACGGCCCCGGCATTTCGCCGGAGAGTCAGGCGCGCATTTATGAACAGGGATTCTCTACCAAAGGCAGCGGGCGCGGTATCGGCCTGTACCTGACCAAACAGAGTCTGGAGAAGATTGGCGGCACTATCGAGTTTGAATCAGAACCTGAGGTGTACACCCAGTTTTTCGTTACTATTCCTTATCAAGCAAGGCTGTTTGACCATGATTAATGTACTGATTGTTGATGACGATGCCATGGTTGCAGAGCTTAACAAATCTTATCTGAACCAGGTTTCTGGATTTAGCTGCTATGCGACCGTCCCCACGTTGCAGCAGGCGCGGAACCTGCTGATGCAACCTGACTCGGAAATCGATTTGGTACTGCTGGACATTTATATGCAGCAGGATAATGGACTGGATCTGCTGCCGACTATCCGTGAATTCAGTGAAAAGACGGACGTCATCATCATCTCTTCTGCCAGCGATGTGTATACCATCAAAAAAGCGCTGCACTACGGTGTTGTGGACTATCTGATTAAGCCGTTCCAGTTCTCGCGTTTTGAACAGGCGCTGACCGCCTATCGCGAAGAGGCGAATTTGTTCAAGCACCGCGATTTTGTTGGGCAGTCGGATATTGATAACCTGATTCGCCGTACCAGCAGTAGCACGGTCAGCGAACGTAAGAAGTTACCGAAAGGGCTAACCAGCCTGACGCTGCGTACCGTCTGCGAGTGGATTGAGGGCAATCAGGGTATTGAGTTCTCTACCGAAATGCTGGCGAATGCGATTGGCATTTCCCGCGTATCCTGCCGTAAATACCTGATCTACTTGTCTGACACCGGCATCCTGACCACCAACATCCTGTACGGCTCGACCGGTCGACCGGTTTATCTGTATCGCCTGTTGCCGGAAAAGCAGGACTCGCTGCGCCAATACTGTGAATAAAAAGCTGTGAATAAAAAGCAGTGAATAAAAAGCGGTGAAGAAGACTAGCAGAAACAGAGACGAGGCGGGAGCGATCCCGCCTCGTGCTATTTGTACCGATACTAAAACGGTAAACGCTTACTTGATCTCGATCAGCGTACCCTGACGGCGAGAAATGGAGCCATCCGGTAACACGATGTTGGTATAAGAGACACCGTTTTTGAAGTCGTCGACGTGAACCACGTGTTGTCCTGCACGGCGTGACCAGTAGATCATATACACCCCATCACCGACCTTCGTGGTTGTGATTGCAACATCGGCCTTGTTTTTTCCATCGGGAGACGTGAACGTCATTTCAGCCGGTGATTTGAAATCCAGACGGAATTTCTGATCGCCGAAATCGACGTTATAGGACTTGCCGGTAGCGATGAATTCCGACGCGGTTGCCAGTGGAACGGCATGAGGATCGGTCTCTTGCGCCGAAACCGTTGCGCTAGTGACCAGCAGCCCGCTCAGCAATAAAACAGAAAGTGCTTTTTTCATGTTTGGTGATGCCTTTGGTGAGGTTAGTGTTCGTAATTAGTTTTTGAAACGGCGTGCAATGTCTGCAACACGTTTGCCGTAGTGTCTTGCGGTATCCAGATCGCCGGAGGGGATCGCTTCTGCGCCTGCATCCGATGGGGATTGCGCAAGAAGGCCGACGGAGCCACCGAGGTTGTTGATATCGCTTCGCGTCGCGGTAAGGGTATTCGATGGGGCAAGCCCCAGACTGACCCAAATCCCCCCGTGCTGAGAGGCAAGGGTTTGCAGGTAAATCAACGTAACTTGCTTATCGCCATTCAGGCTGGCGCTATTGGTGAAACCGCCAAAAATTTTGTCCTGCCATGCGCGTGTAAACCACGCTTTGGAAGTCGCGTCGGCAAATTTTTTGAATTGCCAGGGAACGGAACCCATGTAAGTTGGCGCGCCGAAAATAATGGCATCTGCCGTATTCAGCGTTTCCCATCCCTGTTCATCGACATGGCCATCGGCATCAATCGCAATGAGTACCGCATCAGCGCCTTTGGCAACGTCTTCCGCGATACGCCGGGTATGCCCGTATCCAGAGAAGTAAACAACGGCAATGTTCGTCATGGTGTTTCCTTATTCAGGTTAGGAGTTAACGGCAATAAGGTATATATTAGAAACCAACATAACAAGAAGTTACCTTAAATCTACTAAGTTTACTCGGGTATACCATGACCAAAAATTCAGCGACTGAGAGGAAGGAAACTGAGGCAGACGAGCAGCGTTATAACGTCTATTTACAAGGCTGTCCGGCGAGAATGGTGCTTGAACGTTTGGCGGATAAATGGGCGTTGCTGATAGTCGGTTTGCTGAGAACAGGGCCGCTGAGATTTAACCAATTGCGGCGGGAAATTGAAGGGGTATCGCAGAAAGCGCTGAGCCAAACGCTGAAGAAACTGGAGCGGGACGGTCTGCTTTCCCGAAAGGCATTCCCGACGGTGCCAGTTACGGTGGAATATGCGCTGACCCCGTTGGGTAAAACGTTATCGGAAGCCGTTGAACCGCTGGCCAGGTGGGCCGAGAAAAATATCGAAGACGTTTTATTGGCGCAGTCACACTATGATCAATAAGGTTTCCCCCTGATTGGGGGAAACCGTGATACTGAGATTAAGCAAACCAGCCCAGCAGCAGCGTTGCGGCGATGACGGTAGACGCGCCGCCAATACGGGTGGCGATCTGGGCGAACGGCATCAGAGACATGCGGTTAGAGGCGGACAGAATCGCCACGTCGCCTGTACCACCCAGCCCGCTGTGGCATGTGGTCACGATAGAAGCCTCAATCGGGTACATGTTCAGGTAAGGCGCAATCAGGAAGCTCACCAGCGCCATAGACAGCACCACAGAACCGCAGACGATGACGTAGCCGACAGAGAAGACCGCGACGACGCTCTCTAGTGGGATATACAGCATGCCAAGCCCGATCATCAGCGGCCATACCAGAGAACTGGATACGAATTTGTAAACGCTGTGCGCGCCGGTTTCCATAATGGAAGGAATCACGCGTCCGTATTTACAGAAGACAGCGATCAGAATCATCAGCACTGGGCCAGGGATGTGTACCAGTTTCTCAAACAGGCCACCGACGATGAAGAAGGCGCAAATCATCAGCAATCCGCCGCCCATCAGATGAAAATCGACCGGTTTTGGTGCTTCATTGACGGCAAACATCGCGTTGTCTTCATCGCTGCGAACCAGACGGCCTTCGCCATTCAGATCCTTGCGGCGCATACCCAGACGAGACAGCACACCGGCACATAGAATCGCGAAGATGTTACCGACGACGGCAGCAGGCGCTAACTGAGCCACATACACATCTGGGGTTTGTCCCAGAATGGCAGAGTAGGCGAGAGATAATGGCAGGATGCCTTCACCAATCCCGCCGCCGATGATTGGCACGATAATGAAGAAGAAGGTGTGATAGAAGCTATAGCCGCACAGTTTACCAACCAGCAAACCGGTTGCCAGTGCTGTTGCTGTGCCGATGACCAACGGGACGAACATGCGCACCATTCCCTGAATCAGGATCTTGCGGTTCATGCCCAAGATACTGCCGACCACCAGACAGGCGATGACGAAATACAGGAAGTTCGCCTCTTTCATCAACAGATGGACGGTTTTCATGGTGTTGTCATTAAACAGATTAAAGTACACCATCACGGAAGGTACCATCAGGCACAGAATCGCCGGGCCACCAATATCTTTGAATACGGGAATGTTGCTGCCAATATGCGCCAGTAAAAATCCCATGGTCATGATGACGGCGAAACCGCCGATCATGTTTTTAGGCAGGTATCCCTCGTAGGCCGCGATGGCAACAATAGCGGCAATCGCCATAAAAAGTGCAACAGGAACGGAGCCGATTTTCTTTTTAAAAAAGCCCCCGAGAAACGATGCCTGTGTTTCCAGAGAGAGATCGTTCTCACATAGAATATCAGTTTCAATTTTTTTCATTATATTCACCCTGCTAGGACAGTTGGTACAGAAAGAAATTACATGCCTGCCGCGTAATGTCGTTGCGATATTGATAGTGCATCGTTATCGACGTTTTGGTCGTCGATATGTGTATGTTTATCGAACGTTATTAATGCCAATAGCGGCGGGATGTTTATTATCAGAATGCAGAAAAATACGTTTTTTTGTTTTTTATCAGTTAGTAACAAAAAGATAAGAAATAGTGGATATTATTTAACAATGAATCTTGTTGGAGGGTAATCTAGCATGAGGGAATGTTAAAAATAATACGTTAATTGCGTATTTGTGAACTTATCAGCAACTCCATTTTAAATAACTTATATTGTTTTTTTGTAATTAAAATAATTTATTGGGTGCGTCGGGGGAATTAAAAGAAGGGAGTGAGGTAACTCACAGAGTGAAAATACCACTTTATGGGAATAAGTAAATAGCGCACTTTCATTTTAGTGAAAATATTTATTTAACTAAAATAGCCAGTTAATTATTGAGCAATATCATTGTCTCGCTGGTCGTCACCCTGACGATGCTACTGCGAACAGAATGCGTCTTCAGCCCTGCATCAGTTGCCTTTTTATCTATGCTTTATCTAACGGATGTCTTCAGCAATGGATCTCTGGTAACGGCTATCCCACAGGTAAACCACGCTGGAGAAGGCTAGTTAGAGGAGGGGAAAAAGGTGCTTCTTCTGTCGCGCAGAGTTTTTTTCTGTAGCGTAGATAGTCATTTGTCTACTTATGGCACCGTGGAAAATATCAGAATTTCTTATTATCCATCAGGATTTTCACCTGCTGTTAACGTTTTTAACAAAAAATAGTGCTCAAATCTTGGACATGTAAGACCAGATGACTATAGTTTTTTTAATGGTGATAATTTCTTTATGTCCGCAATGTATCGGTTTTTATCGCTGTTTTTTAATAAAAAGGCAAAATATCCACCTTTTGTAAGGTGATGAGCTTGTATTTTCTCTTTTAAGAAAATGTAAGGAAATTTTGTAAATCCTTACTGCTTATATTGACGTCACCGCCATCTGTTGAGAAATTGAGGGCGTCATAGGGATATAAGGAGGAAAGCAACGGCTTGTCTGAATGATTCTACGTCTTCATCCAGCATCCGTGAGCGGGTTGTGGCGCGTCGAGGTATAGGTTGTAGTTATTATGACTATATCTAACAGTGTGCGACTATCGGTTGTGGCAATCACCATTCCTCTCCCCATTATTTTGATTTTGCCTTCGGGCGACAGGGTACAGACCGCAGCACATAAAAATACAGGTCTGGCCAACCATACCTCATTCATTTCGAGATGCAGGACAGGACATCAGCGTTGTTAACATCTGTGTTTTAGCAATCACGCTTTTAACGATTGTGTTTTTAACAACAGTATTAACGCGTATGCAGCTTGGATTTGGGCGGGTATAGCACACAACATCATCCACAATGGAGCATAAGTAATGGAAAAGTCCCTGGTTAAATCAAGGGTGTTGAAGTTCGGTCTTGGCTTGCTCGCCATGTCCGTCGCTGCAGGCGTTCAGGCAAAAACGCTGGTCTACTGCTCAGAGGGCTCCCCGGAAGGTTTTAACCCACAGCTGTTCACATCAGGTACGACGTTTGATGCCAGCTCTATTCCTATTTATAACCGTCTGGTGGAGTTTAAAGACGGCACCACGGACACCGGTCCGGGTCTGGCTGAAAAATGGGATATTAGCGAAGACGGCAAAACCTACACTTTCCATCTGCGCAAAGGCGTGAAATGGCAAGACAGCAAGGATTTCAAACCTTCTCGTGAATTCAATGCTGATGACGTGATTTTCTCCTTCATGCGTCAGCAGGATGCCAACCATCCGTACCACAAAGTATCTGGCGGCAGCTACGAATACTATCAGGGTATGGGTATGCCGGAGCTGGTCAGCAAAATCGAAAAAGTTGACGACTACACCGTCCGCTTTGTGCTGAACCGCCCAGAAGCGCCGTTCCTGGCAAACCTGGCGATGGACTTTGCTTCCATCCTGTCAGCGGAATACGCGGATAAGATGCTGAAAGCCGGTACGCCGGAGAAAATTGACCTGAACCCAATCGGTACGGGCCCGTTCCAGCTACAGCAGTATCAGAAAGATTCCCGCATTCTGTACAAAGCCTTTGAAGGCTTCTGGGGTACTAAGCCGGGCGTTGACCGTCTGGTCTTCTCCATCACGCCAGATGCGTCTGTACGTTACGCCAAGCTGCAAAAAGATGAATGCCAGATCATGCCGTATCCAAACCCGGCCGATCTCGCGAAGATGAAAGAAGATAAGAACATCACGTTGATGGAACAGCCTGGACTGAACGTTGGCTATCTGGCTTACAACGTTGAGAAAAAACCGCTGGATAACGTCAAGATTCGCCAGGCGCTGAACTATGCGGTAAACAAGTCTGCCATTATCGAAGCGGTCTATCAGGGGGCCGGCCAGGCAGCAACCAACCTGATTCCGCCGACCATGTGGGGCTACAACAACGACGTTAAAGACTACAGCTACGATCCTGAGAAAGCGAAAGCGCTGCTGAAAGAAGCGGGTATGGCTGACGGCTTCTCTATCGACCTGTGGGCCATGCCGGTACAGCGTCCGTACAACCCGAACGCGCGTCGTATGGCGGAAATGATTCAGTCCGACTGGGCGAAAGTGGGCGTGAAAGCCAAGATCGTCACCTACGAGTGGGGCGAGTATCTGAAGCGTGCGAAAGACGGCGAGCACCAGACCGTGCTGATGGGCTGGACAGGCGACAATGGGGATCCAGATAACTTCTTCGCGACCCTGTTCAGCTGCGATGCAGCTAAAAATGGCTCCAACTACTCCAAGTGGTGCTACAAGCCGTTTGAAGATTTGATCCAACCAGCGCGCGCCGTTTCCGATCACGAAAAACGTATTGAACTGTACAAGCAGGCACAGGTTGTGATGCACGATCAGGCTCCGGCGCTGATTGTCGCGCACTCTACCGTGTACGAACCTGTACGTAAAAACGTGAAAGGTTATGTGGTTCAGCCGCGTGGTGTGCATAGCTTCAACAACGTGACGTTGGATTAAGTCAGCCGCTCGATTTTCACGGACACTAAAAACCCCGACCTTGCGGTTTCTCGTTAGAGGAATCGTGGAGGCGGGGTTTCTTGCCCGTTAAAGTCTTATGGCGGGCTTCCCTGTCCGCCACACAGCGGGCCGTCGCACACGACGTTAAAATCGCATCTGGCGATTTTTTATCTGTGAGCAATGATAAGCCTGATGGCCAATGAGCCAACGGGCATGAATAGAGAGTTCGGGATATGTTGCAGTTCATACTCCGGCGTTTGGGGTTAGTTATCCCAACGTTTATTGGTATCACCCTGTTGACCTTCGCATTCGTGCACATGATTCCGGGCGACCCGGTGATGATCATGGCGGGGGAACGGGGTATCTCCGCCGAGCGCCATGCGCAATTGCTGGCTGAAATGGGGCTGGATAAGCCGCTTTGGCAGCAATACCTCCACTATATTGGCGGTGTGATGCAGGGCGATCTGGGGATCTCCCTCAAGAGTCGTATCCCTGTGTGGGAAGAATTTGTGCCTCGCTTCAAAGCGACGCTGGAACTGGGTATCTGCGCGATGATGTTTGCTATCGCAGTGGGGATTCCGGTTGGTGTGCTGGCTGCGGTTAAACGCGGTTCCATTTTCGATCATACGTCTGTTGGCCTGGCGCTGACGGGTTACTCCATGCCTATCTTCTGGTGGGGCATGATGCTGATCATGCTGGTTTCCGTCCAGCTCAACCTGACGCCCGTTTCGGGGCGCATTAGCGACACGATTTTCCTCGATGACAGCATGCCGCTGACTGGCTTTATGCTGATCGATACCCTGTTCTGGGGTGAGAAAGGCGACTTTATCGACGCGGTTGAACACATGATTCTGCCTGCCATCGTGCTGGGTACCATTCCACTGGCGGTGATTGTGCGTATGACGCGCTCCGCGATGCTGGAAGTGCTGGGCGAGGACTACATTCGTACTGCTCGCGCCAAAGGGCTGAGCCGCCTGCGCGTGATTGTGGTGCACGCGTTGCGTAATGCGATGCTGCCGGTAGTGACGGTGATTGGCCTGCAGGTCGGCACTATGCTAGCCGGAGCAATCCTGACGGAAACCATTTTCTCCTGGCCGGGACTGGGACGGTGGTTGATCGATGCGTTGCAGCGTCGTGACTATCCGGTAGTTCAGGGCGGGGTGTTGCTGGTAGCAACCATGATCATTCTGGTTAACCTGCTGGTGGATGTGCTCTACGGTGTGGTTAACCCACGCATCCGTCACAAGAAATAAGGGGAAGGCTAAGATGACACAAGTCACTGAACCTGTTGTAAATAGCGCACCGAAGCCGATGACCCCGCTACAGGAATTCTGGCACTATTTTAAACGTAACAAAGGGGCGGTTGTTGGCATGGTGTACGTCGTGCTGATGCTGGTGATCGCCATTGGCGCCAACGTACTGGCACCACATGCGCCCGCAGAGCAGTTCCGCGATGCGCTGCTGCGTCCGCCGGTCTGGCAAGAGGGCGGAAGCTGGCAGTTTATTCTGGGAACGGACGATGTTGGGCGCGATGTCCTGTCCCGTCTGATGTATGGCGCACGCCTGTCGCTGCTGGTCGGCTGTCTGGTGGTGGCGCTGTCGCTGGTGCTGGGCGTGATCTTTGGGCTGCTGGCTGGGTATTTCGGCGGTGTGGTTGATGCGCTCATCATGCGTATCGTCGATATCATGCTGGCGCTGCCAAGCCTGCTGCTGGCGCTGGTGCTGGTGGCCGTTTTCGGGCCTTCGATTGTGAACGCCTCGCTGGCGCTGACCTTCGTGGCATTACCGCACTACGTCCGTTTGACCCGTGCGGCGGTGCTGGTGGAAGTTAACCGCGATTACGTCACGGCTTCACGCGTGGCGGGAGCCGGTTCGGCGCGTCAGATGTTCGTCAACATTCTTCCTAACTGTCTGGCGCCGCTGATTGTGCAGGCGTCTCTCGGTTTCTCTAACGCCATTCTTGATATGGCTGCTTTGGGTTTCCTCGGTATGGGCGCACAGCCGCCAACGCCAGAATGGGGCACCATGCTGTCGGACGTTTTGCAGTTTGCGCAAAGCGCCTGGTGGGTGGTGACATTCCCCGGTCTGGCAATCTTACTGACGGTATTGGCGTTTAACCTGATGGGGGACGGCTTGCGTGATGCTCTCGACCCCAAACTCAAGCAGTAACAGAGGTAGAGAGATGGCGTTGCTCAATGTAGATAAACTGTCGGTTCACTTTGGTGACGAGGATCTGCCGTTTCGGGCGGTCGATCGCATCAGTTATCAGGTGGAAGAAGGGCAGGTGGTCGGTATTGTCGGGGAATCCGGCTCCGGTAAATCCGTCAGCTCGCTGGCGATAATGGGGCTGATTGACTACCCCGGTAAAGTGATGGCCGACAAGCTGGAATTTAACCAGCGTGATTTAAAGCAAATTTCTGAGAAAGAACGGCGTAATCTGGTGGGCTCGGAGGTCGCGATGATCTTCCAGGACCCGATGACCAGCCTGAACCCGTGCTACACCGTGGGCTACCAGATCATGGAAGCCATCAAGGTGCATCAGGGTGGTAACCGCAAAACCCGTCGTCAGCGGGCGATTGACCTGCTGACGCTGGTTGGGATTCCCGATCCGGCTTCGCGTCTCGATGTGTATCCGCATCAGCTTTCCGGCGGGATGAGCCAGCGCGTGATGATTGCGATGGCGATTGCCTGCCGGCCGAAGCTGCTGATTGCCGATGAGCCAACGACGGCGTTGGACGTGACTATTCAGGCGCAGATCATTGAACTGCTGCTCGAACTGCAACAGCGCGAGAACATGGCGCTGATCCTGATTACGCACGATTTGGCGCTGGTGGCTGAAGCGGCACACCACATCATCGTGATGTATGCCGGTCAGGTGGTGGAATCAGGCAAAGCGGCGGATATTTTCAGCGCGCCGCGTCATCCGTATACCCAGGCATTACTGCGTGCGCTGCCGGAGTTTGCGGCGGACAAATCCCGACTGGCATCGCTGCCGGGCGTGGTGCCGGGCAAATACGATCGCCCGAACGGCTGTCTGTTAAACCCACGCTGCCCCTATGCGCAGGACCGTTGCCGTCAGGAAGAACCTGCACTGCGCGATATTCCTGGTCGTCAGGTGAAATGTCATACACCGCTGGATGATGCGGGGAGACCGACCCTATGAGTGAACTGAACGCCACATCGCAGCCGTATTTACTGCATGCGATTGATTTGAAAAAACACTACCCGGTGAAGAAAGGCTTTTTCGCACCGGAGCGGATGGTGAAAGCGCTGGACGGCGTTTCCTTTACGCTGGAGCGCGGTAAAACGCTGGCGGTGGTGGGAGAGTCTGGCTGTGGGAAATCCACGCTGGGCCGTCTGCTGACGATGATCGAAACCCCGTCTGACGGTGAGCTGTACTATCAGGGACAGGATCTGCTGAAACCCGATCCTGAAGCGCAGAAACTGCGTCGACAGAAGATCCAGATCGTGTTCCAGAATCCTTACGGATCGCTGAACCCACGTAAGAAAGTCGGACAGATCCTCGAAGAACCGCTGCTGATCAACACGGAACTGTCAAAAGCCGAACGTCGTGAAAAAGCGCTGGCAATGATGGCGAAAGTCGGGCTGAAAACGGAACATTATGACCGCTATCCGCATATGTTCTCTGGCGGCCAGCGTCAGCGTATTGCTATCGCTCGTGGGCTGATGTTGGACCCGGACGTGGTGATTGCCGATGAACCGGTTTCGGCGTTGGACGTATCGGTGCGCGCACAGGTGCTGAACCTGATGATGGATTTGCAGCAGGACTTGGGGCTGTCTTACGTCTTCATTTCGCACGATCTGTCAGTCGTCGAGCATATCGCTGATGAAGTGATGGTGATGTATTTGGGTCGCTGTGTCGAGAAGGGCAGTAAAGATGCCATTTTCAACAATCCGCGGCACCCTTATACACAGGCGTTACTGTCCGCGACGCCGCGTCTGAATCCGGATTTACGCCGCGAGCGCATTAAGCTGACTGGCGAGTTGCCCAGCCCGCTGAATCCACCGCCGGGCTGCGCGTTCAATGCGCGCTGCCAGCGCTGCTTCAGCACTTGCACGCAGTTCCAACCGCAGTTGAAAACCTACGGCGAACAGCAGGTCGCTTGCTTCGCTGTCGATCAGGACGAACAGGGCACCGCCGTCGCCTAGTTTGCCTTCGATGTTCCCACGCTGCTTTACCGGGGCGTGGGACATCGAGTGTATGCTTATTGCATTGGTATTCGGCGCATACTGATAGAGGTTAATTCCGCCCGCCAGCCCAATCGGGTCTTGCGTGGTGAATCGGCCTACAGTGGGATCAGAGTAGCGGAACAGGTTGTAGTGCAAACCGGTTTCTTCATCCGCGTATTGTCCGGCGTAGCGTAACGGCTGGGATTCCACCGGGTTGCCGTGGCGCAGCCCTTCGCTGTCCTGCGTTTGTCCGTTGACTGCACCGAAGCTGCCGTAGTCTCCGCTCCAGCGGACCGAGCCGTGCGCATCT
>NZ_JBBBQR010000012.1:0-152884 GCF_037136835.1 Pectobacterium sp. 1950-15 | reverse complement strand
CAATTGGCGGGGCTTTTTTGTGAACGGAGCTAAAAGCTGTGATGAGAACGGATTAATCACACTGTACTTTTAATCACACTGTACTTTGATCGCCAGCCCACCTCGTGAGGTTTCGCGGTATTTGGCGTTCATGTCTTTACCCGTTTCGTACATGGTTTCAATCACCTTATCCAGCGAAACACGAGGCTCGCTGGTACGGCGGGTCGCCATGCGAGCAGCGTTAATCGCCTTAACGGAAGCAATGGCGTTACGTTCGATGCACGGAACCTGTACCTGACCAGCAACCGGATCGCAAGTTAAGCCCAGATTGTGTTCCATGCCGATCTCGGCAGCGACGCAAACTTGTTCCGGACTGGCCCCCATCAGTTCTGCCAGCCCGGCGGCGGCCATCGAGCAGGCCACGCCGACTTCACCCTGACAGCCCACTTCGGCACCGGAGATGGAAGCGTTCATTTTATACAGAATGCCTACCGCGCCTGCCGCGAGGAAATAACGAATATAAATAGTCGGGCTAACCGGTTCGATAAAGTGGTCGTAATAAGCGAGAACGGCAGGGACGATGCCGCACGCGCCGTTTGTTGGCGCGGTCACCACGCGGCCACCTGCGGCGTTTTCTTCATTTACCGCCAGCGCGAACATATTAACCCAGTCCACCACGTTCATCGGGTCGTTAGACAGCTTGTCGGAAGACACCAGCATACGGCGCAGCGCAGAAGCACGACGTGGTACGCGCAGTGGGCCGGGTAAAACACCTTCGGTGTTCATGCCGCGATCGATACAGGCACGCATGGTCTGCCAGATATCGGCGAAGTACGCATCAATATCCTGACGGCTGTGCAGCGCCAGCTCGTTACGCATCACCATCCCGGAAAGCGACAGGCCACTCTGTTTACAGTGCTCCAGCATCTCTTTAGCGGAATGGAATGTGTAAGGAACGGAGACGTCAGCAGCGGTGTCTTTGCCAAAATGCTCTTCATCGACGATAAAACCACCGCCGATGGAGTAATAGGTTTTGCTATAAATTTCTTTATTGCCGGCAAAGGCGGTGATGGTCATGCCGTTTTCGTGCAATGGCAAATTTTCACTGCGGAAAACCATGCCGCCTTCGCGTGGGAAATCGACTTCATGCTGCCCATTAGCCAGCAGCAGGCGTTCGCGTTGCTCAACATCGCGGATGAAACCGGGAATGGCATCAATATCAACCGTATCCGGCATGTTACCCGCCAGACCCATGATGATGGCGATGTCTGTGTGGTGACCTTTACCCGTTAGCGACAGCGAGCCATACACATCGACGGCAATACGCGTCGTCGCGGTCAGTAAATCCTGGTTGATCAATTCATCGACAAATTGCTTACCGGCTTTCATCGGTCCAACCGTATGAGAGCTAGAGGGGCCAATACCGATCTTAAACATGTCGAAAACGCTTATCACGCGAAACTCCTCAAAGACTTAGGGCTGTATCCACCCTCTATTTTCCGATCGTCCGTGTCCGGTTCCTTTACCACAATCAGATAGTGATGCTGCGAATTATCTGGTGTTTTCGGTTCTGGCGAGACATGACCTGAATTTTAGTGGATATCTACCCAAAGATTAGAATAAAACTCGTCAAATCGCGCTATTGTAGTGTGGAATATGTTGTGTGGCTTTCTTTTTCGCATGAAATAAACTTATGGCACAGCACAATTTAACTTATCTCAAATATGCGCTAAGTCATTGTAAAGTCTATAAGTGAATGCTTTTTGAACGGAAAGGCCGGTTTTACGTTAGGGATATTTAGTGAAGGAAAAGAAGTAGAAAGCCCAAAGCCGCGCTATGCGGCTTTGAGTTTAGGGCCTGTCGGAAATCTGTAAGGCGAGCTGGTGGATGATGGCCGCCGTCAGCCCCCAGACAAACTGTTGCTGATACCAGGAGAGGTAAACCCGATGGCGCTGCTGTTTGCGCTCGATATCCAGTGGGTAATAGCGCGTTAGCGCGAAGGCCTCGTCCAACGGCATTTCAAACAGCTCGGCGACTTCGTCTTCATTAGGATGGAAGCGGGTCTGGGCGGCGATGAGCCCGATAACCGGCGTGACCTGAAAGCCGCTGACGCTGTCCAGCGGCGGTAATACGCCCAACACCTGAACGTTTTCTGGTGGGATAGCCACTTCTTCCTGCGCTTCACGCAGTGCCGTTTCGATGAGCGAACGATCGGTTTTGTCTGCAGCCCCGCCGGGAAACGCCACTTGGCCTGCATGCTTACGCAGGTCGGCAGAACGTCGGGTCAATAATAGCGTGGGTGTAGGATGGCAAATAATGGGCACCAGAACGGCGGCCTGACGCTGCTGGTGTACAGGTCGCAGCGATGGCGGAAGCTGTAGCTGAAAACGGGTAATAAAATCGTTCAGCGCAAAAGCCGTTGGCGGCAAGACGATCTCACTCATTGATTCGGTACCTGAATTGTCTGAGAGCCATCCAATAGGGGGAGGATACGGCCCACTTTATCAAACGTTTCCTGATATTCAGCCTGTTCCTGACTGTCGGCAACGATGCCGCCGCCCGCCCAGCAGTAAATTCTGCCGCGTTCGGTCAATAACGTCCTGATGGTGATATTGGTGTCCATGGTGCCGCATAGGCTGATATAGCCGACGCTGCCGCAGTAGGCATTGCGACGCTGAGGTTCCAGCTCTTCAATGATCTGCATGGCGCGGATTTTGGGCGCACCGGTAATCGAGCCCCCGGGGAAGCAGGCACGTAGCAGCGTGGTGGCGGGGCAATCATCCGGTAGCCGTGCTTCAATCGTACTGACCAGATGGTGCACCGCGGGAAAAGGTTCGACGACGAACAGCTCCGGCACGCGGACGCTGCCCGGCACCGCGACGCGGCCAATATCGTTACGCAGGAGATCGACGATCATCAGGTTTTCTGAGCGGTCTTTATCCGAATTAGCGAGCCGCACCGCCTGTTGTTTATCAGCCTCTGGGTCTACGAGGCGTGGCAGCGTGCCTTTAATCGGGCGGGTTTGAATACGGTGTTCTTCCAGCCAGAGAAAACGTTCCGGCGATACGCTGATGACGGTATTTTCCGGCAGACGGAGGAAGGCAGAAAAGGGTGCCTTATTGCCTGCTGACAGCCGTAAAAACGCCTGCCATTCATCGCCATGATAAGCCGCAGAAAAACGCTGCGCCAGATTAACCTGATAACAGTCTCCCGCCAGAAGGTAGTCCTGTATTTTGCGGAATTTTTCGCCGTACGCCTCGCGTGACATATTCGGCTGCCAGGTGCCGGTGAGGCTGAAATCGTCTTGCGGAGCGCTAACGGGCAGATTGGCTAACCAGTCGAGCCGCGCCTGAAGGGAATGATGTACGATCAGCGTTAACGTCTGTCGCTGGTGGTCGGCAATCAGAGCCCAGTCGTATAAACCGACTGCCATATCCGGCAGGTCGATGTCCCGTTCAGCCTGAGTAGGCAGCGTTTCAATCTGACGTCCCAAATCATAGCCGAACAGGCCCAGTGCGCCGCCCTGAAAGGGGAAGTCAGGATGCGCTTCCGTGGGTAACGCCAGCGTATCAAGCTGCTGTTGCAGCAGAGTAAATGGATCGCCTTCTACGGTATTTGTTACACCGTCACGTGTGATTTCTGTCCTGTTTCCCCGCGTAGACAGCGTGACTCGCGGGTCAGCGACCATGATATCGAAGCGATTGTGCGGATGATCGGCAAACCCAGAATGCAGCAACATCGCCCATGGCTGTTGGGAAAAGGGCGCAAAGCGATCGAGCAGCACCGTCGGATAGTAAGGCAGCGAGTGATAGCGAACGGTGGCCGAGTCGCTGATGTTGGTTACATGGGTCGTATTGGCGGCAGTCATGTTCTTCGTGTTGTGTCTACAGTGTGGTTGTGTTGATAGCGTGTCGATTTCACTGACCACAGCGTACCACAAAGCAGAAATGCTGGTGTATGCCGAAGCGGGCATGCGATGATACGTGCGAATTTATCAACCAGGAAACCACCATGATTGCAGGTATGCCCGCGCTGACGCACAAACAACAGCAAGATGCCGTAGAGCGTATTCAGGAACTGATGTCTGAGGGTATGAGCAGCGGCCAGGCGATAGCGCAGGTTGCGGCGGAGATTCGTCAGGAACATCAGGGCGGCAATGTCGCGGTGATGTTTGACGAAGACGATGACACCGTGAATGACAGCGACGAAGAACACTATTTTGACGATGGTGAAGAGGAAGACGAGCAGTAACGTCCATCCTCTTCGTTAGGACATGAAAAAGGGATATACGGTTATATCGCTGCAATCGCTTTGATTTCGACTCTAAATTTCGGATGCATCAGCTTAGCCTGGACAGTGCAGCGTACAGGTGCGCTGCCCGCCACGACCCAGGCATCCCACGCGGCGTTCATCGCGGCAAAGTCATCCGCGTCGGCAAGAAAAATCGTCACGTCCAACAGCTTACTCTTATCTGTTCCCGCCCGTTGCAGGATCGCATCCAGTGCGCCCAGTGCGTTCTCCGTTTGCGCCTGTGCACCGTCATCCAGATTCTCCGGCACGCTGGTGTAATACAGCGTGTTGTTGTGGATGACGGCGTCTGACCAGCGGGCTTCAGGATTAATTCGTGTGATCGCCATGAGGTGGGGTTTCTCCATTGTGGTGATAATTAAAAATTGTGGGGATAGTTAAAATAGTGACATCAATCAATACCAGCCGCCAAGCCTAACACAGCAGATTGCGGCACGCTTTCCTGATTTAAGGTGGTAGCGTCGGGTGACTCTTGGCATAATCAGCGCGATATTTTGCCACGACCTGAAACGGTTAGCGGCTTACAGATACAGCATTTCCTTGAACAAGAGAGCGGGCGTGACGAACGATCGGGTAATTGATGATTTTGCGAATGACGGCGCGCTGGCGAAAGCGATCACGGGCTTCAAACCGCGTGAGCCACAGCGGCAGATGGCGCAGGCGGTAACGCGAGCCATTGACGATAAAACGGCGCTGGTGGTGGAAGCGGGAACCGGAACCGGTAAAACCTATGCCTACCTTGCGCCCGCCTTGCGTGCTGATAAAAAAGTCATCATCTCGACAGGTTCAAAAGCGCTACAGGATCAGCTCTACAGTCGCGATTTACCGACGATTGCGCAGGCGCTGAAGTACAAAGGTAAACTCGCGCTGCTGAAAGGTCGCTCGAACTATCTCTGTCTGGAACGGCTCGAACAGCAGTCGCTGGGCGGCGGTGATTTACCCGCCGAAACGCTGAGCGAACTGGTCAGGCTGCGCGGCTGGTCATCGGAAACGACGGAAGGCGATGTCACGACCTGTTCAGGCGTTGCGGAAGACAGTGCGATCTGGCCGTTAGTGACCAGTACCAACGATAACTGTCTGGGCAGCGACTGTCCGCACTACAAAGAGTGCTTCGTGGTGAAAGCGCGACGCAAGGCGATGGATGCCGACATCGTGGTGGTTAACCACCATCTTTATCTGGCGGATATGGTGGTCAAGGAGACCGGTTTTGCTGAGCTGATCCCGGAAAGTGATGTCGTGATTTTCGATGAAGCCCACCAGATACCTGACATTGCCAGCCAATATTTCGGTCAGCAGCTTTCGAGCCGCCAACTGCTGGATTTGGCAAAAGACATCATCATTGCTTACCGCACTGAAGTGCGAGATGCCTCTCAACTGCAAAAAAGTGCCGACCGCCTGACGCAAAGTACGCAGGATTTTCGGCTGGCGCTGGGCGATCCGGGGTTTCGCGGTAACCTTCGCGATGTGCTCGAACAACCGTCGCTTCAGCGTGCGCTGGTGTTGCTGGATGATGCATTAGAACTGTGTTACGACGTCGCGAAACTGTCGCTGGGGCGCTCTGCGCTGCTGGATGCCGCTTTTGAGCGCGCCACGCTCTATCGCAACCGCCTGAAGCGACTGAAAGAAGTACAACAGCCGGGTTATAGCTACTGGTATGAATGCAATTCGCGCCATTTCGTGTTGGCACTGACGCCGCTGTCCGTCGCCGATCGTTTTCGCGAACTGATGAAGGACAAGCCTGCCGCCTGGATATTTACCTCCGCCACCCTGTCTGTTAACGATCAACTCTTCCATTTCACCGATAGGCTGGGGTTGGATAACGCGAACACGCTCCTGCTGCCCAGCCCGTTTGATTATGCCAATCAGGCGCTGCTCTGCGTTCCCCGTCATTTGCCGGAAACCAATCGTCCCGGTGCGGCGAAAAGGCTGGCGACGATGCTGCAACCGTTGATTGAAGCGAATCAGGGACGCTGCTTTATGCTGTGTACCTCGCATCAGATGATGCGCGATTTGGCCGCTGAATTCCGCGCCATGCTGACGCTACCGGTGCTGCTACAGGGGGAGACCGGCAAGGCGCAGTTGCTGTCACAGTTTGTGTCGGCGGGCAATGCTTTACTGGTGGCAACCAGCAGTTTCTGGGAAGGCGTGGACGTGCGTGGTGATACGCTCTCCTGCGTCATTATCGATAAACTGCCGTTTACCTCGCCAGACGACCCGCTGCTGAAGGCGCGTATCGAAGACTGTCGGCTGCGCGGCGGCGAGCCTTTTGACGATGTACAGGTTCCCGATGCGGTAATTACCCTGAAGCAAGGCGTGGGTCGCCTCATCCGTGACGTTGAGGATCGCGGTGTGATTGTGATTTGCGATAATCGACTGGTGATGCGCCCGTATGGCGCCGTGTTCCTTAACAGCCTGCCGCCAACGCCGCGGACCCGCGATATTAGGCAGGCGATTAATTTCCTGACGCGTAACACATAATTCCCAACTGGCGATTGCTGCATGACCTTACCGATGGCGGGAAGGGCTGCGGCACGACAGGGGCTTATGCTATGATACGGGTTGTTAAGATTTATTTATCCTGCCTGAGGTTGGCATGTCTACGCGAATTCTAGCGCTTGATACCGCAACGGAAGCCTGTTCCGTCGCACTCTGGAATGAAGGCGAAATTCATTCTCTGTTCGAAATTTGTCCCCGTGAGCACACACAACGTATTCTGCCGATGGTTCAGCAGGTGCTGGCCGACAGCGGCTTGACGCTTAACGATCTTGATGCGTTGGCTTTTGGCCAAGGGCCGGGAAGTTTTACCGGCGTGCGGATTGGTATCGGCATTGCACAAGGGCTGGCGTTGGGCGCGGATTTACCGATGCTCGGCGTATCGTCACTGGCGACGATGGCGCAGGGCGCTTTCCGCCTGACGCAGGCGACGCAAGTGCTGGCGGCCATTGATGCGCGAATGGGTGAAGTGTACTGGGGCTGCTATCAGCGCGATGCTGACGGTAGCTGGCAGGGCGAATCCGAGGAAGCCGTATTGAAACCTGAACAGGTGCAGGCCTTAACCGCTGAGCTGTCAGGCGAATGGACCACGGTCGGAACCGGATGGGAAACCTATCCTGAACTGGTCAGCCATTCTTCGCTGGTGTTAGCGAAGGGCAATGTGCTGCTGCCGCAGGCGCAGGATATGTTGCCGCTGGCCTGTCAGCTATGGCAGGCAGGAAAGGCGGTCAGCGTCGAGAATGCGCAACCGCGCTATCTGCGCAATGAAGTGACCTGGAAAAAACTTCCCGGCCGCGAATAAACAGACTACTTATTTGGTGCGGTGTATAACTTCTGTAAACAGCAACTTATTCGATGCTGAGCAGTCTAACTATCAGATATCCGAAGAGGGGGTTGTGCCATGTTTGTACCCATGAAGCATGTACAGATAAAAAGTGTGCGAATGAAAAATCTGCATCTGAATCAGAAAAAAGCACGACTCTGTCTGGTAGCGGCGGCAGCGCTGCTGCTTTCGGGCTGTGTCACGATACCGGATGCGATTAAAGGCACGTCGCCAACGCCACAGGACGATCTGGTGCGAGTGATGAATGCGCCGCAGATTTATGTCGGTCAGGAATCGCGCTTTGGCGGGCGGGTGGTTGGCATCCGCAATGAAGCGAATAAAACGCGCCTGGAGATTGCCAGCATGCCGCTGGATAGCGGGGCGAAACCGCTGCTGGATATGCCATCAGAAGGGCGTTTTATTGCCTATGTGAATCGCTTTCTGGAACCTGTCGATTTTAAAGACCAATTGGTCACCGTTGTCGGGCCGATTGTCGGCACCGAACAGGGGGCTATCGGCGATAAGCCTTATCGCTACGTCGTGATCGACGCACAAGGCTACAAACGCTGGAATGTCGTGCAGCGTCTGATGATGCCACCCGGCGGCTATGGTTATGGCCCATGGGGATGGCGTGCGGGTTACGGCTATGGCTGGGGCCCAGGATGGGGATTTGACGGTGGGTGGTCTGGTCCGGCGCGGGTTGAGAATGTCGTGACAGAATAAAATTATTTCGTTCGGAGTGAAGAGATCAGGCGACGCAGGTTGCCTGATTTTTTTTGAATAAAGAATAAATTAGTGATCGCTCTCGCAACCTTAAGATTGTTTGTTAGCTAACTGGTAGGCTGAGTTAAAATAATGTTAATAACAATAAGCCTCTGAGGGCGACGACGATGCCACTAAAAAAATATCTCGGGAGTGACGTCTTGGAAAAAATTTGGTTATCACGCTATCCGGCGGACGTGCCGGCGGAAATCGATCCGGATCGCTATTCGTCGTTGATTGAAATGTTTGAGAATAGCGTGAGGCGCTATGCCGACCGACCTGCCTTCGTCAACATGGGGGAAGTGATGACGTTTCGTAAGCTGGAAGAGCGGAGTCGGGCATTTGCGGCCTATCTGCAAAACCAGCTTAAATTGCAAAAGGGCGATCGTGTCGCGCTGATGATGCCCAATCTACTGCAATATCCCGTTGCGCTGTTTGGTGTGTTGCGCGCGGGTCTGGTGGTGGTTAACGTTAACCCGCTGTATACACCGCGTGAGCTGGAACATCAGCTAAAAGACAGCGGGGCCAGCACGATTGTCATCGTGTCTAACTTTGCGCATACGCTGGAAAAAGTCGTCCATAACACGGCGGTGAAGCACGTCATCCTCACCCGTATGGGAGATCAGCTCTCCACGGCAAAAGGGACGCTGGTCAACTTCGTGGTGAAGTACATTAAGCGGCTGGTGCCTAAATACCATCTGCCGGATGCGATATCATTCCGTCGTGTTTTGCAGGAAGGACGGCGTCAGCAGTATATTCGCCCCGATATTATCAATACCGATCTGGCATTTCTGCAATATACCGGCGGCACCACGGGCGTCGCTAAAGGTGCCATGCTCACGCACCGCAATATGCTGGCGAATCTTGAACAGTGTAAAGGGGCATACGGCGCTATTCTGCAAGAAGGCAATGAGTTGGTGATCACGGCGTTGCCGCTCTATCATATTTTCGCGCTCACGGTGAACGGCCTTTTGTTCCTTGAATTGGGCGGGAAGAATCTGTTGATCACTAACCCCCGCGATATCCCGGCGGTTGTGAAGGAACTGAAACAATACCCGTTTACGGCTATCACTGGCGTCAATACGTTATTTAACGCACTGCTTAACAACAAAGAGTTCCACGAGCTGGATTTCTCAACGCTGCGTTTAGCGGTCGGCGGTGGCGCATCGGTGCAGCAAGCGGTGGCAGAACGTTGGGAAAAACTAACGGGTAAACATCTGCTTGAGGGATATGGACTAACGGAAAGTTCACCTCTGGTGGCCGTAAACCCTTACGATCTCAAACATTACAGTGGCAGTATCGGGCTACCGGTGTCATCAACGGACGTCAAAATCATTGACGATGACGGCAACGACGCTGGGCCGGGTGAGTCCGGCGAACTGTGGGTGCGCGGGCCGCAGGTGATGTTAGGGTACTGGCAGCAGCCTGCCGCGACGGATGAAGTGTTAAAAGACGGTTGGCTGGCAACGGGTGACATTGTCACGTCTGATGACGAAGGGTTTCTGCGGGTCATCGATCGTAAGAAAGACATGATTCTGGTTTCCGGCTTTAACGTCTATCCGACAGAAATTGAGGATGTCATCAGCCGCCATCCCAAAGTGTCCGAGTCGGCGGTGATTGGGGTGGCGAATGAGGTATCCGGTGAAGCAGTCAAAGCCTTTGTGGTCAGGCGCGATAACTCGTTAACGAAAGAGGAACTCATTACCCACTGTCGCCGAAATCTTACCGGCTATAAAGTGCCGAAAGAGGTCGAATTCTGTGACGACTTGCCGAAATCTAATGTGGGGAAAATCCTGCGTCGCGAATTGCGCGACGATAAGAAGGTGAAGAAAGACGCAGCCGCCTGACGATTTTCCACGAAAACGACTGCCAGAGAGCGGCAGGACGCGATATGATGTTTTCACGCCGGTTTATCCGGCGTTCTTTTTTATGTTTATGGCGAACGTAGCGTCGTCATCCTATGGGCCGTCGCTTGCGATGTTAAAAATGTCCGCCGGGAATTTTTACGGCGATACGGATTTGACCCAGAACCGTAAAGTAAAACAACCAAGAGAATGACGTTTTGAATTATCAGTTGATCACTTCCGACATCGGGTTACAACAGGTTTGCTCTCAGGCGCGACGCTTTCCGCAGGTGGCATTGGACACGGAGTTCGTCAGAACCCGCACGTACTACCCGCAATTGGGGTTGATTCAATTGTATGACGGCGAACAGCTTTCACTTATCGACCCGTTAACGATTACCGACTGGGCACCTTTTCAGGCGTTACTGCGTGACGAACAGGTCACTAAATTCCTGCATGCAGGCAGCGAAGATCTGGAAGTGTTTCTCAATGCGTTTGGAACACTGCCGACGCCGTTCATTGATACACAGATTCTGGCCGCATTTTTAGGCAAACCGCTTTCTTATGGTTTCGCTGCGTTGGTGGCTGACTATATGGGCGTGACGCTGGATAAAAGCGAATCGAGAACGGACTGGCTGGCCCGTCCGCTGAGTGAAAAACAGTGTGATTACGCGGCCGCCGATGTGTTCTACCTGTTGCCAATGGCAGCCAAGCTGGTGGCGGATACGCAAGCCGCAGGGTGGATGAACGCTGCGCTGGACGAATGTCTCCTGCTTTGTCAGCGTAAACAGGATATTTTGGCACCGGCACTGGCCTATCGCGAATTTGGTAATGCCTGGCAGCTGCGTGGCCGGCATCTGGCTTGCCTACAGCGTCTGGCTGAGTGGCGTTTGCGTAAAGCGCGTGAGCGAGACAGCGCGGTGAATTTTGTCGTACGTGAAGAGAACCTGTTGCAGGTGGCGCGTTGTCTGCCGACTTCGCTGGGTGAACTGAGCTCACTGGGGCTGAGCGGCCCGGAAATTCGCTACCACGGGAAAACGCTGCTGGACTGTGTTGCACAAACGGATGGTATTAGTGACGCGGATTGCCCGCCACCGGTCATTAATTTGATCGACTATCCCGGCTATAAAAAAGCGTTTAAAGATATCAAAGCGCTGGTACAGCGCGTGAGCGAACAGAGTGGATTATCCGCCGAGTTATTGGCATCGCGTCGTCAAATTAACCGTCTGCTGAACTGGCACTGGAAATTAAGTGGGCAAGACGCAGGAATGCCGGAAATGTTATCTGGCTGGCGCAGTCAGTTATATGGCGATGAACTACGCGACATTGTGCAGCGCTATTAATCCCCGCTAAACACGCCTTATCAATACGCCTTATTTGCTGTGATGATGCCATCATGGAAAAAGCAGTAAATAGGGTGATGAAAATGCGGCGAAAAAAACAAAATAAGCAATGAAAGACTGGCTAAATATACAGTCCATTGTGGAATGAAACGCACGTAACTTGAAGTATGACGGGAATAGCTATCCCCTGCGTAAAAGCAGGGGATATCACAGCAGAAAAATCATTTAGGCGTTTCTTCCGCTTCCGGTAATGTCACGTTCAACTCAAGCACGGAAATATCATCTCCTTTTTGCTCAAGTTGAACCGTCACCATCTCAGGATCAATCTGTACATATTTACAGATAACCTCAAGAATATCCCGCTTTAGCTGCGGCAGATAATGGGGTTCACTATCTCCCCGGCGTCGCTCCGCGACAATAATTTGCAGCCGTTCCTTGGCAATATTGGCTGTCGTTTTTTTGCGGGACAGAAAGAAGTCCAGTAAAGCCATAATTTATCCCCCAAAAAGTCGTTTAAGGAAACCCTTCTTCTCTTCTTCAACAAAACGGAAAGGACGCTCTTCGCCAAGCAGACGTTCAACGGTGTCCGCGTAGGCTTTGCCGGCATCGGCTTCAGTATCCAGAATGACAGGTTCGCCCTGGTTAGAAGCGCGGAGTACAGATTGGTCTTCTGGGATCACGCCAACCAGTGGAATCCGCAGAATTTCAAGCACGTCTTCCATGCTTAGCATATCGCCACGGCTCACACGGCCTGGGTTGTAGCGCGTCAGCAGCAGATGCTCTTTGATCGGGTCTTCAGAACGTTCAGCGCGGCGTGACTTCGAGGACAGAATGCCAAGGATGCGGTCAGAGTCGCGAACGGAAGAGACTTCCGGGTTGGTGGTGATAATCGCTTCGTCGGCGAAATAGAGCGCCATCAGCGCACCGGTTTCAATCCCGGCGGGTGAATCACACACGATGAAATCGAATTCCATGTCGCCCAGATCGTTGAGCACTTTCTCCACGCCTTCATGCGTTAAGGCATCTTTATCACGCGTTTGTGATGCCGGCAGAATGTAGAGATTGTCCGTTCTTTTATCTTTGATTAGCGCCTGATTCAGCGTGGCATCACCCTGAATAACGTTCACGAAGTCATACACCACGCGACGTTCACATCCCATGATCAGGTCGAGGTTACGCAGACCAATGTCAAAATCGATGACAACCGTCTTTTTTCCTTTCTGGGCTAAACCGGTAGCAATGGCCGCGCTTGATGTGGTCTTGCCAACGCCCCCTTTACCCGATGTAACAACAATGATGCGTGCCATAAATGTTTCCTTGGGAGATTCTAGTCTAGAGGTTTTATCGTTAAAACATTGTCCAGCTGGTTCAGGTTGATCCGTGCTGGCTGCCCAAAATACGGTTCAGGAATCTGGTCGCTCAGCCAGTAACGGCCAGCGATAGAGACCAGTTCTGCGGCCAGATGCGTACAGAATATCTGGCTCTGAACATCGCCAGAAACGCCGGCGAGGGCTCGGCCGCGCATCATGCCGTAAATATGAATATTGCCATCGGCAATCACCTCAGCACCCGCGCTGACGCTGCTTGTGACAATCAAGTCACTGTTCCGGGCATAAATCTGTTGGCCGGAGCGAACGGGGGTGTTGATGACTTTCGTTTTCACCACCGCAGGAACGGCGGCGACGGGTTCGACTACCCGGCGTTGTGCTTTACCTTCGCTCAGAAGGGGAAGCCCCGCCTGCGCAATGGTTTTCTTTAATGCATCGTCGGTGCATCCACTGACGCCAACGACATGCAGGCCGGTTGACGAAATGGCCTGCTGTAATTTTATCCAGTCAGTTTCCGCAGTTAAGGCGGCAACGTTAATGACAACGGGGGCATTTTTCAGGAAAGCAGGCGCCTGCTCTATTTTTTCCTGTAGTGCCTGGTAAATTACCTCGGGTTGGGAATCATGCAAATGAACAACCGATAAGGTAAAGCTGCTGCCTTTTAACTCTATTGGCGTTTGTGACATCTATCCTGACTCAGTTTCAGCATCTTTTAATCCCTAGAGTAACATTTAAGGCATGATATTCCAGAGCGCTGTAAGCATGTTATAGTCACAATTATATACAGGCAAGATGGCATTCCCATCAAATAGAGTAAAAAAAATGTTTTGTGTGATCTATCGAAGTGCCAAACGCGATCAGACCTATCTTTATGTTGAAAAAAAAGACGATTTCTCGCGCGTGCCAGAAGAATTAATGAAAAGTTTTGGCACGCCGCAGTTAGCCATGGTCTTACCGTTGGATGGTCGTAAAAAACTGGCGAATGCCGATATAGAAAAAGTGAAACTTGCGCTACAGGAACAGGGTTTTTATCTGCAAGTTCCACCTCCGGTCGAGAGCTTATTAAACACCCCTATGTAAGTGTAAAAAAATAATACCAGCGCGTACTTTCAGATAAAGCCGCAAACATAATTTGGCGTGGAATATCTCGACCATTTACATGATATTCCGCGCGATAAATATTCATCTTCCACGTTTTACTCCGTCATAATTTAATTGTTTCCATTTTTGATGAGTTATAACGTCTTCTCCAGACCACGCGATCGCCAGCCTTGCTCTCCTGAAATCTGTTGGGGTAACCCCCGTTGCGATGATATAACGATGGTTTTGCACCACGAAGACAGCGATCATCCAACAGACAGGGCAGGAGAATACCCATGTACCAACACAGAGACTGGCAGGGCGCGCTGCTTGATTTCCCAGTAAATAAAGTCGTTTGCGTCGGAAGCAACTATTCAGAACACATCAAAGAAATGGGCAGTGCGACCCCTGGCGAGCCCGTGTTATTCATCAAACCTGAAACCGCACTGTGTGATTTACGCCAGCCCGTTGCCATTCCTAAAAACCTGGGCTCGGTTCACCACGAAGTTGAACTGGCGGTGCTGATTGGTACGCCGTTAAAGCAGGCGAATGAAGAACGCGTCGCCCGGGCGATTGCGGGTTACGGTGTGGCGCTGGATCTGACGCTGCGCGACTTGCAGTCCGAATTCAAAAAAGCGGGCCAGCCGTGGGAAAAAGCCAAGGCGTTTGACGGTTCCTGCCCGATCTCCGGTTTCATTCCGGTTGCTGAGTTTGGCGATCCGCAGCAAACCGAACTGGGTGTAAAAGTGAATGATGAAGTGCGCCAGCAGGGTAATACGCGTGATATGATTACGCCGATTCTGCCGCTGATCGCCTACATGAGCCGTTTCTTTACGCTGCGCGCGGGCGATATTATTTTGACGGGTACGCCAAAAGGGGTCGGTCCGATCCTGTCTGGCGATATGCTGACGATTACGGTGAATGACCGGACGTTGAGCACACGTATTATCTAATGCCCCGGCTGCCCGTGTTGAACGACGGGCAGCAAAATCTCCCCGCCGCGCCTGCCAGAATCACGAGTCTTATTTACAACGCTATTGATTTATCAACTTAAGTTAACTGGAAGAAACATGACTGAACGCCCTTTTTGGCAGCAAAAAACGTTGTCTGAGATGTCTGACGATGAATGGGAGTCGCTGTGCGATGGCTGCGGTCAGTGCTGTTTGCATAAACTGATTGATGAGGATACGGAGGAAATCTATTTTACCAACGTCGCCTGTAATCAACTGAATATTAAAAGCTGCCAGTGCCGTAACTATGAGAAACGCTTCGAGTACGAACCGGACTGCATCAAGCTGACGCGTGAAAACCTGCTGACGTTTAACTGGCTACCGGCGACCTGTGCATATCGCCTGATTCATGAACGTGAAGATTTACCGCAGTGGCATCCGTTGGTCTGCGGCACCAAGACAGCCATGCACCGGGAGCGTATCTCCGTGCGCCATATCGCTGTACGTGAGAGTGAAGTGGTGGACTGGCAGGATCATATACTGAACAAACCTGAGTGGGCGAGATAATGATGGTTTGGCGTGGTCAGTTGCCCGATTGAAACTGTTTACTGGTGAAAATAAAAAGCCCCTCAGCTGAATCACTCAGAAGAGGGGCTTTTTATCGGGGGGAGAGTCAGTGTTCATTAGTCATCCCATTTGGGGCTCAGGTACGCCGCCAGGAAACTGAGAAAAAGAATGCCGCCCAATATGGCGATGAAGAGATTGATATTGCCTAACATGGTTGTTTCTCCTGAATAAATCAATTGCGATAGAAATACCTCATAGGGTGAAAAGTCATCGTTGACCTGCAGTAGGTACTATAGTCTTGGGGGGCATGTTAATGAAGAAAAAACGAGCAGAAAGAGGTTGGTGGTTTATATATCGTTGAGGTGAAACACTGCACTTCACTGCCGGAACTGGAACGCTCATCTGCTTTTTGCGCGTCACTTCACACTTTTCTTTTTCCTTGTGCGAATCATGCTGTCATCTCCGGCATAAATCGTGACGTGCTGTATAATTTTAAAGCAATGTAAACAGAGAGGGGGGTGCATGTGATTAACTTTGAGAAAATCATTCTTGAGTACAGCGAGCAGTACACTGATTTTGCCGCATCCACGATTGCTTTTATGGAGAGTCAGGAAAAAAAGATCGACGCTGATGAAATATCACGAAGTGTTTCGCAGGAAAAAAGGCCTTTTTTCAACGAGCGATTAGGCCATTATCGCGATATCTACAGACCACAGCAGTGAGCGTTGACGCAAGTCTGTGAGGCGTAGAAACGGTTACCAGAAGCCCGACATAGTGTCGGGCTTTTCGGTTTCTGTGTGAATCGCCTTCCGTATTAATCCGCTTATTGATTAACGGCTGAAGAGATCGCGGCGCTTAGGACGGAAAGGTTGAGCGATCAATACCAGCACGGCAATCACCAGATAAGCGACAAAGATGCCAAGTAGCCACTGGGGCATTTCCAGAGAGAGGAATTCCCACTGACGCACTGAGCAATCACCTGTCGCATTGAAAATGGCCGGAAGCCATTTGTCTAAAGGCAACCATGACGGGAAGCTGACAAAGAAATCACAGGTGGTAAACGGCGACGGATTCAACAAGATATCCGTGTGTTTCCAGGCCAGTCGAACCCCTTCGTAAGAACTGTATATCCATAACGCGATGGCCGGATAACGCAACGCAGTTGATGGCGCGATGGCACCAACAATACCCGCGGCGAACACGCCCCATAGCGCACAGCGCTGATAGATACACAGCACGCACGGTTTTAATAGCATAACGTGCTGAAAATAGAGCGCGGTCAATTCCAACGCTAAAGCAGTAAACGCCAGCAGCAGCCACGCACCACGCCCGCGTGAGCAACGATTAAGAAATCGCAACATAAAAATATTCCATGCTAAACATGATTAAAGCAGCAGTGTAAACCGTTCTGGCTTCACTGCCATCATTTCACTGTGCAAAACGTAACGATATGTTTATTTAATGCTTTTCTGTCATTCTACGGCGGCGAACATCGTATTGATAACGTCATCAACGCGGAAATGGTCGCTGCCGTGATTACTATACACGATCGTGATTATGAGTGACTGCCCGATAGGGTCAAATTTGGCAAAGAAATCCAGTGATTATTCATCAAAAAGTCAGTAAACGGTACTAGCGTGAACTCAACGCAAAGCAACCCGACCAGTGTCATCACAATGGTGTAAGGCAGCGCCATCACCACCATGCGCCCGTAAGACAGACGGATAAGTGGTGCCAGCGCAGATGTCAGCAGAAACAGAAACGCCGCTTGCCCATTCGGCGTGGCGACAGAGGGCAGGTTGGTGCCGGTATTGATCGCCACGGCGAGCAACTCAAACTGAGGTAACGAAATTTTACCGTTTTCAAAGGCGCTGCGCGCTTCGTTGATATAAACCGAACCAACAAAGACGTTATCCGATATCGATGAGAGCAGGCCATTAAACAGGTAAAACTGCGTCAGTTGTGCACTCTCAGAAGATTGCAGGACGTAATGGATAATTGGTGAAAACAGCTGTTGATCGATAATGACGGCGACGATGGCAAAGAAAACCGTCAGCAGCGCGGTAAACGGCATGGCATCCTGAAACGCTTTACCGATGGCATGTTCTTCGGTCACGCCGCAGAACGTCGTGGCCATAATAATCACGGAAAGGCCAATCAATCCGACCTCAGCCAGATGAAACGCCAGCGCGACAATAAGCCAAACACCAATCACTGCCTGTACGAGTAAACGCACTTTATCCTGCGGCGTGCGCTTTTCTGTCATGTCACGATCGTAATCCTCAAGCACGCGGCGCACGTTGTCCGGCAGATTTACGCCATAGCCGAAGAGTTTAAAACGCTCAACCAGCACGCAGGTCAGGATACCGCAAATAAACACGGGGACGGTGACCGGCGACATGCGCAGGAAGAAGCTGACGAAATCCCAGCCTGCGCTTTTCGCGATAATCAGGTTCTGAGGCTCGCCAACCATCGTCATCACCCCACCCAGTGCGGTGCCGACGCCGGCATGCATGAGCAGGCTACGCAAGAATGCCCGAAACTGCTCCAGCGTACGATGATGTTCCTCGCTGCTTAGTGCGCTGTCGTCGCTGATATCGGCCTCGTCCTCGCGTTGTTGGGAGGCGAAACGGTGGTAAATACCATAAAACCCAATAGCAACGCTGATAACGACGGCAATCACGGTCAGTGCATCAAGGAACGCGGAAAGGAACGCGGCGGCGCCGCAGAAGGCAAGCGACAGCAGCGTCTTTGAATGGATACGCAGCAGCAGTTTGGTAAAGACAAAGAGCAGCAGTTGCTTCATGAAATAGATGCCCGTCACCATAAACACCAGCAGCATGAGGACTTCAATATTCCCTGTAACCTCATGCCACACCTGTTGCGGGCTGGTCATCCCGATGAGGATGGCCTGAAGCGCCAGCAGGCCGCCGGGCTGTAGCGGATAACATTTCAGCGCCATGCCTAGCGTAAAAATAAACTCCACGACCAATAACCAACCGGCCCAAAACGGGCTGACAAAATAGAACAGCAGCGGATTAACCAGCAAGAAGCAAAAAATAGTCAGTTTGTACCAGTCTGGCGCGTATCCCAGGAAATTTTTTAATAGCGCACGGTGGAGGGGCATGTCGATCATAATGGGAGGGGAATCCTTATTCGTTAGAATAGTTTGATGGTTTTCATCATATCGTAAAAACTTTACAAACGGTCAGAAGTCTAGCGTTCTACGTGGTGAGAGGGCGGTTTGCAGTCACAATTTTTCATTGAAATTGTTCGGTGCCTGAGTGCGGCGCTATATCATGATTCTTTCGTCTGGTATTATGGTTCGGCTTTTTTCGGCAATCACCGCTACGGATTATCAAACACATGGTTATAAAGGCGCAAAGTCCGGCTGGATTCGCGGAAGAATACATTATCGAAAGTATATGGAATAACCGCTTTCCTCCCGGCTCTATTTTGCCCGCGGAAAGAGAGCTTTCCGAACTGATCGGCGTAACCCGTACTACTCTGCGCGAAGTGCTTCAGCGCCTGGCTCGCGATGGTTGGCTAACGATACAGCACGGGAAGCCAACAAAAATTAACAATTTTTGGGAAACATCCGGGCTCAATATTCTGGAAACGCTGGCACGACTCGATCACGATAGCGTGCCGCAACTGATCGATAACCTGCTGGCCGTGCGAACCAACATCGCCGCCATCTTTATTCGGACGGCGTTACGGCATAACCCGGAGAAGGTGCGTGATGTGTTGACTCAGGCCAATGCGGTAGACGATAGCGCAGAAGCCTTTGCGCAACTGGATTACAACGTGTTCCGCGGTCTGGCTTTTGCTTCCGGCAATCCAATTTATGGCCTGATTCTGAACGGTTTGAAGGGGTTATATATTCGCGTAGGGCGCTACTATTTTTCCAACCCCGAAGCCCGCAAGCTGGCGGTGAATTTTTACGGTCGGTTGGAAACGTTGCGCAGCGAAGAGCTGTACGATCAGGTAATGGATGTCGTCAGACATTACGGTAAAGAAAGCGGAGCGATCTGGCACAGTATGCAGAGCGCTATCCCACGGGATATCGCAGAAGTACGCCGCTAGGACTCATACCGCGTCGTTGCATTGCTAAACGGAACAGGTGAAAAGGGGATTCAGGTAACAACCTGAATCCCCTTTGTCTTTGGCTGTGTAGCCACGTTCCGCTATGTGGATGCCGTTCCGTTACGCGGCGGGCAGCGTTCAAGCAGCTCAACGCTGCCATCTGCGTTAGCCTGTTCCAGATAGACGTCGAAGCCCCACAGGCGATGGACGTGTTTCAATACTTCCTGACTGCTTTTATCCAGCGGGGCGCGATTGTGCGGAACATAGCGCAGCGTCAGCGCCCGATTACCGCGCAAATCCACATTCCAGACCTGAATATTCGGCTCCAGATGGCTCAGGTTGTACTGTGCGGAGAGTTCCTGCCGGATCAGGCGATAGCCTTCTTCGTCGTGAATCGCCGCGATTTCCAGATAGTTGTTTCGATCGTCGTCCAGCACCGTAAATAGCCGGAAATCACGCATCAGCTTAGGCGACAGGAACTGGCTGATGAAGCTCTCGTCCTTGAAGTTCTGCATCGCAAAATGCAGAGTATCGAGCCAGTCTTTACCGGCAATATCGGGGAACCAGTAACGGTCTTCGTCCGTCGGCGACTGGCAAATGCGCTTGATATCCTGAAACATCGCGAAGCCCAGCGCATAGGGGTTGATTCCGCTGTAATACGGGCTGTTATACGGCGGTTGATAGATCACGTTGGTATGGCTGTGCAGGAATTCCATCATGAAGCGCTCAGTGACCCGGCCTTCATCATAGAGATGGTTCAGAATAGTGTAGTGCCAGAACGTCGCCCAGCCTTCATTCATCACCTGCGTCTGCTTCTGCGGATAGAAATACTGGCTGACTTTCCGCACGATACGCAGAACCTCACGCTGCCAGGGCTCCAGCAGCGGCGCGTTCTTCTCCATAAAATAGAGCAGATTTTCCTGCGGCTCTTGTGGAAAGCGTCTCGCTTGCTCCGGTGCGGCACCCTGTTCACGCCGTGGTAATGTCTTCCAGAGATCGTTAACCTGGCTTTGCAGGTAGGCCTCGCGGCTTTTCTGGCGGGACTTTTCCTCTTCAAGCGAAATTTTTTGCGGACGCTTATAGCGGTCAACGCCGTAATTCATGAGCGCATGGCAGGAATCTAACAGGCGTTCGACTTCGTCCACGCCATAACGCTCTTCGCATTGCGCGATATATTGCCGGGCAAACAGCAGATAATCGACGATGGAGCTGGCATCGGTCCAACTGCGAAACAGGTAATTACCTTTGAAGAATGAGTTGTGTCCGTAGCAGGCATGCGCCATGACCAACGCCTGCATCGGCAGCGTGTTCTCCTCCATCAAATACGCGATACAGGGATCGGAGTTAATGACGATTTCGTACGCCAGCCCCTGCTGCCCGTGTTTGTAGCGCTGTTCGGTTTCGATAAATTTCTTCCCGAACGACCAGTGGGCATAGTTGATCGGCATTCCTATACTGGAATAGGCGTCCATCATTTGTTCTGAGGTGATGACTTCGATCTGATGAGGATAGGTCGACAGACGATACAACTTGGCCACCCGATCAATTTCATCAAGGTAAACCTGCAATAACTCAAACGTCCAGTCCGGTCCATCACTCAGGCGAAGTGTTTTTTTTACCTGATTATCCGTGGATATAGCCATCAGCGCGCCCCCTAATATAGCAAACCGGTACGTGAGATTCCGTTTACTGCCTTCCGGTTGGCCCAGCCAAAAAAACCATCGTTGTTCATTTAGTTATAGCTGAGCTTTGGTGGAGCGGCAATTGAGGAATCGAACGTGTGTGATGGTAAAAGGTTGTCGATAGGGTAGAAAATTCATGCGTATGTACGGGAGGAGAGGGAAGTGCGCTCTCCTGAGAGAGCGCAAAAAATGCAGGCTGGATTAGGGCCGTTGATAGCGTTTTAGGAGTGCCTGAATATCTCTGAGTCGCGAGACGGCGACGGTAGACAGTTTCTCTTTTGAAATTGCACGTTCGAGGGATATACAGTCTTTCCAGAGTGAACGCCCGGCAATGACGCCAGATGCGCCATTTTTTAACGCGCTTTCTACCTGAGGGAGAAACGTTGCGTGATCGACACCCGCCGAGAGGACTGCCCAGGGGATGTTACCGCAGAGCGCGGTAACGTGCGCGCAGGCTTCATCAGATCCGGGATAAGGAATTTTTAAAACCTTTGCGCCTGCCTCGATACAGGCCTGACAGCCTGCTGGAATGAGTTCGGGCAGGAGACGCGTGTAGGTGTCGCGAGATTCATCTTCCAGAGAGTAGGTCAGAAATTCGACGACGAGCAGTAAATCTTCCTGTGCAAAATCCTGTATCACGGTACGAAGTGTTTCAAGGTTACGGGTATTGGCATCCGGTCTGTCCGGACGCAGGTAAATCATCATTTTCCCCCCTGTCGCTCCCCATTCCCTCACTTTGCGCGCCGTGACGCCCTCAACCAGCGTGGAGATCCGATACCCTTCTGGCGTCGTTTCCCAGCCTGACGCATCAAGCCCAATGAGCAGACCGGTATCACGAGGCAAAATGTTGTCATCGATCAGACCGGGTATGGCGCAAATCGGATCAACCAGCACGCATCCTGCCTCTGCCGCCAGATAACGCGTGATGTCATATTTTGTTTTTCCTAATGTTTCATTAGTAATGGCCGCCTGTGCTTCAGGGGTCGATGCTAATAATGTTCGCATCCCGCCACGTTGATCGCAGGCAATAACCATCATTGAGCCCGTTGCATCACAAATTAATTGATATCCCCGGTATTCAGCCGTGGTCATGGTGTTCATCATAATTATCCTCATAAAATTAATATCAATAATCGATTAATCCAGGTTTTTTTTAATCCATTGAATGAGTTCCTGATAATTAATGTCCTTATCCTGATCAACCGTGTAGCACTTACCAATACTCATCGGGTGAGCCTGATGTGCGAGTGCCATTAATTCCGGCAGGTACTCATCACCGGGATGGCCTTTTATTCTTTTATGCACTCTGGCCTGATAACGTTCTGCTACTCGTTCGGGGGAAATTGCATTCCATATTTCAAGTGTGTGGTGGATATCACACGCGGTGATATATTCTTGTAATCGTGATTTTTCGCGAAACCCGAACCAGGCATCAAGAATAGTAGTGCTATTTTTCGGTGCCTGCTGAACGATATTAAACATGGCTTGGTATGCGGCGTACCCTAGCTTTCTGTTTAACGTTCTATCAATCGTGTCACAAAGTTGCACCATGAAAGGCTCTTTTATTTCATCGAGGCTTAACAGCGGGAGATGGAATTCATCCGCAATGACTCGAGCTACCGTACTTTTCCCCGATGCTGGTATACCATTTACTAAAATAAGTTTTTTCATAATACCCCGGCAATGTCATCGGATGTGATGGCGGTTCGAATACGAGAGATCATGTCGTCTTTTTCCAGTAAATTGACGATAGAGGCAATGCCTTCCGTAATATGTGCATCACTGCTAACGCCGCCGAACATAATTAAAATATCCACGGGTTCACTTCCCTGAATAGAGATCGGTGCTTGTAACGTCAGTAAACTGAAACAATTCACCCGCACCCCGCATTCAGGGCGAGCATGTGGAATCGCGATGCCTTCATCAAAAACATAATAAGGACCATATTCCTTCGTGTTTTTTATCACCGCGATGGGATACTCCTCCGTGATAAATTTTGCGTCAATTAATGGTTGTGCGGCACAATAGATTGCGTCTTCCCACGTTTTACATACCACGCCAAGTTGAATACAGTTATGTTGTAACAGGAAGTTTTTTATGCTCATAACGCCTCATATACTTTTACGAATGGTATTTCTGAGTTCATCAATTTTGATAAAAATATCATCAACGCGATGTCGATAATCAGGATGCCCAGAAAATAACTGGATGGCCTGGTTGTATTTAATCATTAACATTTTCTGTGTTTCACTATGGCTCGGATCTTGTACTAAGCGAGATTCCAGTTCTGCTAATTCTTTTTCCATTTCTTTGGCAATGTTGTCATTCACATGACTACGACGATCGGCAGAAAATCCGGAAGATAAAAAACGCCTGAGAAAAGAAAACATAGTGACCCCTTAACCCGTTTGCATAATATTAATGACGACAGACCATCGAAAGGTCATGCGCTATTGCGATAATTTCCGGTTCGCAATAAAGGCAATAAATGCAACGAATGCGACAAACGCAGCGACAAATAACCAATCTTGTTGGAATGCGTGCCCTAATATCAGACCTGTACTGATGACATCAGAATCACTAAAGGTCACACCGGTAAACCCGAAGACTTCCAGTAATGGCACCAGAATGGCGGGTAATAGGGTAATGAAAAGACCATGAACGACGCCTCCGATGATGGCACCACGACGCCCTCCGAGTGCGTTGCCGAAAATACCCGCTGTCCCGCCGGCAAAGAAGTTGGTCAATAACCCCGGCAGAATCATCGCCAGCCCAAACATTGGGAAGATCAGCATTCCCAGAACAGAACCGACGGTGGTAGCAAGAAAGCCGACAATCACGGCGTTGGGCGCGTAAGGGAAGAGCACCGGGCAATCCAGCGCGGGTTTGGCGTTGGGTACCAGACGCATCGCGATACCGCGGAATGCCGGAACTAATTCATTAAGCAACAGACGCACACCGCTGTAGAGAACAAACACCCCTGCGACAAATTGCATGGACTGCATGAAGGAATACATCAGATAGTTAACGCCGTTGGCATATTGCGCGATATAGGCCGGCCCAGCCGCCACGGCCGGGATGAGGTACATCGGTACCATAACCACGGCCATTGACAGGTAGGTATCCTGCAAGAACTTGAAGTTATCGGGTAGCGTTAAATCCTCGGTAGATTTGGAGTTTTTACCGACTACGCGGGCGACAGCAGCCTGTACCAGATACCCGATGGTACAAAAATGCCCGAGTGCCACATCATCAGAATTCGTGATTTTACGTACAATGGGTTGTGCTAGCGCGGGCATCAGCACCGCCATAATGCCGCCAAATATGCCTCCGGTGAGGATCAGTGTTGCGCCGGTTAAACCCGATTTATAGCCGATCACGGTACCGATTGTTGCCATCCACAGCAGGGCTTGCCCGGTCAGGAAGATATATTTAAAGGGAGTAATGCGCGCAATAAGGATGTTGACCGCAAAGATCACCATAAGCGTCAATGCCACTTCTGACCCGAGTTCGCGGTTGGCCAGCCCGGCGATGGCAGCAACATCGGTGATGTAGCCTGTCATGCCAAAACCCTGAGTAAAGATGCTATTCAAATACGTCAGGGTGTCGACGATGATGTTAATCCCCGCCATCATGATGAGGAAACCTAGCAGGGTCTTGAACGTTCCTTCTGCAATTTTGCCGACTGATTTTTTCTGTAGAACCAAACCAATCATGGCGATCAGTGCGATTAATATGGATGCCTGGCCTAATAAATCTTTCACAATGAAATTGATAACGGTGTTCATTTTTCACCTCATGTTATTTATGAGCCTGAATATACGCTAAGATTTTTTCTTCTATTTCGTCTTTGTCGGTCAATTTATTAAGAATGATGATTCTTTTTTTCTCATCCTCATTGGCATCACTAGTCAGAATATCCGCAAATATTTTCTGCGTTAAAATGACGTCATAACGGAAGGCAGAGGCTTCTGAAATCGTGGTGTGATTTATTTCTGCATCAATGCCCAGTTTTTTTAGTACGGATTTGGCACTCATTTCGATAGCGAAACTGGAGCCTAATCCACAGCCGCATACGCAAAGAACTTTCAACATAATAATGGCCTCATATAAGATGATGAGCTTTCGCGAGCTTATAAAAATGACTTTCTACATCGACTAAGCGGCGTTCGGACTCCTCTAAGTCGATGGGAATAGCTTTGTTGTTGTTATTAATAATAATGATTTTATTTGTCAGCCCAGTGTTGATACACCGAACGACTTCCTCTGCTAAAAGGGTGCCCTGAATAATTTCTTCCCCGGTGGGCGCGCCATTTCGTAAACCATATCCCAAAATAGTCTTTCGGATACGGATTCCAATTTTGTGCTCTAGCTTCTTGATAATGGTGTCGATCGCGCCCTGAAAGCCGGGTGTATATTCCTGGGTATAGCCTTCAGAGCATAAAATAATCACGCTGTTCTGTTCTGTAATCTTCTCCCGAATACATTGTGATAACGTATCCATGTCCCAGGGCGATTCTGGAATAAGCGCAATATCAGCATTGCTTTTCAACGCTGCCTGTAATGTTAATTCCCCGCAATAACCGCCCAGCAGTTCAATCATGAATACTCGGCCTTGTAATCCCCGACCCGTATTACGTAACTTTTCTACTTCACTCATTACCTGTTCGCAGGCGGTAGAAAAACCAATTGTGTAGCTATTGCCTGAAATATCATTATCAATCGTCATTCCTACACCGTAGCAATGAACACCGTAGTGGCTGAGCTTCTTGAGGAATTGGAAGGATCCATCTCCTCCAGCCATGATGAGCGCATCGAGTTTTTGTTTTTGTATATTTTTGACGATTTTCTCATAATCAGATTTTCTGCATTTTCCGGCTCTTCTCCCTGACGTCATCAACGGCATTGATGAGATGGAATAATCAACCAGATCGCGGCGAGTAATCGCTTTGCAGCAATTGTCGATAAGGCCATTAATTCCACCATCAAAAATAACGATGTCAGCATCTGTCATTCTGTTCACCTGAAAGATGAAGTTATTTATTCCGCTAACATCGCCGCCACTAATGACTAATCCAATTTTCATCGTTGACCTCTGAAATATGAATAATTATCGTGTGAACACAATGTTATTAAACTGATAAAGCATTTTTTTGATGAATATCGCAATTTTGTATTTAATTACGGGGTTTCGCAGCTTGACAGGGATGAATAGGGATGGGTTTCTGTGATGGTTATCATGATTTTAAAATGTGCGATTGGGCTAACATCTTCATTCATTTGAGTTTTAACATTTTCGTCTTTTTTATCTTTTCTGCCGTTTCTTCCTAAAAAACGAATGCCTATTTTGTGAATGGTTTCACAGTTATTTCGTTACCAACGTCCTGGAGAAGCTTGCTTGAGGTGAGAAGTAACAATAGATAAATGCTATCGTTGAGACGGGTGACAATTCCTTCCCAAATGCTAGAGTAGTCTCCAGTTTCACCTGTTACCTAGTGTTTTATTCCATTAAATAAACAGTTTTCTAGCAGATTAGACGGTCTTTAGCGGAGAGAAAGGGAGAGCGGTAGCATGCGGGTTGTGATTCTGGGAAGTGGCGTAGTTGGCGTGAGTACCGCCTGGTATCTTGCGCAGGCAGGGCATGATGTCACCGTTATCGACAGGCAACCGGAGCCCGCGTTAGAAACCAGCGCCGGTAATGCCGGGCAGATTTCTCCCGGCTATGCTGCGCCCTGGGCGGCGCCGGGAATACCGCTGAAAGCGATCAAATGGATGTTTCAGCGCCATGCGCCGCTGGCTATCCGGCCCGATTTCACGGCCGCGCAGTTGTGCTGGATGTGGCAAATGTTGCTCAATTGCGATGCGCGCCACTATAAGACCAATAAAGCGCGGATGGTGCGTCTGGCGGAGTACAGCCGTGATTGTTTGCAACAGCTGCGGCGAGATACCGGTATTCAGTACGAAGGTCGGCAAGGCGGGACGCTGCAACTGTTCCGTACCGAACAGCAATATGACAATGCAACTCGGGATATCGCCGTGCTGGAAGAAGCTGGCGTGCCATATCAACTGCTGACGCGTCATGAGCTGGCCTCCGTTGAACCTGCGCTGGCGAATGTGGCGGAGAAACTGACCGGCGGGCTGCGCTTACCGCATGATGAGACAGGGGACTGTCAACTGTTCACTCGTCAACTGGCGGTGATGGCTGCCGATGCGGGCGTCACCTTTAAGCTGGGACGTAACGTCCGCCAACTACGGGTGGAAGGCCAAAACGTAACGGGCGTTCAGTGTGATGACGAGATGATCGTGGCGGACGCCTATGTGATGGCCTGCGGTTCCTATTCTACGGGGCTACTGCGCCAGTGGTTCGACATTCCGGTTTATCCGCTGAAAGGCTATTCACTGACGATCCCGCTGGCGGATGATGCCTCCGCGCCAGTTTCTACCGTGCTGGATGAAACCTACAAAGTGGCAATCACGCGTTTCGATCGTCGCATCCGCGTTGGAGGAATGGCTGAGGTGGTGGGCTTCAACACCGATCTGAATCCTAAACGGCGTGAGACGTTGGAGATGGTCGTGCGCGATCTGTATCCCCATTGTGGTCCGATTGAACAAGCGACATTCTGGACGGGGCTGCGTCCGATGACGCCAGACGGCACGCCGCTGGTGGGGCGTTCTCCGCTGAAAAATCTGTATCTGAATACCGGGCATGGCACGTTAGGCTGGACGATGGCCTGCGGGTCAGGAAAGGTACTGGCAGATATTCTGTCGAACAAATCACCGGAGATTGAGACCGATGATTTGTCCGTGGAAAGATACGTGCGTTAGTATCGCTGTGCTGTTTTTGAACTCATTAATGTTTTGAACATCACCGAGATTTTACTCAGTGCGGGGCAGTGATGTAATGCTGCCCTTGTGGTGCCGCGTGAGCAGGCGGGCGCGTATTGCCAACAGTGCGGCACAGAGCATCACCAGCGCCAGCGATATCTTTGATGGCAGAGGGAGCGCCATCGCAATTAACCCCAGCGCCGCACCGCCTGCCATTTGCACGAATCCTACCATCGCCGACGCAATCCCCGCCTCATTCGAATAAGGCTCCAGCGCATAGCTGGTGGAGGGCCCGATCAAAAATGCCAGACCGGCGCAGGCCAGCGCGACGGGCAGCATGTAAGTCGGCCAGGTGTTTTGCAGCGTTTCAGGTAAGAGCACGACACCACCAAGCAGCGAAAGGAAACCCGCGCCCATCAGCAGGCTACCTACAGCGAGACAGCGTGGTCGGCCGACTTTGCGGATAATGCGGTTCGCAAAAAAGCTGACCAGCATGATCCAAAAGCCGTTTGCGCCGAAGGCAATCGAAAATTCAAGCGGCGTCAGCTGTGCTTGATTCATCAGCACCACAGGGGAAAAAGTGACGTAGGTTAACGCCATCCCCATTGCGCCTGCGTTGACTGACGCGAACCCTAGAAAGTGGCGATCGGATAACAGACGTGCGTATTGGCGCAGCGGCAAGCCGTGTACGGGCAGCGTCGAGTCCGGGCGCGTCTCAGGCAGAAAACGGATAACGAGTGCCAGAACCAGAATGCTGTAGCCTGCGAGGAACCAGAAGGGAGCGCGCCAGCCGAAAGCTTCAGCCAACAGACCGCCCAATAGCGGCGCCAGCGCTGGCACAATATTCAGCGTGCCGTTGAGAAAACCATAGGTTCTGGCGGCATCGTCGCCGTTTAGCTTGTCACGGACGCTGCTGAAAATGGCAACGGCGGTGCAGCAGACAGCCATACCCTGAAAAAGGCGTGAAAGAACAAATAGCGTAGCGCTGGTCGCCAGCGCGGCCATGATGGCTCCGATGATATAGATAATCACGCCAGCCAACGCCATCGGGCGACGACCGTACTTGTCGACCAGCGGCCCAGCCAGAAGCTGGCCTAATCCCATGATCAGAATAAACAGAGCGACGGTGGATTGAATCAGCGATTCAGGGCTGTTTAGCGCCACGGCGATGGCAGGAATAAGCGGCAAATAGATGTCGATACCCAGAGGGCCGAGCAGAACCAGGGTCAGTAAAATCAGAACAAATCGTTGCATAACAAAAACAGAAATCTACGTTTTATGGGGTCGATAGGGTAATGCGCACGCGGGCGGAAAGAAAGTGTTATCTTTGTGACATTGTCACGCTAATGTGACGAAAAAGGGCGTTGTAAGGCCGAATGAACGGGGCGGAGTTGTTGTCTGTCAGCGTTCTCCGCCCTGTAGCCAGGTGTGCTTAATCTACTCAGGCCGTTTCAATGCGGGGATAAAAATCATGGTTCTCCCGCTGCATACGCTCGTAGACCTTCCGCAATACGTGATTGGCATCTGCCCGGAAATCCCGGTCATGACCCATCAACTGTGAAGCCGTATTCCAGCGACGGGAAAAGGCATCGTAATCGGCGGCAATGGTTTGCATTTCATCCTGATAATGCTGGCTCATTTTCGTTAACTGTTCATCACCGCTGCGCTGAAGCGAAGGGTAAAGTACGCGATCTTCTGCGGACAGGTGCAATTTGATGGTGGAACTCATGGCGACGATGGCGCGGGCGATGTCAGCGGCATTCTCCGTCACGCCAGCCCGAGATAGCTGGCGCAGGGTATCAATGCTTTCGAGTATCTCGGTGTGCTGGTGTTTGAATTTATCAATGTTCATAAGTGATTCTCTGTGCAGGTATAATGTCATTTATAATACATGCATTTTAAATGCATGTTTATAAAAAAATGCGCAGAGAAAGAAAATCAGCCAGCTAACTGTTGATCATCAATGACTATCATCATCAACGGCTAACAGATAACTGGCTGGGTATGGCTAATGCCCTACGGTTTGTTTACGGAAAAGTTCACGGAAGACAGGGTAGATATCATCCTGATCGCGAATATGCTGCATAGCGAAATTATCGAATGTATCGCGCAGCGTTTCATATTCGCGCCAGAGCGTCTGGTGTGAACGTCGGGTGATCTCAATATAGCTGTAGTAGCGCACCATCGGCAGAAGCTGATTCGCCAGAATCTGGTGGCACAGCGGGGAATCATCAGCCCAGTTATCGCCATCCGACGCCTGTGCCGCATAGATATTCCACTGTGACGGATCGTAGCGCTCGCGTACGACTTCCTCCATCAGCTTTAACGCACTGGAGACAATGGTGCCACCGGTTTCCTGAGAGTAGAAGAACTCTTGTTCATCGACCTCTTTTGCCTGCGTGTGATGGCGAATATAGACAACGTCCACGTTTTTGTAATTTCTGCTGAGGAACAGATACAGCAGAATATAAAAGCGCTTCGCCATGTCTTTTGTCGCCTGATCCATGGAGCCGGATACGTCCATCAAACAAAACATCACGGCCTGGCTCGATGGTTCGGCCCGGCGCTCGTAGTTCTTGTAGCGAAGGTCAAACGTATCGATAAACGGCACGCGTGCAATTTTCTGGCGCAGTTCGGTAATTTCCTGCCGCAGCCGTTCCTCTTCCAGCAATTGTGCGGGCTCGGTATGCGCCAGCTGTTCCAGCGACTCTTCCAGCTCATGCAGCGTCCGGCGTTTACCCGCCGTCATCGCCATACGGCGTGCCAGCGAGTTTTGCAGCGACCGTACTACGCTGATATTGGCGGGAACGCCGTTAGCGGTGTAGCCAGCGCGGTGTGTTTTGTACTCGGTCATCTGCCGATGCTGGGTTTTCTTCAGGTTAGGCAGCGCCAGATCTTCAAACAGCAGATCCAGATATTCGTCTTTGGAGATCTGAAAGACAAACTCATCCTCGCCTTCGCCATCTTTACTGGCATCCCCCTGACCGGAACCACCGCCGCCACCTCCTTGTGGCCGCTCGATTTTGTCGTTCTGTACGAAGTGATCGTTGCCCGGGTGGACGCGGTGGCGGCGTCCTCCACGGCCCTGATGGAACATCGGTTCGTTGATGTCTGCATTGGGGATCGACACTGACTCCCCGCTTTCGATGTCGGTCACCGAACGCTTATTAATGGCCTCGGAAATCGACTGTTTTATTTGCGACTTATAGCGGCGCAAAAAGCGTTGGCGGTTCACCGTGCTTTTGTTTTTGCCGTTTAGCCGTCGATCAATAAAATAGGCCATGTTTCCCCCAAACGCTGTTGCCAGCATCGTGCGTCATTATGATGATTTCCTCACCCGCAGATACCATTCGCACAGCAAACGTACCTGTTTCCGGGTGTAGCCTTTCTCCATCATACGATCGACGAAGTCATCATGTTTTTTCTGTTCATCCGTTGAGGTTTTGGTATTAAACGAAATCACTGGCAGCAGCTCTTCGGTGTTGGAGAACATTTTCTTCTCAATGACCGTGCGCAGTTTTTCATAACTGGTCCAGTTTGGATTCCGGCCGCTATTATTGGCACGGGCGCGCAGGACAAAGTTGACGATCTCGTTACGGAAGTCTTTAGGGTTGCTGATACCCGCAGGCTTCTCGATTTTTTCCAGCTCGGCGTTTAGCGATTCACGGTCAAACAGTTGGCCGGTATCCGGGTCACGGTACTCCTGATCCTGAATCCAGAAATCCGCATAGGTAACATAACGGTCAAAAATGTTCTGGCCGTATTCGGAATAGGATTCGAGATAGGCGGTCTGGATCTCTTTACCGATAAACTCCGCGTATTTCGGCGTCAGATAGCCTTTCAGGTGCTCCAGATACTTCTCTGCCTGCTCTTGTGGGAACTGTTCGCGCTCGATCTGCTGTTCCAGTACGTAGAACAGGTGTACCGGGTTAGCCGCGACTTCACTGTGATCGAAGTTAAAGACACGTGACAGAATCTTGAACGCGAAGCGGGTCGACAGGCCGTTCATCCCTTCATCTACGCCTGCGTAGTCGCGGTACTCCTGATAGGATTTCGCCTTCGGATCGGTATCTTTCAGGCTTTCCCCGTCATAAACCCGCATCTTGGAATAGATGCTGGAGTTTTCGGGGTCTTTCAGGCGCGACAGAATGGAGAAGCGAGCCAGCGTTTCCAGCGTGCCGGGGGCGCAAGGCGCATGCGTCAGCTCACTGTGGTTAAGCAGCTTGTCGTAAATTTTGACCTCTTCGGATACGCGCAGGCAGTACGGCACCTTCACGATATACACACGGTCAAGAAACGCCTCATTGTTCTTGTTGTTACGGAATTGCACCCATTCGGATTCATTGGAGTGCGCCAGAATAATCCCGTTGAACGGCAGGGCAGCAATACCTTCCGTCCCGTTGTAGTTGCCTTCCTGTGTCGCGGTCAGCAACGGGTGGAGCACCTTGATCGGCGCTTTGAACATCTCGACGAATTCCATAATGCCCTGATTCGCACGGCACAATGCGCCAGAGTAACCGTAGGCATCAGGATCGTTCTGGGCATAATGCTCCAGCTTGCGGATATCGACCTTGCCGACCAGCGCTGAAATATCCTGATTGTTCTCATCGCCGGGTTCGGTTTTCGCGATCCCGACCTGCGCCAGAATCGATGGCCATACTTTGACGACTTTGAATTTGGAAATGTCTCCACCAAATTCCTGCAGGCGTTTGGCTGCCCACGGTGACATGATGGTGCCGAGATAGCGCCGTGGAATGGCGTACTCTTTTTCGAGTATTGCGGCATCTTCCAACGGGTTGAACAGGCAGAGCGGGTGATCATTCACCGGACTGCGCTCGCCGTTGGCACTGAGGATGTAAATCGGTACACGTTGCATCAGCGCTTTCAAGCGTTCGGCCAGAGAGGATTTCCCGCCGCCGACCGGCCCCAACAGATACAGGATCTGTTTCTTCTCTTCTAACCCCTGCGCGGCATGTTTCAGGTAAGAAACAATTTGTTCGATGGCCTCTTCCATACCGTAAAATTCTTCAAAAGCCGGATAGCGAGCAATCACCCGGTTCGAGAATAGGCGCGACATTCGTGATTCTTGGGCGGTATCCACCATTACAGGCTCACCGATAGCCGTTAACAATCGTTCAGCGGCGTTCGCATAAGCATTGCGATCCTGCTGACAGATGGTAAGGAATTCCTGCAGAGTGAACTCTTCGTCCTTGGCAGCGTCGTAGCGCTGGCGGTAGTGATCAAATATGTTCATAGCGATGCCCGTCCTTCGTCGATTAGCACAGATTAAGAGAGCGCGTGGAATATATGCCTATTAATGTATTGCCCTCCGAAAGAAGAAATCTCCTGAGTCCAGCAACCCTTATGCCAACTTGTTGCGTCAGGGCGTCGTGATTTTATTCATGCCTGCTGGTCAGGGAGACGTCACCTTCTGTATTAAAGCGTAGTTTGCATCCGTAAAATTTCCTCTAGTCCACAGACGTATTTTTAAGATATTTCAAGGACTCACTTTCAGGAAAATCCGTGTACCATTATAGAGAATAGGCGCTCAGCCTTAAGGACACTGCCTATTACCGACGTTAGCGCACGTAAAACCTATCGAATAGTTAGGTTATTCGTTAAGGTTATTTTTATATAACCTGAACGCGAACGTGTGTAATTGGCTTATCATGTTTCATGATATTTATCTGTAATAGGAAATAGAAAACTGTGAAAAAACCTCAACTATGTATGCTGGCCGCACTGATTTCTGGTGCTGTGCTCCTGCCTTCAGCCTATGCCGCAGATGTCTCTCTGGGCCTTGGCGCTGCGGGTTCAACGTCTGTATACCGTGGTGTTGATAATGACGTTTATCCGCTTCCTGTACTGAATTATGAAAGTGAAAATTTTTATTTCCGCGGGCTGGGTGGTGGATACTACCTGTGGAATGACGGCGCAAATCGTCTCTCTTTAACGGCTTACTACCTGCCTTTAGGGTTTAAACCGGGAGATAGCGACGATCTGCGTATGAAGCAGTTAGATAAACGCCGCGGTACGCTGATGGCGGGCGCGGCCTACCGTCATATCGCCGACTGGGGCGAAATCCGTACCGTACTGGCAGGCGACACGCTGGATTACAGCAACGGTTTTGCGTGGGATACCGCTTACCTTTACCGTTTCTCAATGGGCGATTTGAGCATCACCCCAGGTATTGGTGCGACCTGGTTTAGTGAAAACATGAACCAGTATTACTACGGCGTGAGTGCGCAAGAATCTGCGCGTTCTGGTTTTAACCAATACAGCCCTGGTGATGGCTGGGCGCCGTACCTTGAACTGAGCGCCGGTTATCAGATTAACCAAAGCTGGAGTGCCTGGGCGGTGGGTCGTTACACGCGTTTGTCTGACGAAATGAAGGACAGCCCGATTGTCGATAGTAACCACAGCATTTTAATGAGCGCAGGTGTCAGCTATCGCTTCTGATGCTTTTCGTGAGCATGGTGCATTTGCCGTACAATAATGGGGTGATATCACCCCATTTGCACGTTTATGGTGCGCAGAATGCCATGTTAGGTTGACGACAAACACGTTACGTTGACGGTAAACAAGGGAGAAGCGCGTGACAAAAACGATTCGTTTTCCAGATGACACCTGCGTACCGGCGATCGGTCAGGGAACATGGTACATGGGTGAAGATGCCCGAATGAAGGCGCAGGAAGTGACGGCGCTGCAAGCGGGGATCGACCTTGGGTTAACGTTGATTGATACGGCCGAAATGTATGCGGACGGCAGGGCGGAAGGTGTGGTCGGTGAAGCAATACGCGGCCGTCGTGACAGCGTTTATCTGGTGTCTAAAGTCTACCCGCACAATGCGGGAGGCGAGAAGGCGATACAGGCGTGTGAACGCAGCCTGAAGCGGCTGCAAACGGAGCGTATCGATCTGTATCTGTTGCACTGGCGTGGTGGCATCCCGTTAGTGGATACGATCGCTGCAATGGAACGATTGCAGCAGGCGGGTAAAATCGGCCAGTGGGGCGTTTCCAACCTTGATCTTGAGGACATGCAGGAGCTGTGGTCGCTGAACGGCGGACAACGCTGTATGACCAATCAGGTGCTTTACCATTTGGCATCGCGCGGTATTGAGTTTGATTTGCTGCCGTGGTGTCAGCAACAGCAGCTTCCCATCATGGCATATTGTCCGCTGGCGCAGGCTGGGCGTCTCCGTGACGGGTTATTCTCGCATCCGGTAGTGAAGCGCATTGCGCACGAACAGAGCATCACGCCTGCTCAGCTATTATTGGCGTGGGCTATTCGTCAGCCGGGTGTGATCGCGATTCCTAAAGCAAGTTCTGTCACGCATGTTCAGGAAAATGCGCAAGCACTGGACGTGCTGTTGTCTGATGAAGATATTGCGCAGTTAGATCAGGCCTTCCCTCCGCCGACGCGCAAACAGCATCTGGATGTGGTGTAGTGGAGGCGAAAGGATTGGCAGAATAGGTGTATGGCGAAATCGCCATACACCTTAATAGTTTGGATATCGCTATAGCGGTGATTATTTCTTGATGCGGATAACCGTTGCCAAACGCGCTGGCGCGTTGGCGGATGCGACAAACGGTTGATTAATTCGTGCAGTTTCCACGCACACGAACGTTTTATAGCCCTCATCGGTCATATCGCTAATCGTACGAGAGAGTTCTGCACCTGGGTTCCATGACACGACATCGCTATGGTGCGTATGGTGTACTTCGATGCTGCGTTTCTGGGCTGCGTCATGTACTACGCTGGTATCCTGTGGCTGGGTATAGATGCGGTCTGTACGGTCGGTAAAGACCAGATCGCCTTGCTGTGTAGACAGCTTGCCCTGATTCACCTTATCAATGAATGACTCACCCAGACCGGTAATACGGATATCGCTGATGTCGCCGATGTTGAAATAGGTGTGCAGCGCGCTGGTAATGCTGTAATCACCCTGTGCTTCCAATTCAATGCCACATTCTTTGCCCAGCTTGAAGCGGGCGATGAGCGTAAACGCATGCGGCCAGCTCTTCCGTGTTTCTTCATTGTCTTGCAGCGTGAACGTGAGCTGCACACCGTGCTCATCTTCGCTGTGGGCGGTAAATTCCCACGGCAGCAGACGGGCGAAACCATGGTTAGGATCGGCGAAAGGACCAAACCAAGGGAAACAGATCGGTACACCGCCGCGAATCGCCACGTGATGAGTAAACGGCGTATTGTCGCTTAGCCAGAGTACCGGCTCTTCATTGGTCGGTTGCCAACTGAGTAAGTGCGCCCCTTGTAACGCTACTGCCGCCCGCACTTCAGGATGGTCAACGACGACGATGGGGAGTTGGTCCAACTGACGCTGGCTGAGAGTGGCGCTAATTTGTTTTGTGACGGGGAGTGAGAACATTGTGTTATGCATGATAGTGCCTTTTTTTGATTGTTTTTCGTGGTAAAAAGAAATCTGCAATAAACAATAAAAAAGGGCGACATCACGTCGCCCTTTTTTCACCGAATCATCGCTGAAGCTTATTTAGAGATGTGAGCGATCAGATCCAGAACTTTGTTTGAGTAACCTGTTTCGTTATCGTACCAGGAAACCAGTTTCACAAAGTTGTCGCTCAGAGCGATACCAGCTTTAGCATCGAATACGGAAGTCAGTTTTTCACCGTTGAAATCGGTAGAAACCACTTCGTCTTCGGTGTAGCCCAGAACGCCTTTCAGCTCGCCTTCAGAAGCGGCTTTGATTGCTGCGCAGATTTCTTTGTAAGAAGCTGGTTTTTCCAGACGTGCAGTCAGGTCAACAACAGAAACGTTCGGAGTAGGAACGCGGAACGCCATACCAGTCAGTTTGCCGTTCAGCTCAGGAATCACTTTACCTACTGCTTTAGCAGCACCGGTAGAAGATGGGATGATGTTCTGTGCTGCGCCGCGGCCGCCGCGCCAGTCTTTGTGAGACGGGCCATCAACGGTTTTCTGCGTTGCAGTGGTTGCGTGAACGGTGGTCATCAGTGCTTCAACGATACCGAAGTTGTCGTTGATAACTTTTGCCAGCGGAGCCAGGCAGTTGGTGGTGCAAGAGGCGTTAGAAACGATTTCCTGACCTGCGTAAGTTTTGTGGTTTACGCCCATAACGAACATCGGGGTGTCATCTTTAGATGGACCAGTCAGAACGACTTTCTTCGCGCCAGCAGCGATGTGCTTACGTGCAGTTTCGTCAGTCAGGAACAGGCCAGTTGCTTCAGCAACGACATCAACGTTAACTTCGTTCCACTTCAGGTTTGCAGGATCGCGCTCTGCGGTAACACGAATGGTTTTGCCGTTAACAACCAGGTGGCCATCTTTAACTTCAACGGTGCCGTTGAAACGACCATGAGTTGAGTCGTACTTCAGCATATACGCCATGTAATCAGCGTCCAACAGGTCGTTGATTGCAACGATCTCGATGTCAGAACGTTCTTGCGCAGCGCGGAAAACAATACGGCCGATACGGCCAAAACCGTTGATACCTACTTTGATAGTCATATATTCCACCAGCTATGGGTTTGTGAATAAAAGGTTGGTTGTAAAATTACAAAAACCTTGCTGAGCGTCAAGCGGAATCGTGTCAATAGTTGCTGTAAGTCAAACCTATGACCAATCTTTGTGCGAAAACCGCCTGAGCCTGTAACTAAGTAACATCTAAGACTGATATGAGGGCGGAATGCATCATATAAAGCCTGTGTTATCTCAATATGTGACATTCATCACAATTAAATGTTCATGCTAATAACATTCCTAATATTAGGCCAGAACGGCCTGTTAGGTTGTTAATTTTTTGTTATAATCAATGATTAATTGAATTGATAACACCCGCTGTGAGACTTCCATGACTAACGACTCTGCTTCGCGTACCCCGTCCGATAATACTGAACTGACAGAGATGCAGCGCTATGTCACCCAGCAACGCGGTACGGAGCCTGCATTTTCAGGCAAACTGCTGCATAACAAGCGCACCGGCGTTTATCACTGCCTGTGCTGCCAGGCCCCGCTGTTTTACTCCGACAGCAAATATGACTCCGGCTGTGGCTGGCCGAGCTTCGATCAGCCTGTCTCCTCAGAAGCGATCCGCTATCTGGAAGATGATTCACACAATATGCGCCGTATCGAGATCCGCTGTGGGCAGTGTGATGCGCATCTGGGCCACGTTTTCCCTGATGGCCCGAAAACCACGGGCGAACGCTACTGTGTAAATTCTGCCTCGCTGAGCTTCATTGATGACGTTGATGGCGAGCGCGTTGACGGGTAATCTGTGTGTGATGAATAGGGCAGTGGCAGGCTGATACTGTATAGCTTTAAACGATTCAGCTACTAAGTGCTCTTGCTAGTACAGGTCTCCCTGTCAATAACAGAACTCAGTAAGAATAACTCTGACCTTTTTCGGAGCAGAAACCGGATATGGAACTCAATGATCTGATCGACGCCATGACGCCAGAAATTTACCAGCGGTTAGTCACGGCGGTAGAGCTGGGCAAATGGCCAGACGGTGTCGCGTTGACGGCTGAACAGAAAGAAAACTGCCTGCAAATGGTGATGATGTGGCAGGCTCGCCATAACGAACAGGCTGAACACATGACGATTGGCACTGATGGTGAAATCGTGATGAAGAGCAAGCAGGAGCTGAAGCGTGAGTTTAACATCGCTGACGCGATCGTTACGCTGAAGCCCGATGCCTAACGTGTAAGCAGGCAGCCTTATTGGCTGCCGTGATGCTGGGCGACAGTGAAGATAGTTAGTGCGCTGAAGACAGCGTGGCAAGAAACTGCGTCATATCCGTCAGTATCGCCCCACGCTGCACCATTTCCCGCAATGCAGAGTCGCTGTCGTCGGGCAAAAGGTTAACCCCGCGACAGCCGTCCACCAAGACTTCGGTGTGATAACCCAGCGCAATGGCATCCAACACGCTGAACTTAACGCAATAATCTGTTGCCAGTCCCAAAATGGTCAAATGGGTGATGTGGTTGGCGTGTAGCCACGCATCCAATTCAGTTTTAAGCCGATGTCCGTTATCGAAAAAAGCGCTATAGCTATCGATCTCTGGCTGAGTCCCTTTTTGTACGATCCATTGAATGGCCGACTGATTAAGTGCTGGATGAAAATCAGCGCCGGTGGTTCCCTGCACGCAGTGAACGGGCCACCAGATCTGCGGCCATCCGTTTAACTCACCGATTTCTCCGACCTTGGTATTCGCATTAACGGCAAAGCTACCGTGATTATCGGGGTGCCAATCCTGGCTGGCGATTACGGTAACGCCAGCGGCCACACAGGCCTCAATTGCACGGTTTGCAACCGCAACAACGCGATCGCCTTCATGAACGGCCAATGCCCCGCCGGGACAAAAATCATTTTGTAAATCAACTAATAGCAATGCTTTTTTCATTACGACTCCGTGATTAACTCAATCTTTATCGCTCAATTCCCCATGCAGGTTCTGCTGCATCAAATGGCGAATGTCATCGGCGCTTAACTCTTGCTGGCTCAATAAGTAATGCAGTTTGGTCAATGCGGCTTCAACGGTCATGTCAAAGCCACTGATAACGCCTGCATGTGCCAACGCATTACCTGTCGCATAGCCACCCATGTTCACACGCCCGGAAATACACTGCGTCAGGTTGACGACCACAATGCCGCGCGCGGAGGCTTCACGTAATTCGTGCAGTAAGCCGGGGCTTTGCGGCGCGTTGCCAACGCCGTAGGAACGTAGGATGAGCGCTTTCACCGGCTGGCGGAGAAAATTACTGATGACATCGGCAGAAATGCCGGGATAAATCGTAATCACCCCGATAGGCTGCGGCGTTATGTGGTGCACTTTTAGCGGCGGGCAGTTGCTGCATTCCACGGTGGGGGCCAGCCGACGAATATGGATACCCGCTTCCAGCAGTGGCGGATAATTTGGGGAGGCGAAAGCATCAAAACCATCCGCATGGGCCTTGGTGGTGCGATTGCCGCGTAGCAGTTTATTATTGAAGAAGAGGGCAACTTCATTAATCGGATGATTAGCCGCAACATACAGCGCGTTCAGCAGGTTGGTCTGGCCGTCCGAGCGCAACTCCGCCAACGGAATCTGTGACCCTGTCACGATAACCGGTTTGGCAAGATTTTCCAGCATAAACGAGAGCGCAGAGGCGGTGAACGCCATCGTGTCAGTACCATGCAGAATCACGAAACCGTCGTAATCATCGTAGTGATCTTGAATATCGTCCGCGATGGATTGCCAGTCTGCTGGCGTCATGTCGGACGAATCGATCAGCGGGTCATATTCATGAATCGTGAACGATGGCATCTCTTCGCGGTGGAATTCAGGCATTTTTGCCAACTGCTGCTGTAAATGACCGGATACCGGTACATAACCATTAGCAGATCGCTGCATGCCGATGGTGCCGCCCGTATAGGCGACATAAATGGATTTCTTTCGCATGGTGATGTGAGTAAGGAGTAAACCGAGAATTATAGAGGGAAAAACAGCCCGATAATACTATCATAAGCAATGACTATTACCGGGCTATACCCGTCATACTTCAAGCTGCTTGTGCGTTGACTTCCCTTACTCACCCCAGTCACTTACTGGTGTAAGCTCCTGGGGATTCGTTCGGTTGCCGCCTTCACGCAACTCGAATTATTTAGGGTATATATGTGCGCTTACTGTAAACGCTACCGGACTTCTCCGCAGTTAAGGCAAAATGCGTACCGGTTCTGCGGGTCGTTCAGGTTATTCATGATAGACGGCTGTGACCGCACGGCCTCGGCCAGCTGTGCGACCGGTGCCGGCAACATAGACTGAACGGCAACGGGCAGCAGGGCGTAAACGGAAGCGTTCACCTGATTCAGCATGGTATCGAGCAGGCCAGGCTGTTCGGCATACCAGTTCAATTGATATTGTCCCAGTTTGGCCAACTCAGCGGCTTTCTTCACGGCGTCATCAAAATCACCGATCTGATCGACCAGACCATTTTCTTTTGCGTCACTACCGACCCAGACGTGACCTTGCGCGATCTGATCGATTTGCTCCGGCGTTTTCTTACGTGCCTGTGCCACGATATCAATAAAGTTCTTATAGCCGCGTTCAATACTCAGTTGCATCATCTGCGAGAATTCAGGCGGCAGCGATTTCGTAATCGACAAATCGGCCAGCGGGGAAGTGGCAACACCATCCGTATGCACGCCAAGGCTTTCCAGCGAGTTCTCGAACGTGGTAATCACGCCAAAGATGCCGATAGAACCTGTCAGCGTACTGGCGCTGGAGATGATCGCGTTTGCTGGCGTTGAGATCCAATAGCCGCCCGATGCCGCCATACCGCCCATGGAGACCACGATCGGTTTGCCCGCCAGACGGAGCGCCATCAGTTCCGAGCGAATCAGCTCCGACGCAGTGACGCTACCACCAGGGCTATTGACGCGCAGTACCAGCGCTTTGACTTTAGGATCGAGGCGTGCGGCACGAATTTGTGCTGCTGTGGTATCGCCACCGACCATTCCCGGTGTTTCCGGCCCGTCAATGATTGCACCATTAGCAAACACAACCGCGATCTGATTGTTGTTTTGCACTGGCGGTTTGATGACGTAATCGTAGATGCTGATGAAATTAAAGTTGTTCTTCTGGCTATTCCAGCCGAATGCTTTAACCAGCGATTGTTCGGTCACGGAACGTGATGCCACTTCATCGACCAGCTTGTTGTCCAGCGCATAGCGTGCGGTATCGCCCTGAACGGACTGTAAGCCTGCAATGATACCCGCGGCACCAGGGAAAAGCTGCTGAGGTGTAATCTGGCGGTTAGCGGAAACCGTATTCAAATACTGTTGCCACAACGCATTGATCCAACGACCATCGGCATCGCGCGCTGCAGGGGACATATCGTCACGCAGATACGGTTCAACGGCTGACTTATAGGTTCCCACACGGAAGATATTGGTGGTTACTTTCAGCTTGTCGAGCATGGATTTAAAGTAGAGGTTGTTGGTCGCAAAACCGTGCAGATCTACACTGCCTTGTGGCGTCAACGACACCGTATTGGCAAAACTGGCCAAATAATATTGAGACTGATTGTAGCTGTCGCCGACGGCATAAATGGGTTTACCGCTATCGCGGAATTCGCGCAGTGCCTTGCCGATATATTGCAGAGACGGCTGATCGGCACCGGTAAAGTCGCTGAGATCCAGCACCATTCCCGTGATGTTGTCGTCACTCTTTGCCTGACGGATACTATCAACGATATCGAACAGTGAATTTTCCTGACGACGGTTGTTCGATGCACCGAAGAATTCGCGCCCTAATTGACGCAGTTTGTTATTGACGGTGGGTTGATCAACAACCACGCCCGTTAGATCGACCAACAGCGCACCCTTCGTGGCCACTTCCGGTGTTGTTTTTACCTGTGAGTAGATTCCAACGCCAACCAGAATCAGGGCGATAAGAAAAATATTGAGAATAAATTCTCTGATAAAATTAAGCAGACGCCATGTCCACTTAAAAAATCCGCTAAAAATTCGCCACAATGTGCGCATGATATCTCCATGAACGGGTAAACAACGTGTGCTCTACGTCCTTCAACTCGCCTCTGGCAAGTGATGAAGCACAGGTAGTGATAGTATCCTAATGAGCGGACAGTAAAAAGTCAGCATTAAATCGCCGCGGAAGCGCACCCTGTCGGGGTTATCTTGTAACAAAACTTCTACTTGTGCTAACGTGGCGCGCAACGTTGCCGTACAGTCGTTTCTACCGCAGAAATGGCGTGTATTGCAGAAATTATATTGCCAGACAGGAGATGTGCGATGGATGCTCTTGAATTGCTATTGAATCGTCGTTCGGCCTCGCGCCTGACCGCACCGGCACCGGCGGGTGACGTATTGAATAACATTATCCACGCGGGTATGCGTGCACCGGATCATGGTGCCATGCAGCCGTGGCGCTTTTTTATGATCGAAAATGACGGTCTGGATCGTTTTAGTGCGCTGCTGACCCGTGCGGCGCAGCAGGAGGGCTTGGACGACGCTGGGATCGATAAAGCGCGTCAGGCACCTTATCGTGCTCCGCTGATTATCACCGTCGTTGCGCATTGTGAAGAAAACCCGAAAGTCCCGCTGTGGGAGCAAATTGTCTCCGCAGGCTGTGCGGTTCAGGCCATGCAGATGGCGGCACTGGCGCAGGGCTTTAACGGTATCTGGCGTAGTGGTGCCTGGACGCACAATGCGCTGGTGCGCGAAGCGTTCAACTGTCGTGAACAGGATGAAATTGTTGGTTTCCTTTATCTGGGGACGCCGCAGCTCAAAGCCTCAACTACGGTCACGCCGCTTGATACCGACACGTTTGTTCACTACTTCTGATCGTCATCTTTTGAAGAATATCGACTTCCCACCCGTTTTACAGTGTGCTTTCCCGCGAGTTACGCGGGAAATGCCCAGCTTGTGTGCGATAGGGTGAATAATGCGACTTTTTATTGCCGAAAAGCCCAGCCTTGCGCGGGCGATTGCAGACGTGTTACCCAAACCGCATCGACGCGGCGACGGCTTTATTGCCTGCGGTCAGAATGATGTCGTGACGTGGTGCGTGGGGCACCTGCTGGAGCAGGCGCAGCCGGATGTTTATGATGCGCGCTATGCACGGTGGTCGCTTGCCGATTTACCTATCATCCCTCAAAAATGGTTGCTGCAACCGCGTCCCTCGGTCAGCAAGCAGCTGAACACCATTAAAAAGCTCCTGAATGATGCCAACGAAGTGATCCACGCGGGAGACCCCGATCGTGAAGGGCAACTGCTGGTGGATGAGGTGCTGGAATATCTGGCTCTGCCGGAAGAGAAACGCCAGCAGGTGCGTCGTTGTCTGATCAACGACCTCAACCCACAGGCGGTAGAGCGTGCGGTTTCTCGTTTGCGTGAGAACAGAGAGTTCATTCCCTTGTGCGTGTCGGCGCTGGCGCGTTCCCGTGCGGATTGGCTCTACGGCATTAACATGACCCGCGCCTATACGATATTAGGACGCAATGCCGGCTATGACGGCGTGCTGTCGGTTGGCCGTGTGCAAACGCCGGTGCTGGGGCTGGTGGTGCGGCGGGATGAAGAGATAGAAAACTTCGTCCCCAAAGATTATTTTGAAGTGAAAGCCCATATCGTGACGCCTGCCGATGAGCGTTTTGTCGCGCTCTGGCAGCCCAGCGAATCCTGTGAACCGTATCAGGATGAAGAAGGGCGCTTATTGCATCGTTCTCTGGCGGAACATGTCGTCAAACGTATCGAAGGCCAGCCCGCATTTGTCACCAGCTATAATGATAAACGGGAATCGGAAACTGCACCGCTGCCTTATTCGCTGTCGACGTTACAGATCGAGGCCGCAAAACGTTTCGGGCTCAGCGCGCAGCAGGTGCTGGACGTGTGCCAGAAGCTCTATGAAACCCATAAGCTGATCACCTACCCGCGTTCTGACTGTCGCTATCTGCCAGAGGAGCATTTTGCCGGGCGTCATGCCGTCTTAAACGCGATATCCGTGCACCAGCCCGACCTGCTGCCACAGCCGGTTATGGACGTGGATCGGCGTAACCGCTGCTGGGATGACGGTAAGGTCGATGCCCACCACGCGATTATTCCTACCGCCCGTAGCGCAAGCGCCTCGCTGACGGAGAATGAACGTAAAGTGTATGGTTTAGTTGCACGGCAATACATCATGCAATTTTGCCCAGACGCCGTGTTCCGCAAGTGTGTCATTGAACTGGATATTGCGGGGGGTAAGTTTATTGCCAAGGCGCGGTTTCTGGCCGAAGCCGGGTGGCGTACGCTGCTGGGCGGTAAAGAGCGGGACGAAGAAAACGAAGGCATGCCATTGCCCGTGGTGGCAAAAGGTGATGAGTTACTGTGTGAACGCGGTGAAGTGGTTGAGCGCCAAACGCAGCCGCCGCGACCATTTACCGATGCAACGCTGCTATCGGCGATGACGGGTATCGCGCGTTTTGTGCAGGATAAGGAACTGAAGAAAATTCTGCGGGCGACCGATGGATTAGGCACAGAGGCCACGCGAGCAGGTATCATCGAGTTATTGTTTAAACGGACGTTTCTGTTTAAGAAAGCGCGCTATATTCACGCGAGCGAGGCGGGGCGAGCGTTGATTCATTCACTTCCTGCCAGCGCGGCACACCCCGACATGACTGCGCATTGGGAAGCCACGTTGACGCAAATCAGCGAGAAGAAATGCCGCTATCAGGATTTTATGCAGCCGCTGACCTATTCCTTACAGGAATTGATTCAGCAGGCTAAACAAAACGGTGCGGTGAGAGCGTTTAAAGGGCTTTCTGCGCCGCCGTCAGGTGCCACAAAACGGCGCAAGCCTCAGACTAAAAAAGCGAAGGAGCAGGAGCAATGAAATCGTTAGTGTCTTTGTGTTTCGCCAGTGTGATGCTGGTGCTGCCCACGTTGGCGCAGGCTAATCGTGGCGGAACGGATATTGTGGTTCCCGTGCCACCGGAAGTGTGGGGGGCAGGGACGACGGTACGGGAGCAAAATAATAGCTGCCTGCAATGCTGTGTGTATGAAAATCGCAACTATTCTGAAGGCGCGGTGCTAAAGGTCGAAGGGGTAATTCTGCAATGCGTGCGGGACAAGCAAACGCTGGGAACAAACAACCTGATATGGCAGTTGGTTAAGCAATAACGGTGCGTCAAGCAAGTATGACGTTTAATGCTTCCGCCGCTTATTCATCCCCGTCGTGCTTTGATGCACGGCGGGGAGAGTCTTTTTACAACGTACACTTTCTACAGAGTAACCTGTTCCTACAGCGCAAACTCTGCCCAGATTGGCGCATGGTCGGACGGTTTTTCCATTCCCCGGATATCATAATCAATACCGGTAGCAACGCAGCGTTCTGCCAGGAATGTGCTGGCGAGAATCAGGTCGATACGCAGGCCGCGGTTGTCATCAAACCCGGCTGAGCGGTAATCAAACCATGAGAAACGATCATTGCTCTCGGGGTTGGCGGCACGGAAGGTGTCAATAAGTCCCCAGCCTTGCAAACGCGCCATCCATTCACGCTCTTCCGGCAGGAAAGAACATTTCCCCGTGCGTAGCCAGCGCTTGCGATTCTCCTCGCCAATGCCGATATCCAGATCGGTGGGGCTGATATTGACATCACCCATTACGATCAGCGGCTGAGTGGCGCTGTGGTGCTGTTCCAGATAAGTTTGCAGATCCTGATAAAAACGCGTTTTCGCAGGGAATTTCACCGGATGGTCGCGGCTTTCCCCCTGAGGGAAATACCCGTTAACGATCGTGAAGGTGCCGTGTTCCGTGGCGAAATCCGCCATGATAATTCGGCGCTGTGCATCTTCTTCATCCGTTGGGAAACCGCGACGTACCGCAATCGGCTGCGATTTACACAGCAGGGCGACGCCGTAGTGCCCCTTCTGCCCATGATAATAAACGTGGTAGCCGTACTGGCTGACATCCTCTAACGGAAACATGTCATCGTGGACTTTGGTTTCCTGCAACCCGATCACATCCGGCTGGTGTTGTTCGATAATGGCGGCCAACTGATGAGGGCGCGCCCGCAGGCCATTGATATTAAAAGATACAACTTTCATGTTCGCTGCCATTCGCTAAAAAATGTGACCAGATGGTAGCAGAAAATGAGGTATGCCGTCACGGCGAGGCTACGCTTTCGGGCTGTGCGAATGAACGTTTTGCCGTGGCTTCAGAGACGATTAGCGCAGATGAGACTCGTTGAAAATAAGATTCACTTATATTCAGTTGAACCTAAGGCTTGTCGGCCGTTATACTCCGCTCCTCGCAGGAGAGAGGGCGTATAGTATCAGTAATACTATGGCGCTCCGCCGAAGGCGCAAACTCCCATAATCGCTCAGGTTCCCCTAACTGCGAATTCCATTGAAGCCAACTGGAGAGAGGTTGCGATGCAACCCACCGAAGGGGCAAGCAGCACTGCTGCGTAAACTCTCAGGTAAAGCGGACAGAGGGAGTGGCACATTTCACAGGATAACTTGTGTGCTGACTTACATCTATCTGATCGCGATTACGGCAGAGGGGATGTCCGGGGCGCTGGCCGCCGGACGTCGCAATATGGACATTTTTGGCGTAGGCATGATTGCCTTTATCACCGCGCTTGGTGGTGGCACCGTTCGCGATATTCTCCTCGGTAATTATCCCATCGGCTGGACACAGCACCCCGGCTATATCTACCTCACCATTGGTGCGGGTCTTTTCACGATTATCATTGCGCGCTTTATGCACCATTTGCATCGCCTCTTTCTGGTACTGGATGCGATGGGACTCATTGCCTTTACCATTATTGGCTGCAATGTGGCGCTGAAGCTGAATTATTCGATGACGGTGGTGGTCATGGCGGGTATCGTGACCGGCATTTTCGGTGGAATATTGCGTGATATTTTCTGCAACCGTACACCAATGGTGCTGAAGAAAGAGCTGTACGCCAGCGTCTCACTTTTAGTCGCACTTTTATATCTGGGGCTCAAGTCGCTTAACATCAACCACGATATTAACCTGTTGGTGTCATTCACTATTGGTTTGGCGGTGCGTCTGGCAGCAATTCGCTGGTCATGGCAGCTTCCCGTCTTCTCTTATGTTCCGGGGCGCTGGAAAGGCAAAGCGTAAGGCTATATTTTCCCCATCGCCTATATTGCGCTGATTATCTGTGTGAATGGTGGTGGGGGAAGGATAATTCGGTGCTTCGCACCTCACCCTTCGGGTCAACGCTGCGCGTTGCTCAAAACCGTGCCGGTTTTGTCGAACCTTGGTCGAAGGTTCTCACCTTCCCCTAACGGGAATCTGATGCTTTGGAGTTGAGAGATAGTTCAGAAATACTTCTTTGAAATGGTGGTGGGGGAAGGATTCGAACCTTCGAAGTCTGTGACGGCAGATTTACAGTCTGCTCCCTTTGGCCGCTCGGGAACCCCACCACTGGCCTTGCTACAAGAGGCTTTCGCTTCAAGTGGGGCGCATCATAGCAAATGACGCGCCCCTGTAAAGCGGTATATATCAAAAATAAATGCGGTTGCCGTTTTTTTATTCCGTTCGGCGCATCCTTATACAAAAAGATGCGCGATCAACCAATTACAGAATAATGGTGCGGTTACCGTAGACAAAAACACGCTGTGCCAGCACGCGGTATAATGCACGGCTCAGGACATTTTTCTCAACGTCGCGGCCTGCGCGCATCATGTCATCTGCCGAGTAAGTATGATCGACGTGAATAACGTCCTGCATGATGATGGGACCTTCATCCAGGTTATCGTTGACGTAGTGTGCCGTCGCGCCAATGATTTTCACACCGCGTTCGTAAGCCTGATGGTACGGGCGAGCACCGATAAAGGCAGGTAAGAACGAGTGGTGAATGTTGATCACCTGATTCGGGTAGTGCTGAACAAACGCTGGCGTCAGAACTCGCATATATTTCGCCAGTACGACGTAATCGGGTTTGTATTGATCGATCTGCGCGATCATCTTTTGATCGTGCTCTTCGCGAGTCAATCCTTCATGGCTAACCAGATGGAAAGGAATATCAAACCGCTCGACCAGCGTCTGTAAGGTATCATGGTTGCCGATGACGGCAGCAATTTCGACATCCAGACCGCCATAGGTGCTTTTCATCAACAGATCGCCCAGACAGTGGGCTTCTTTTGTCACCAAAACGACAATGCGACGACGGCCTGCTGCGGTTAACTCACGGGAAGACCCTTCAGGAAGTGCGCTATCCAGATCGGCTAACAATGTAGTGTCGTTGAAAATCCCTTCCAACTCGGTCCTCATGAAAAAGCGGCCAGTGCGATGATCGACAAACTCATTGTTTTGCACAATGTTCAGTTCGTGCTTGTAACAAATATTCGTAATTTTTGCGATGAGCCCTTTTGCATCGGGGCAAATGGTTCGTAATACTTTTCTTTGTATATTTTGGGATTGCATGAGCGCGTGGATCCTGTCCAAAAACTAAAATAACGATCTGATGGTACCGCAGCGGTAACGCCGCGCGGGCGACTGCCTGTGTTCTATTGTCCGCAGCACTTCTTGTATTTTTTGCCGGAATCGCACGGGCAAGGTTCATTTCTGCCTGTCTGCATATGAACGCCGTCTATATAGTACCAGCGATTATGCTGACGAAGGAAGCGTGAGCGTTCTCGCATGACTTCTGTTCGCTGTCTGTCCGTTTCCGATATATAACGTGCGGCAAATTCCACATAACCCTCATCGGGCGTTTTTCCGGGAGACGTTGCCAGTATAGTAAGGCCGAGCCACTGCGAATTCTGGCAGCTCTCAGCGAGAGACGCGCGCCATTTCTCTGGCTGGAGATCGGGATGCCAGGTGGCGATAAGGTAATCGACATCGTGTTTGACGTAGGCGGTATAGCGCGATCGCATTAATATGGCGGGTTCAGCCGCTGTTGCGGCATGCGTGAGGTAGGGTTGACAGCATGCGTTATACTGCAATCCACTGCAACAGGGGCAAGATTCTGACACGATGTCTCCTGAAGAAAATTTAAGATAAAAACTGATAGATAATAAACAGATCCCTATGCAGGATGCCGATATGTTACCTAAGAAACTCTACGTGTAGCAATGTGCGCTAAAATGAAGACGGGTGGTTCGATCATGCAACGGAAAAAGATTGGAGTAGCCTTGGGATCCGGGGCAGCGAAGGGATGGGCGCATATTGGTGTGTTTAATGCGTTAACAGAAATGGGGATAGCGGTTGACGTTGTAGCCGGTTGTTCTATCGGTGCGCTGGTCGGTGCGGCATATGCCACCAATAATTTAGCGTCAATGGATCGCTGGGTGAGGGCGTTTGGCTACTGGGACGTGATTCGACTGATGGATCTCTCCTGGCAGCGCGGCAGTTTATTGCGTGGCGATCGTGTCTTCAATAGCGTGAAACATTTGCTCCAGACAACACAGATTGAAGACTGTGATATCAAATATGGCGTGGTGACGACAAACCTAAGTACAGGGCGTGAGCTCTGGCTGACAGAAGGCGATTTACATCAGGCTATGCGCGCGTCTTGCAGCATGCCTGGCCTGCTATCCCCCGTTCGATTTAACGATTACTGGCTGGTGGATGGCGCGGTGGTTAATCCTGTTCCCGTTTCTCTGGCACGGGCTATGGGGGCTGACATTGTGATTGCGGTTGATCTTCAGCATGATGCTAGTCTGAATCATCAGGACTTGTTGTCGATCAAACCGACGGCGTCAGACATTGATGTGGAAAATGTCCCGCAAGATTGGCGTAGCAGAATTCGTGAGCGTTTACTGCGAGGTCGGCGTCAGCCAACAGAAAGCTCACCAACGGCGATGGAGATCATGAGCACATCGATCCAGATTCTGGAAAATCGGTTGAAGATGACGCGGATGGCAGGCGATCCGCCTGACGTGCTGCTGCAGCCGTATTGCCCTCAGATCGCGACGTTAGATTTTCATCGGGCGCAGGAGGCGATTGAGGCCGGTTACAAGGCGGTAGAAAAGATGCGCGATGAATTGTTGCCGCTAGCGAAAGAATCGTAACAAAGAACGTATGGTATGAAGGGCGCATGTAGTAGTTAAAACACATGTCGCTAGAAATGCGTAAGTATGTCGTCTATCCGGCATGTCGGCGCTAAAGCAGGTGTGATTATTCGGTGTTTGAAGTAAGGGGTACTGATGGAACAACCACTGGCGGGTAAGCATATTTTAGTCATTGATGACGAGGCCGTTTTTCGATCTGTGCTCGCTGGTTATCTGACTTCTCTTGGGGCTTCCGTTCAGGAGGCGATTAATGGATTAGATGCGCTAAGTATTCTTGAACACTACCAACCCGATTTAATGATTTGCGATCTGAAAATGCCGACGATGGGAGGCATTGAGTTCCTTGAACGCCTGCGTTTGAAGGACAACGATACGCCAATACTGATCATTTCTGCAACCAGCCAGATGGCGGATATTGCCAAAGTCCTGCGTCTTGGCGTTCAGGACGTGTTGCTGAAGCCGATTCGTGATTATGCGCGCCTGCGTGAAGCTGTAATGTCCTGCTTGTATCCCGATATGTTTACTTCACAGCTGAATGAGCTGGATCAACTGATGCAGGACATGGATTCCCTCAATCAATCTCCCGAAGCGGTAACCAAGCTGCTTGCCCAGCTACAGCCCCCCGTTCAGCAAACGCTTGCTCATTGCCGTGTTAATTACCGTCAGTTAACGGCAGCGGAACAGCCGGGTTTGGTGTTGGATATTGCCGCGCTGTCGGAGACGGAGCTGGCGTTCTACTGTCTTGATGTCACTCAGGGCGTCAATAATAATGGGACGCTGGCCGCGTTACTGCTTCGAACGTTGTTCAATGGGTTGCTTCAGGAACATTTGGCCGATCAGCAGCACCGTTTGCCGTATCTGCCGACGCTATTAAAGCAGGTAAACCAGCTGCTGCGCCAGGCGAGTCTGGACGGTCGTTTTCCTTTGCTGGTGGGGTATTACCATCGACAGCTAAAACAGCTGATACTGATTTCTGCCGGGTTAAACGCGACGTTGAATGTTAATGAACAGCAAATAGCACTGAATAGCGGCGTTCCTTTAGGCACGCTTGAAGGTGCCTATCTCAATCAGCTGAATTATCAGTGCGAGGCATGGCAATGTCAGATATGGGGTGGCGGCGGTCGTTTACGCCTCATGTTAACGACAGAATAGTCTGATAGCGTAAGACGGTGCGGATTTCGGGCCATACCCATCTTTCGGTATTATTTTTTATTTCCTACTATGTAGGGAGTTATCTTATTTTTATTGAACGGTAATGTTGGGACAAGCGTGCTCTTGTTAAAGTCGTTATACTCTTTCGGTTATCTTGATTAGATAAATAAAGTTCATTATTTGAACGGTATATAAGAGGCTGTTTATGTCTATTGTGAATAAAAAAGTAAAAAAAGCGGTCATACCGGTTGCTGGATTAGGGACGCGTATGCTGCCTGCCACCAAAGCCATTCCTAAAGAAATGCTGCCGTTGGTAGATAAGCCGCTGATCCAATATGTTGTTAATGAGTGTATCGCTGCAGGGATTAATGAAATTATTCTGGTTACACACTCTTCTAAGAATTCTATCGAAAACCATTTCGATACCAGTTTTGAGCTGGAAGCCATCCTGGAAAAGCGTGTTAAACGTCAGCTGCTGGAAGAAGTTCAATCTATCTGTCCTAAACACGTCACCATTATGCAAGTGCGTCAGGGATTAGCTAAAGGGCTGGGCCATGCCGTATTGTGTGCGCACCCGTTAGTAGGAGATGAGCCCGTCGCTGTTATTCTGCCGGATGTGATTATTGATGAATATGCGTCCGATCTGAAGAAAGATAACCTGAGCGAAATGTTGCAACGTTTTTCTACTACAGGTCACAGTCAGATTATGGTCGAGCCGGTTGAAAATGTAAGCAGCTATGGCGTGGTTGATTGCAAAGGTGTGGAATTAAAAGCAGGGGATAGCGCACCGATGGTGGGCGTGGTTGAAAAACCGAAAGCTTCCGAGGCGCCATCTAATTTAGCCGTTGTTGGCCGTTATGTACTCTCTGCGGATATTTGGTCTCTGCTGGAGAAAACACCACCGGGCGCAGGCAATGAAATTCAGTTAACTGATGCCATTGCAATGCTGATGGAAAAAGAAACGGTAGAAGCGTATCACCTGAAAGGTGTGAGCCATGACTGTGGCAATAAATTAGGCTATATGCAGGCATTCGTGGAATATGGTTTGCGCCATGATGGATTAGGTCAGGAATTTGCGCAATGGCTGCAGGAAACGATTGAAGCAGAAGAAAAATAACAGAATGTAATGATTGCTCTCTGTTTAAAAAAACAGAGAGCAGCTAAAAACGCTGACATATCTGTTTTCTCTTTGCAAAACGCGTTACCAAAGAAAAACCCCCGATAGCTATCGGGGGTTTTTAGTATTCGGTACTTATAAACAATTACAGCAGGAAATCGTCTAAAGATTTACCTTGCTCTTCGATTGCTTTCTTGATTACTGCCGGTGTACGACCCTGGCCAGTCCAGGTTTTAACTTCGCCGTTTTCGTCAGTGTATTGATATTTTGCCGGACGGGCAGCGCGTTTGCTTTTACCTGCAACTTTCACTGAACCTAAAGACTGTAATAATTCGTTAGGGTCAATACCGTCGGCAATCAGCATATCGCGATATTGCTGCAATTTACGCGCACGTTCTTCAACTTCAGCCTGAACCTGGCTATCTTCTTCGCGGCGTTCATTAACCACGACTTCCAGTTTTTCCAGCATTTCTTCCAAAGTATCCAGGGTACATTCTCTTGCCTGGGCACGCAGAGTACGGATGTTGTTAAGAATCTTTAGTGCTTCGCTCATTGTGATAATCTCAAATTAATATTATTGGTGGCGTGTAGTGTGATAATAGAGTGCTATTTTCCTTTCTGCAATAGTCAAATTTGTAAGTTTGTTAAAAAACATCATTTTTAAAACAGAACTCACATCGTATGTTACATGAATATAAATACTTTCCTGTTATCAAAAAAATACATTTGGTATGCCGTTTTTCTCCCTCAAACGACAGAGAATGGCTTATTGATGCCGCACCGTTGTTATAAGGAATGTTTATATCTTTTATCGTAACAGGCCGCCGCTGGTGGGCATATGGACAAAATGTGGTCGGGGAATAGCCCATTGCGCAGCGTGAAGGCGAGTTGTTACAATAAGTTTTTACGACACGAAGATCATATACTCCAAATAATTCGAGTTTCAGGACAAACGTTAACGTTTGAACAACGCAAAGCGTTGGTCTGCCAGAGCAAGGCTTATTTATAAGTCTTGTAACGCGGTAAGAGAGGGAATCCTGATGCGCTGACTCAAGTAAGTGATTCAGGTGACTGAACGCCGCCAACGGACATGCAACTTGAAGTATGATGAGTATATAGCCTGCCTTTTGGAGTAACTGAGTGGCCCAACTTTATTTTTATTATTCTGCAATGAATGCAGGGAAATCGACGGCGCTATTGCAGTCGTCATATAACTACCAGGAGCGTGGGATGCGTACGCTGGTGTTCACTGCAGAAATAGATAATCGGCACGGCGTGGGGATTGTAAGTTCACGGATCGGCCTTTCTTCTCCGGCATTATTGTTTAATCCGCAGACATCCTTATTTGGATTGCTGGAGAAAGAGCACCGTGCTCAGCCCGTAGATTGTGTATTAATTGACGAATGTCAATTTTTAACCCGTGAGCAGGTGAGTGAGCTTTCCGATGTCGTGGACCAATTAGATATCCCGGTATTGTGCTACGGGTTGCGTACTGATTTTCGTGGCGATTTGTTTTCCGGGAGTCACTATTTATTAGCGTGGGCAGATAAGCTGATTGAGTTAAAAACGGTCTGCCATTGCGGCCGTAAAGCCAACTGCGTATTGCGATTAGATGCGCAGGGTAATGCCGTCCACGAAGGGGAACAGGTCGTTATTGGCGGCAATGAGAGCTATGTTTCCGTGTGTCGTAAACATTATAAGATTGCGCTGGGATTAACCCGTAAGGAAAGTGAATAAGGCGGTTAAATATCCGACTGGCGAGCTATTAATAAATAGCGTGTTGATGCGTGCGCGAGCAATAAAAATGCCCAATCCTAAACGGGTTGGGCAGTGCAGAGAGATAAACCGCCTTATAGGCTAAGGCGGTACAGGCAGAACGTTACTGTGCAGCTTTCTTAGCGGTTTTAGCGGCTTTTTCTACAGGTTCAACCACTTCCGTTTTTACCTCTTCAGAGAACTTACGACCATAGTAAGTATCCAGCAGAATCTGTTTCAGTTCGGAAATCAACGGGTAGCGTGGGTTTGCTCCAGTACACTGATCGTCGAATGCATCTTCTGACAGCTTATCTACCTTAGCCAGGAAATCGGCTTCCTGTACGCCAGCTTCTCGAATCGAGGTGGGGATCCCCAGCTCGGTCTTCATTTCTTCCAACCAGTTCAGCAATTTTTCGATTTTCTGTGCGGTGCGATCGCTCGGCGCGGTTAAACGCAGGTGGTCGGCTATTTCCGCGTAGCGACGGCGTGCCTGCGGACGGTCATACTGGCTGAACGTTGTCTGCTTGGTCGGGTTGTCGTTCGCGTTATAGCGAATGACGTTTGAGATCAGCAGGGCGTTAGCCAGGCCGTGCGGGATATGGAATTCAGAGCCCAGCTTATGCGCCATGGAGTGGCAGACGCCGAGGAAGGCGTTGGCAAACGCGATCCCGGCAATCGTCGCGGCGTTGTGAACGCGCTCACGGGCAACCGGGTTTTTCGCGCCGTCGCGGTAGCTGTCTGGCAGGTTCTCCTTCAGCAGTTTCAGCGCTTGCAACGCCTGTCCGTCTGAATATTCGTTTGCCAGTACGGATACATAGGCTTCCAGTGAGTGTGTTACCGCATCGAGCCCACCAAACGCACACAGTGATTTCGGCATGTTCATCACCAGGTTGGCATCAACAATTGCCATATCTGGCGTCAGCGCATAGTCCGCTAACGGATATTTCTGACCGGTGGCATCGTCGGTCACCACGGCAAACGGCGTCACTTCGGAACCGGTACCGGAGGTGGTGGTAATGGCCACCATTTTGGCTTTGACACCCATTTTCGGGAACTTGTAGATACGTTTACGGATGTCCATGAAACGCAGCGCCAGCTCTTCGAAATGCGTCGTAGGGTGTTCATACATCACCCACATGATTTTCGCCGCATCCATTGGCGAACCGCCGCCCAGCGCAATGATTACATCCGGTTTGAAGGAGTGCATTTGCTCGGCGCCTTTACGCACGATGCTCAGCGTTGGATCAGCTTCAACTTCAAAGAAAACTTCGGTTTCCAGCCCGTGCTGTTTCAATACGGATGTCACCTGATCGACATAGCCATTGTTGAACAGGAAGCGGTCGGTCACGATAAATGCACGTTTAGCACCATCGGAGGCGACTTCTTCAAGAGCAATGGGCAGTGAGCCGCGACGGAAATAAATGGATTTGGGAAGTTTGTGCCACAACATATTCTCTGCTCGCTTGGCTACCGTTTTCTTGTTGATCAAGTGCTTCGGACCGACGTTTTCGGAGATAGAGTTTCCGCCCCAGGAGCCACAGCCCAGCGTCAGCGACGGCGCGAGTTTGAAGTTGTAGAGATCGCCGATACCCCCCTGAGAAGCCGGTGTGTTAATCAGGATACGCGCAGTTTTCATCATATTGCCGAAATGATTCACGCGCTCTGGCTGATTGTCCTGATCGGTATACAGACAGGATGTGTGACCGATACCACCCATTGCGACCAGTTTTTCCGCTTTAATGACGGCGTCGTTGAAATCTTTCGCACGGTACATCGCCAGCGTCGGGGACAGTTTTTCATGCGCAAACGGTTCGGACTCATCGACCGCGGTAACTTCACCGATCAACACTTTAGTGTTGGCAGGGACGGTGATGCCCGCCATTTCTGCGATTTTCGGTGCGGGCTGGCCTACGATGTCGGCATTCAGTGAACCGTTCTTCAGCAAAATACCCTGTACGGCATGAAGTTCTTTGCCTTTCAGCATGTAGCCGCCGTGGGTAGCAAAACGCTCACGCACGGCATCATAGACGCTGTCTACGACGATGACTGACTGCTCTGACGCACAAATGACGCCGTTATCGAAGGTTTTCGACATCAGAATAGAGGCAACGGCACGTTTGATATCCGCGGTTTCATCAACGACAACAGGCGTGTTACCGGCACCAACGCCGATTGCCGGTTTACCGGAGCTGTACGCGGCTTTCACCATACCTGGGCCACCGGTAGCCAGAATCAGGTTGATATCCGGATGGTGCATAAGCTGGTTGGACAGCTCAACGGAAGGCTGATCGATCCAGCCGATGATATCTTTCGGCGCACCTGCCGCAATTGCCGCTTGCAGAACAATGTCTGCGGCTTTATTGGTCGCATTTTTTGCACGCGGATGCGGAGAGAAGATAATTCCGTTACGGGTCTTCAGGCTGATCAGCGCTTTAAAAATCGCGGTAGAAGTGGGGTTGGTGGTGGGAACAATACCGCAAATCAGGCCAATCGGCTCTGCAATGGTAATCGTACCAAAGGTGTCATCAGTAGAGAGGACGCCGCAGGTTTTTTCATCCTGATAGGCGTTATAAATGTATTCAGATGCGAAATGGTTTTTGATGACTTTATCTTCCACGATCCCCATGCCGGATTCGGCAACCGCCATTTTTGCCAGCGGGATACGGGCATCCGATGCAGCGAGTGCGGCAGCGCGGAAGATCTTGTCCACCTGTTCCTGAGTGTAAGTGGCAAATTCCTGCTGTGCCTTTCTCACTCTTTCGACCAGTGCGTTAAGTTCAGCAACGTTGGTTACGGCCATAATGCTCTCCTGATAAATGTTAAACTCTTTCAGTCAATTGTTCGCCGAATAGAACAGTATAGATAAACGAATGGGAGGCGTTTCCGTTACCTGGCTATTCTTTTCTGCCTATTTCGCGTTAATTGACTCAAAGAGCTTGTCAGCCGCCGTTGTGGCGCGATTGCTGCTTTTTAAAATACTGTAATCGCCGATACCGTAAATTTTTGAAATATTGTTTTGAAAATACATCAAAAGTAAGAAGATTTATGTGCCTGCTACGTTATGAAATGAGCATACCTATTTGTGGGTGCTTTTTTTGTGATCAATATCGAATTTTCTTTATGCTGACACCATTCAGCATACTGGTGTTGATAATGACTATCATTAACAAGATAAAATCAGCGGTTTTTCTACCTAAAATGGATTGGTAAAGGATGGACAGCGGACGTTGAAGTGAAGCTGTGGCGGGAGGAATTCCTGTAGTGGCTTGCCCCTATTATGAGAATGGGCTGTTCGTATGAAACGTGTTCGTATAAACGGTGCTTATATCTTAATCGGGTTAGTTATTTTGCTCGTATCCTACCGCAGGGACGTTTCACGCACTTATCACGCAAAACAAGTAATAAAATTGTTAAAATAATAACATTTCGGTCAGATAATGACGCGGACAGGTAAGCGTGCATCATCATTTTTGTGCTGTGAAAATGATGAAACCCACTACGATGTTTTTTTGTTCAAAATCTATAAATTGCTGAATATTTAAAAAATATTTGCAATTAAAGACAAAAGTCATTGTTTATCATTGGGTTAATGGTTGCATCTAACGGTTGAGATAAAACACTTGCTGGGTTGTAGTAAAGAAAATTAAGCAACATCAATGTAAAAATATTGGCGAATGTGTCCGCTTTTGATAGCTTCGAGTTTCGACCTATTATTCGTTATTCACCCATAAATTAATTTTATGATTTATTTGGATAATGGGCGATCTTTTCTGCTCTATGTGACGTTAATCTTTATGCATAGAGTCCGGTATGGCGTTGTATCAAGACAGGGGCGTTTATAAAGTGAAAATTCGTAAAACAAAACGATGCTTTGTTACCAGTATGATTGCCGCAGCAGTGATGGCGTCATGCGTGAATGTTCAGGCTGCTAATGTACCTGCCGGTGTTGAGCTGGCGAAAGAGCAGGTTCTGGTGAGAAACAATGGCGCTGAGGTGTCATCACTGGATCCGCATAAAATAGAAGGTGTACCGGAATCCAACGTTGCTCGCGATTTATATGAAGGGCTGGTGATTTCCGATCCTGACGGACACCCGATTCCCGGCGTGGCTGAGCGGTGGGAAAGCAGCGACTTTAAAGTCTGGACATTCCATTTACGCAAAGACGCCAAGTGGTCAAATGGCGAACCGGTTACCGCGCAAGATTTCGTTTATAGCTGGCAACGTTTGGCCGACCCGAAAACCGTTTCTCCTTACGCCAGCTATTTACAATATGGCCATCTGCTGAATATCGATGACATCATCGCCAGCAAGAAAGCGCCCGATACGCTGGGCGTAAAAGCACTCGACGACCATACGCTGGAAGTCACATTAAGCGAACCGATCCCGTACTTTTATAAATTACTGAATCACTCGTCCATGTCCCCGGTAAATAAAGCGGTAGTGGAGAAATTTGGTGATAAATGGACTCAGCCGGAAAACTGGGTAGGGAATGGCGCCTACCGCCTGAAATCCTGGGTCGTGAATGAGCGGCTTGTGCTGGAGCGTAATACCCAGTATTGGGATAACGCCAAGACCGTGATTAATCAGGTCACTTATCTGCCGATTGCTTCTGAAGTGACGGATGTTAACCGTTACCGCGCGGGTGAAATTGATGTCACCAATAACAAATTACCCATCGAGCTATTTCAGAAGCTGAAAAAAGAAATCCCACAAGAAGTTAACGTTAATCCCTTCCTCTGTACGTATTATTACGAAATCAACAACCAGAAACCGCCGTTTAACGATGTTCGGGTGCGTACAGCGCTGCGTATGGGGCTGGATCAAGACATATTGACCAATAAAGTGAAAAATCAGGGCGATATTCCGGCCTATGGCTATATTCCTCCGTTTACGGACGGCCTGAAAGCGCACACGCCAGAGTGGTTTACCTGGCCACAGGCGAAACGTAACGAAGAAGCGAAAAAACTACTGGCGGAAGCAGGCTATACCGCAGAAAAACCACTAACGTTTAATTTGCTCTATAACTCGTCCGATCTGCACAAAAAGCTGGCGATTGCAGCGGCATCAGTGTGGAAACAGAATCTGGGCGTTGACGTGAAGCTGGAAAACCAGGAGTGGAAAACCTATCTCAGTACGCGTCATCAGGGGAACTACGATGTCGCACGTGCCGGATGGTGTGCGGACTATAACGAACCGACATCGTTCCTGAATAGTATGCTGTCAGGCAGCAGCAACAACACGGCGCATTATAAGAGCGCGGCGTTTGACAAGTTGATGGAGCAGGCTATTCAGGCGAAAACGGATGATGAACGCGCACAGATTTATCAGCAGGCGGAATCACAGTTGGATAAAGATGCGGCTATCGTACCGGTCTATTACTACGCGAATACCCGACTGGTAAAACCTTATGTCGGTGGCATTACCGGCAAAGATCCGTTGGATAATCTACGGGTGAAAGATCTTTACATCATTAAGCATTAATCCGTCGCGATGTTATTTACGGTTTGATGCAAATGAAATGAGCGAGCTGCGATTAATTTGGTGTTTAATCTCTGGTTACCCATTCCCAGAATGTGGGAATGGGGTGTGACTGGAACCGGTTAATCGCTTCTCATAGGGTGCTAATTCAGGAATTGTGCCGGGATAACTAGCACGACAACATTACAGGAGAAAATAATGACACACATCACAACTAAAAAAAGAGTAGCAGCCGCTATTATTGCGGCATTGAGTAGCACGATGGCTTTTTCTGCCTTTGCCGCGACCGTTCCCGCCGGCGTTCAGTTAGCAGAAAAACAAGAATTGGTTCGTAACAACGGCGCTGAAGTTTCCTCCCTCGACCCGCATAAAATTGAAGGCGTACCGGAATCCAACGTGTCACGCGATCTGCTGGAAGGCTTGGTTATTTCCGACGTTAATGGCAAAACCGTTCCTGGCGTAGCGGAAAGTTGGGATAACAAAGATTTTAAAGTGTGGACGTTCCACCTGCGTAAAGATGCCAAATGGTCAGATGGTTCGCCGGTTACTGCACAAGATTTCGTCTACAGCTGGCAGCGTCTGGCCGATCCGAAAACCGCATCGCCTTATGCCAGCTATCTGCAATATGGTCATTTGCTGAATATCGATGACATCATCGCCGGCAAAAAATCTCCCGATACGCTGGGTGTGAAAGCGCTGGACGATCATACCTTTGAAGTGACGCTTTCCGAAGCGGTGCCTTATTTCTATAAACTGCCCGTTTATGCCGCCATGTCTCCCGTTAATAAAACAGCAATCGAGAAGTTCGGTGATAAATGGACGCAGCCGCAGAATTGGGTCGGTAATGGTGCTTATAAGCTGAAAGAGTGGGTGGTGAATGAAAAACTCGTACTGGAACGCAACCCGCAATATTGGGATAACGCCCATACGGTGATCAATAAAGTGACGTATCTGCCGATTTCGTCCGAAGTCACAGACGTTAACCGCTACCGCAGCGGTGAAATTGATATGACCTATAACCAGTTGCCGATTGAATTATTCCAAAAGCTGAAGAAAGAAATTCCTGATGAAGTAAAAGTGAATCCGTACCTGTGCACTTACTATTACGAGATCAATAATCAGAAGCCACCGTTTAACGATGTCCGAGTGCGTGATGCGCTGCGCATGGGGCTGAATCAGGATATTCTCACTAACAAGGTGAAGAATCAGGGCGATATTCCGGCCTATGGTTTTGTACCGCCATATATTGATGGTTTCAAGGCACAGACGCCAGAGTGGTTCACCTGGTCTCAAGAGAAACGTAATGAAGAGGCGAAGAAACTGTTAGCGGAAGCTGGCTATACGGCACAGAAACCGTTGACGCTAAATCTGCTATACAACACCTCCGATCTGCATAAGAAAATCGCTATCGCCGCTGCCTCTATCTGGAAACAGAATATCGGCGTAGACGTTAAGCTGGAAAACCAGGAATGGAAAACCTTCCTCAGTTCTCGTCATCAGGGCAGTTATGACATCGCGCGTGGCGGATGGTGTGCGGACTATAACGAACCTTCCACCTTCCTGAACAGCATGCTGTCAGACAGCAGCAGTAACACTGCACATTATAAGAGCAAAGAGTTTGATGCGCTGGTGGCGAAGTCCTTACAGGTGAAAACCGATGAGGAACGTGCAGACGTTTATCAGCAGGCCGAAGCATTACTGAATAAAGACGCGGTAATTGCCCCGGTTTATTACTATGCGAATACCCGATTGGTGAAACCTTATGTTGGTGGATTAACCGGTAAAGATCCCCAGGATAATGTTTACGTGAAAGATCTTTATATCATCAAGCACTAATCATAATGGCTGGCGCATGTAACTGTGCTGCCAGCCTTTTATAGGTACGAGCAATGTTAAAATTTATTCTTCGCCGCTGTTTGGAGGCGATTCCGACACTATTCATCCTGATCACCATTTCGTTTTTCATGATGCGACTGGCTCCCGGCAGCCCTTTTACCGGTGAGCGTAATTTGCCGCCAGAAGTGATGGCGAATATCGAAGCCAAATATCATCTGAACGACCCAATGATGACGCAGTACGGTAATTATCTACTGCAACTGGTGCAGGGTGATTTCGGTCCTTCTTTTAAATACAAAGACTATTCCGTGAACGATTTGGTTGCGACGTCTTTCCCCGTTTCTGCAAAATTGGGGGCCGCAGCATTCATTCTGGCGATTGTTTTTGGTGTGAGTGCAGGCGTGATCGCTGCGCTGAATCAGAATACGAAATGGGATTATACCGTAATGGGCTTTGCCATGACGGGGGTGGTGATTCCCAGCTTTGTCGTCGCGCCGTTGCTGGTGCTGATTTTCGCCATTACGCTGCGTTGGTTACCCGGCGGGGGCTGGAACGGTGGGGCGCCCAAATACATGATTTTACCGATGGTGGCGCTGTCTTTGTCTTATATCGCCAGCATTGCGCGTATCACCCGAGGGTCGATGATCGAGGTTTTACACTCTAACTTCATCCGCACCGCGCGCGCCAAAGGGTTACCGATGCGTCGCATCGTCCTGCGTCATGCGCTAAAGCCTGCGCTGCTGCCTGTGCTCTCCTATATGGGGCCGGCGTTTGTGGGCATTATTACCGGTTCAATGGTTATTGAAACCATTTTTGGCTTACCCGGTATTGGACAATTGTTCGTAAACGGCGCACTGAACCGCGACTATTCACTGGTACTGAGCCTGACGATTCTGGTCGGCGGCTTAACCATTCTCTTTAATGCGATCATTGACGTGCTCTACGCTGTTATCGATCCGAAAATTCGCTATTAATTGGGGGCGCTATGTTTTGGAATCGAAAAAACGTTGAAGCGTTAGAGAACTTCACCGAGCAGACAGAAATTGAAGGGCGCAGCCTGTGGCAGGATGCGCGCCTGCGCTTTATCCATAACCGCGCAGCGCTGGCCAGCCTGTTTGTGCTGGCGGTGATTACCGTATTTGTGATTTTCGCCCCGATGCTGTCCGCATTTGATTACGCCGATACGGACTGGGGCATGATGTCAGCTGCGCCGGATATGACCTCTGGACACTATTTTGGTACGGACTCCTCTGGCCGCGATCTGCTGGTTCGCGTTGCTATCGGCGGTCGCGTGTCGCTGATGGTCGGCGTGGCGGCCGCGCTGGTTGCCGTGATCGTCGGTACGCTGTATGGCGCGATGTCCGGCTATCTGGGCGGGAAAGTGGATTCAGTGATGATGCGTCTGCTGGAGATCCTCAACTCATTCCCATTCATGTTCTTCGTGATTCTGCTGGTCACGTTCTTCGGGCAGAACATGCTGTTGATCTTCGTGGCCATCGGTATGGTGTCCTGGCTCGATATGGCGCGTATTGTGCGCGGTCAGACGCTGAGCCTGAAACGTAAAGAGTTTATTGAAGCGGCGATGGTGTCTGGTGTTTCCACGCGCGGTATCGTGTTACGTCACGTGGTGCCGAACGTGCTGGGCGTGGTGGTGGTATATGCCTCTCTGCTGGTGCCAAGCATGATTCTGTTCGAATCTTTCCTGAGCTTCCTGGGACTGGGAACGCAGGAACCGTTAAGCAGCTGGGGCGCCTTGCTGAATGATGGTGCGAACTCAATGGAAGTGTCGCCGTGGTTGCTGTTCTATCCGGCGGCGTTTCTGGTCGTTACGCTGTTTTGTTTTAACTTTATCGGCGATGGCCTGCGTGATGCCCTCGACCCGAAAGATCGCTGAGGAGCATCAACATGAGCAAGATTGAGTTAACTGGTGCGCACGACGCGCTGCTACATGTTCAGGATCTACGGGTAACGTTCAAGACACAGGACGGAGACGTGACGGCGGTTAATGACCTGAACTTCACGCTCAACGCGGGTGAAACGCTGGGGATTGTCGGTGAATCTGGCTCCGGTAAATCACAAACGGCGTTTGCGCTAATGGGGCTGCTGGCCCGCAATGGGCGTATCGGCGGTTCGGCGCGTTTTCGTGGCAAAGAAATTCTCAACTTACCTGAGAGCCAACTGAATAAGCTGCGTGCTGAAGAAATCAGTATGATTTTTCAGGATCCGATGACCTCGCTGAACCCTTACATACGCGTCGGTGAACAGCTGATGGAAGTGCTGATGCTGCACAAGAGCATGAGCAAAAGTCAGGCGTTTGAAGAGTCGGTCAAAATGCTGGATGCGGTTAAAATGCCAGAAGCGCGTAAGCGCATGAAGATGTATCCGCATGAGTTTTCCGGCGGGATGCGCCAGCGTGTGATGATCGCGATGGCGCTGCTGTGCCGTCCAAAACTGCTGATTGCCGATGAACCGACAACGGCACTGGATGTGACGGTTCAGGCGCAGATTATGACGCTGCTGAACGAGCTGAAGCGCGAGTTTAATACCGCCATTATCATGATCACCCATGATCTGGGCGTCGTTGCCGGTATTTGTGACAAGGTGCTGGTGATGTATGCCGGGCGCACCATGGAATACGGCGCGGCACGCGATGTCTTTTATCATCCAAGCCACCCGTATTCTGTCGGCCTGCTCAATGCTGTACCGCGTCTGGATGCGGAAGATGAGGTGCTGGCGACTATTCCGGGTAATCCGCCTAACTTATTGCGTCTGCCGAAAGGGTGTCCGTTCCAACCACGCTGCCCGTATTCAATGGATGTCTGCCACAGCGCACCCGCGCTGGAATCTTTTGGTGATGGCCGCTTGCGCGCCTGCTTTAGAGCGATTGAGGAGGTGGTATGAACAACGCGGACGAGAAAAAGGTGTTGTTAGAAGTGGACGACCTGAAAGTCCACTTTGATGTCAGAGATGATAAGCAGTGGTTCTGGCAGCCGCCGAAAAAGCTGAAAGCGGTCGATGGCGTGACGCTGCGTTTATATGAAGGTGAAACGCTGGGCGTTGTGGGGGAATCTGGCTGCGGTAAGTCTACGCTGGCACGTGCCATTATCGGACTGGTAAAGGCGACCGACGGACGCGTCACCTGGCTGGGGAAAGACCTGCTTGGCATGAGCGATGACCAATGGCGTGCGGCGCGTAGCGATATTCAGATGATATTCCAGGATCCGCTGGCGTCGTTGAATCCGCGTATGACCATCGGCGAAATTATTGCCGAGCCGTTAAAGGTTTATCATCCCGAACTGGATCGGCAGACGGTAAAAGATCGCGTGAAAGCGATGATGTTAAAGGTTGGGCTGCTGCCGAACCTGATCAACCGCTATCCGCATGAATTTTCCGGCGGCCAGTGTCAGCGTATTGGGATCGCGCGTGCGCTGATTCTGGAACCGAAGCTGATTATCTGTGACGAACCGGTTTCCGCGCTGGACGTGTCGATTCAGGCGCAGGTGGTTAATCTGCTGCGCCAGCTACAGCGTGAAATGCGCCTGTCGCTGATTTTTATCGCTCATGACTTATCGGTAGTGAAACATATTTCCGATCGCGTGTTGGTTATGTATCTGGGTCATGCGGTGGAGCTGGGCACGTACGATCAGGTCTATCAAAACCCGCAACATCCCTACACCCGCGCACTGATGTCTGCTGTGCCCATTCCCGATCCCGATCAGGAGCGCAATAAGCAGATACAACTGCTGGAAGGGGATTTGCCTTCCCCGATCAATCCGCCATCGGGCTGCGTGTTCTGCACTCGCTGTCCGGTTGTCGGCCCTGAATGCTCGAAAACCCGTCCCTTGCTGGAAGGAAGCTTTACGCACGCGGTGTCGTGCCTGAAAGTCGATCCTCAGGCGCTGTTACCGGTGGAAGAGGTCGAACCACAGTAACCTGTTTTATCGATGACGGATGTAAAAAAGGCGTCTCCTGAGGGAGACGCCTTGCATTGCTGACAATGTACGTTGAGCGTTGATAATGGATAGATCGTAAAGACGCTGTGAATACATCCTTGTACGCTCGAGCCGCGTAGATATGAATCTCATCCCTGAGATTCACCCTTGCAGGGCCGTCGCAAGCGACGTTCAAAGGCGTTCCTGACGCCTTTGTCCCTGTCGCGGACGCTTTACTCTTCTATTCCATTATCACCGTTTTCGTTTCGTAAATAGAATCACCTGCGTTTTTAGACGCTTTGCGTTGAGGCGAAACGAATTATTCTTTCCACAGAATGTGGCAAAGCTTGTGGTCTTTTTCCCGGCAAATTAGCACGCGGGCAAAAATATCCGTGATCTCTTCACCGTCCTCTTCAGCCAACCCAATGACGACTTCGGCAAAGAAGTCAGGGTTCAGATCGAAATCAACGTGCTCGGCCCAGTCTTCCGCAGGGTCAAATAACTCTGCGCCGCCACGCTCTTCGAATTGCAGATTGAACAGCAAAATATCTGCCGGATCGAGGTTATCCGCCGCAAGTTCCAGAAAGATGTCGTAGGCCTGTTCCAATGCTTCGTCTTCGGTCAGGCGATTATTCAAATCCATAACGTAATTCCTGTTAATTCCCAATGGGCATATTAGAACACGGGAAAACGCGCATTTATAGCAGGGGGCTGAAAAAGTAGAACAGCCGCTCGACAATGCGTTGCCAGTAGGGACGGTTTTGCCACTGTGTCGCGTTTAACAGGCGTGAACGGGCGATATAATCTTCCTGTACGCAGGCTAAATCGCTGCCGAATCCGGCATCGTCAATCACCAGCGTGATTTCAAAATTCAGCCACAGGCTACGCATGTCCAGATTTACCGTGCCGACCAGGCTAAGCTGCCCGTCGACCAGTACGCTTTTGGTGTGCAGCAGGCCGTCCTTGAACTGATAAATTTTTACACCAGCGGCCAGCAATTCCGTGAAGAAGGCGCGGCTGGCCCAGCCGACCAGCACGGAGTCATTCTTGTGCGGCACAATAATGCTGACATCAACCCCGCGCTGGGCAGCGGTGCAGATGGCGTGCAGCAGGTCGTCGCTGGGCACGAAGTAGGGGGTGGTCATGATCAACTGCTTACGTGCTGAATAGACTGACGTCAGCAGCGCCTGATGAATCATCTCTTCCGGATAACCGGGGCCGGAAGCAATCACCTGAATGGTGTGGCCGCTCTCTTGTTCGAACGGCATGACGTTAACATCCGGCGGCGGCGGAAGCAGGCGTTTGCCCGTCTCCATTTCCCAGTCGCAGCAGTAAATAATCCCCAGCGTGGTCGCTACCGGCCCTTCAATGCGCGCCATCAGGTCAATCCATTGCCCGACGCCGGCATCTTGTTTGAAAAGACGGGGATCGACCATATTCATGCTGCCGGTATAAGCAATGCGGTTATCGATCAGGATAATTTTGCGGTGCTGACGCAAATCCATACGGCGCAGGAAAGCACGGAACAGATTCACTTTCAGGGCTTCAACCACTTCTATTCCGGCAGTACGCATCAGTTCGGGGTGATGCTGGCGGAAAAACTGTACGCTGCCGGCAGAGTCCAACAGAATGCGACAGTGCACCCCGCGCCGCGCTGCCGCGATAAGGGAAGAGGTGACTTGCTCAACCAGACCGCCGGGTTGCCAGATGTAGAACACCATTTCGATGTTGCTACGGGCCAGTTCAATATCACGCAATAGCGCTTTAATCGTGTCATCAAACGTGGTCATCAGCTGCAACTGATTACCTTTAACGCCGCCAACCCCTTGGCGCCGTTCACACAGCTGAAATAACGCGCTGGCGACTTCGCTGTTTTCCGTCGCGAAAATACGGCGATATTCTTTTAATTCGCGCAGCCATTTTGCGGTTGATGGCCACATTTTGCTGGCGCGTTCAGCCCGGCGTTTGCCCAGATGGAGCTCGCCGAACGAAAGATAAGCGACAATACCGACAAGTGGCAGAATGTAAATCACCAGTAGCCAGGCCATCGCAGAAGGTACCGCCCGACGTTTCATCAGAATACGTAAGGTCACACCTGCGATCAGCAACCAGTAGCCAAAAACCAGTAACCAACTTATTACGGTATAAAATGTCGACATAAAAGCAGCACAGTTCCCTTCTGCAAAGAATTAACAAAGTGTACGCATAGATTTATAAAAGGGGAAATGCCTTTCCTCTGAATAAAATAGCGTAACGAGATAAGAAGAAGGTGGCGGAGAGGGCGATTCACCGATTGTCGTCACGCATCAGGGGTATATAATGCCCGGCGCGAGTGTATTAACAAGAGTCGCATCATGAAACGCAGTCGGAATGAAGTGGGGCGCTGGCGGATGTTACGTCAGGTACAGCGTAGAAGAAGTCGCTGGTTGGAAGCTCAATCACGGTCGTATCGCCATATTCGCTCTGCCCGTTATTTGCAGCAAAAGCACAAACGGCGGGCTCTGCTCTATGCGGTAACCTACGACTGGTAAGCCAGTGAGGAAAATAGCGACCCGAGGTATGGTCGCTATTTTTTTATCTCACGTCTTATCACGTGCCGTGTTTATTCCCTCACCGACTCATCCCATAACCGGAATACGCTGGGTTATTTCTCTCTGATCGATCATCGGGTTAATGTCACCCTCCGTCGAAGGCAGGATAAACAGCGACACTGAAGTATTCAGGCGCTCCGTTTGCTCCAGCAGTGAGGAGAAGGTGCGTGCAGAGGCTTCAACCTGTCCCGCGTTTTCTCTGACGGTGTCATTCAGCGTACTGAGACGGGTGGTTACTTCATGAATACTTTCGGTTTGCTGGTGCGATATTTCCGAGATCTCGCTCAGAAACGTACCGGTACCTTTCGCCGTCTGAATGATGTTTTGTAGGCTATCATTCAGTTTGTTTACCAGCCGCGTTCCTGTGCTTACGCTGTTGTCTGAATCACGAATCAGCACATTAATATTTTGTGCAGAATGGCTGCTTTGCGACGCCAGCGTACCGACTTCCCGCGCGACAACGGCAAAGCCTCGTCCCATCGTCCCAGCACGTGCGGCCTCTATTGCGGCGTTCAGGGACAAAATATGCGTCTGGAACGCCACGTTTTCAATCATCCCAATGGCTTCCGTCATTTCGCGCGTTCTCCCTGCAATGTCTGACATCGCGGCTTTGACGTCATTCATCATGGTTTCGCCTTGTTCAGCGATCTTGCTGGTATCTTCCGCATGCAGGTTGGCCTGCTGAGTATGCTGAGCATTTTGCTCAAGATGCTGGCTAAGCTGAATAATGTGCTCGGTGGTGACTTTGAGCTCATGGGATTGGCGGTTTGCCTGCTCGGAAAGCTGATGGTTATCCGCAGCAACCCGATCAACCTGCGTCACCATGTGATCAACGCCCTGGCGAACCTGATTGACTAATGTCACCAGACCTTCCTGCATTTGAATGACGCTGGTATTAAGCTGCCCAATTTCGCGTGTACCGCGTATCTCGGCATCTACCGAATGAGAAAGATCGCCTGCGGCGATCAATTTTAAGTGGGCAATGATGTGTTTCAGTGGGCGAATAATGACCCGACTCACGCCGATCCAAACTGCGATGGCGATCGCCAGTAACAGCCCCAGAACCGTGATGAAAATCGTTTTAGCCTGATCGAGAGAGGCTAAAAATTGTTGCCCGTGCTGCTTTTGCAGTGCATCAGTGTCTTGCAGATAGTGTGAATATTTCTGGGTAAAATCGCTTTGATAGGCCTGAACGGGAACGGCAAAGAAAATGTCGATCTGGTTGGTGGTTTTGATTCCCTGAGCGAGTTCAACAAGCCCGGAATAGAGCTGGCTGTAGCTCTTCTTCAAATCAACGAAAGCCGTCGTGTCCGTTTCCACCGTCGTGACCGTTCCCAGCTGTTGGTAGTGCTCCTGCGCCTGCTTGAGAGACACTTCTGCCTCATCCATTAGACTGTGCCAGCTGCCTTCAGACCCTGTTTCTTTATCTACCAGTAGATAAATGCCCGCGCGGTTAAGTTTATCGCTGGCGTTCATCACTTCCATCCGCGCTTTATCCATTAACGCTTGTTGCTGGCGAAGGCTTTCGTTAGCGGAAATATCCTGTCGTACCTGGGTCATCGTTTGAGAAATGATGCCGACGGAAACCAATTGCAGTAAAGAAAATAACCCAATGATCAATAACAATCCGGAGAGAATACTGAGGCGATGACGGCGGCGGATAGATGCAATTCCGTTTCGCAAAATCGCTGGCATTAACATGATTGTCGACCCTCTATAGATGAATAGCGGTCAAACTATCACTGTTAAATGACTAAAATATTTCAGCTTTTGGTGGGGAGGTAAGGGGCCATGATTTTCTGGTACAACCATGACCTGTATCAATTGAACCCTTAAAACACTTTTTTGAATGGCTTCACGCTGACGTGTTTGTAGACATCTGCCGCGATGTAGGGGTCGGCGTCAGCCCATGCCGTTGCTTCATCCAGTGACGCGAATTCGGCGATAATGACGGAACCGCTAAAACCAGCCTGACCAGGATCGTCGCTGTCGATAGCAGGTAAAGGACCTGCGGTAATCAGTCGCCCTTGATCGCGCAATGCCTGTAGGCGGGCAAGGTGAGCGGGTCTTACCGACAGGCGTTTTGCTAATGAATCAACATTATCTTCAGCATAAATGACATAGAGCATAGTGACCTCACAGGTAGGAAGGTACCCTTTTTCGTTTGGGATGCCGGGTTAGCGCCCAGTGGCCAAACGCTATCGGGTAAGAGACACGTGTTTCTACCATCATACGTGATGTTGTTCGAGGACAATAGGTTGATTTGCCAGAGTAATCCCCCCACGATTTCTGTTTTTTTGACAATTCTACGGGTTGTTATTGAATATGATTGCTATTTGCATTTAAACTTGGGCGGCATAAGAGGATAAAGACAGACTATGCCGCAAAAAAAGTTTTTTTTGACCCGCCGTTACTCATGGCCATTCATACTCTCAGTTGGTTTTCACGGTTCACTGATTGCAGGTTTGCTGTACGCATCGTTTAATAATTCAATCGAATTACCGCAGGAATCTAAGCCCATCAGCGTTGTGATGGTGAACCCTGCGGCCTATGAAGCGGCCCCTGCTGCCAAATCTGCCCCCGAGCCAGAGCCAGTGAAGCCGCCAGAACCAGAGCCTGAACCGATTCCAGAACCGGAGCCATTGCCGCAACCGGTTCCTATGCCATTGCCTGAACCAAAGCCCAAGCCGAAACCTAAACCGGAACCCAAGCCCGTGAAGAAGGTTGAGCAGCCGAAGCCGGTTAAACGTGAGCCGACCGTTGAAAAACAGCCGCCTTCTCCGTTTACCAGCGAAGAGCCGACGCGCAATGTGAATAATGCGCCGGTGAAGCAGGCGCCTGCGCCCGCCGCAAGTGCACAGTCAAGCGGGCCACGTCCGTTGAGCCGTGCGCAGCCTCAGTATCCTGCTCGCGCATTTTCCCTGCGTGTTGAGGGACGGGTAAAAATGCAGTTTGATGTGGACGAGTCCGGGCGCGTTGACAACGTTCGCGTGCTGTCTGCCGAACCGCGTAATATGTTCGAGCGTGATATCAAACAGGCGATGCGTAAATGGCGCTATGAAGCGGGTAAGCCAGGCAAAGATTTGGTTGTGACCATCGTCTTTAAAATTGACGGCGGGGCGGCAGTCGAATAATTCACGCCAGTACCCAAATACACAAAAGAAACGGGGCGTCATCTTTGGAAGATGACGCCCCGTTTTCGTATCGATCGCTATTCAAGGCAGCTTACGCCGATGAAAGCGAAACGTTACTCGCTTGGCGTGAAATGGCTCTTGCCAGTAGGGAGTTCACGCGGATGGCCTTCTTCATCGACTGCGACGTAGGTGAATAACGCTTCGGTAGCCCGATAGCGCTGGCCAATGGGCTCAGACGACACTTTCTTTACCCAGACTTCAACGTTGACGTTGATAGAACTACGGCCAGTGCGTAAACAACGCGCATAGCAGCAAACCACATCGCCGACGGCGACAGGTTTTAAGAACGACATCCCATCAACCCGTACGGTAACAACACGCCCTTCGGCAATTTCTTTCGCCAAAATCGCGCCGCCGATGTCCATTTGCGACATCAGCCAGCCGCCAAAAATATCTCCGTTTGCATTGGTATCGGCTGGCATTGCCAGCGTGCGGAGAACCAGTTCGCCCTGTGGTAACACGTTTTGTGTGCTCATTGTGCCATCAGTCAAGTTGGTTAAGTTGAGTATACTCGTCGGTCAACGCGCTCTTGCTGACGGGTATAGTGTCTTTATCAAACAATGTGTATTGCTTTAGCGAATCGAATTACGGTTGCTCGCTTTTTTCTTCTTCTGATTTTTCCTGGTCGCCAGGCAAGTGACGGTAGATGTAGACGCCACAAATCAGCGTAAACAGCAGCGTCACACCGGTTAGACCAAAGACTTTGAAATTGACCCACACGCTTTGCGGTAGCCAGAAAGCAATATAGATGTTAACCAGTCCACACACCAGAAAGAACATCGCCCAGGCGAAATTCAATTTCCCCCAGACGGATGGCGGCAAGGTTAATTCTTTACCCAGCATTTTCTGAATCAGGGTCTGCTTCATGACAAACTGGCTAACCAGCAGAGCAGCGGCAAATAACGCATAGATAATGGTGACTTTCCACTTGATAAACAGATCGTTATGGAACACCAGCGTTAGCGAACCGAAAACGACAACCATCGCAAAAGTGACCAGCGTCATTTTCTCTATTTTACGATACATCACCCAGGTGACCGCGAGTGACAGCGCCGTTGCCGCAATTAATGCGCCCGATGCGATGTAGATGTCATAGAGTTTATAAGCCGCAAAAAACACGACCAACGGTATAAAATCAAGAAGTTGCTTCATTATGTCAATCCATCACTCAACAGTGTCGTAATCATAACCCACAAGAGTTATCCGATAGCTCATGCCATTATCCTTCATTGTGGAACACCATTCCCGAGATATTGTAATAATTTGCAGAAAATTACGATTGGGCAAGTCGTGAACGAGGGAAAGGGCGAAACCTATGCCGCCAGAACTGCGGCATAGGTGAAGAGCGGCAATTACGCGCGCAGCAGCATATAAAGGCGGAACAGATAAATCAGCAGAATAGCGGAGATCAGGTTGCTTAACCCGTTCAGAACCACGCCGAGCACGGTAGGTGAGGAAATCGGTAACTTCGATACGACCAGCAAAATAGCGATTTTAGCCAATAACCACATCACGATGGCAGGCGCAGTTGCGCGTAAGTTGCCATAGGCCAATTTAGTGCTTGCTTTAATTGCGCTGAAAATCCCGCTTTTTTCAGTAACCACAATCACGGGCGACAAACTCAGAGCAATGGCCAGCAGCACGCCAGGAATGACCAGAAGCATCATACCAAGCTGGATGAGCAGCGTGCACAGTAGGATCAGGAAAAGCAGGCGCAGTAAAAAAGGGGTAGAGGCGCCGATCGCGCGCAGGGCACTGGTGCGATGTCCGTCAGACACCAGTTGGATCAGCATGAGAACCCCGCCCGTCAGCAGGACGTTACCCACTAACGCAGCAAAGGTGCCTGCCGCCGACATTTTTAGCAACACGGTTTGTTGTTCCGGCGTCATCTGCTGAATCAAGTCCATCAAGCCGGATTCGACAGACGATGACAGATCGCTGCTGGAGCTGCTCAGAATCCGTAACTCGTCTACAGAAGGCGATAGCGCATGATTCAGTATGACAGTAATGAATGCCGTCAACAGTGACATCATTAAGATGCTGATGAACTGGTTACGGGTAAAATTCATTGTGTCACGGTACAACGTGTTAGCCGTGATAGGCATGCAGGCTCCTTGAAAAAGATAAATCAACGGATAGAACTTAACTCATGATTGTAACCTGTTAATCCGCGCTGTGGCACCCCGTCAACGATGCAATGCTGCTTTTCCCTTCAGTAATGAAAGACTGTGATGAAATTGTTACCAAAGGTGGCAGACCATATTTTTCTCGTGCTCGGTTGCAGGCATCGTTGAGCCGCCCATTTTCGCCGGATTGCATAAATTCACGGCACGGTGAAGGGCGATTAACATAAATAGAACAGCTGACGGTATCCCCGACGGTGCCTTCCAATGCCTGGCAGCGGGGGGCTTTGCTGTTTGTACCCGCCATACAGCGTAAAAAAGGAGAAACGGGTTCGGTAAGCTGGGAAGGCACAGCGCCGCCACCGTCATCCGCTTCAGCCCAATAGAAAGACACTCTGAAATAAGCGCAACACGCGCCGCAGTGCATACAGGTATTATCGCTCATTGGATGACTAACTGCCCCCAGCCAGCGTGAATCATGTTAATGAAAATAAAAATCTACCGTTGAATGTGTCCGCGCGGTAACGCAATTTGCTGGCAGCGCACGTTATGCACCTTTCGTCATTTATTGATTTGGATCAATTCTAGTATTTTTAATTGGTTAGCGATAAATGATGAGGTTCAATTTGCGTGTAAAATCTTTAAAAGATGTGATCTGGCTTAAAACAAGAATACCTACTTAGGGGTATATTTCGCTCGAAATTTAAACCTTATAAATGGAGTGGGTAATGAAAAAGGCATCTTTATTATTGTTGGCAGCGGCGCTTATGCCTGCATTGGCACAGGCTCATCAAGCGGGTGATTTTATTGTTCGTGCTGGCACGGCAACGGTGCGTCCCGCTGAAAGCTCGGACAACGTGCTGGGGTTGGGGGAGTTTCAGGTTAGTAACAATACTCAGTTGGGCCTGACTTTCAGCTACATGGTGACAGACAATATTGGGGTTGAATTACTTGCGGCCACCCCGTTCAAACACAAAGTCGGCACGCCTGGCACGGGCACAATTGCAGAAGTGAAGCACCTGCCGCCTTCACTGGTTGCGCAATACTATTTTGGTGATGCGCAAGATAAATTACGTCCCTATTTAGGTGTTGGCCTGAATTACACGATGTTCTTCGATGAGAAATTTAATGACAAGGGGACCGGTGCGGGCCTGAGCGATCTGAGCCTGAAAAATTCCTGGGGCGTTGCTGCGCAGGCTGGACTGGATTACAACCTGGACAAGAATTGGCTAGTCAACATGTCCGTATGGTGGATGGATATTGATACCGATGTGAAATTTAAAGCCGGTAACGCCCAGCAAAGTATCCATACTAAGCTTGATCCATGGGCCTTTATGTTTGGTGTAGGCTACCGCTTCTGATTGTTCATTTAATTTGATGTGAAGAATAAAAAAATTTCCGGAAGAAATTTTTAACGTTGCATCAGCAACGGCCCATAAGGCAGCCAAGGATGGCAAGCCATAAAAAAAACGGCGACGTAAATAACGTCGCCGTTTTTATAGACAGGAAATAACAAACCAATAAAGAGAACGCTATTTTATTACAGCAATAATCTATAGGGTGTTAACCATTAGAAATTGTACTGTACACCAACACGGTAGCGAGTTTGACGCTCGTCAGTGTTTTTGCTACCAACAACATTGCCGACTTCAGCATAAGGCGTCCAGTTTTTGTCGTATTTGTACGCTAATTTAACGTTGTGAGTCAGGCCATAGTTGTCGTTATCGGCAATGTAACCAGGAGCTCCGGCTTTGGTCTTCTTGTCGTATTCAAATTCGTATTCAGCCACAAAATTTGCAGGCAGTTTATAACCCAGTGTACTGGTAATGGTATAGCCTTTAATATCGGTAGGGTTTGTTACGCTCGATTTACCAATATCATCGCTGACGCGAAGGTAAGATGCACGATAGCGCAGACCATAGTACAGGGAATCGGTAATATTGGCTGTACCTTTAATATAAGGGCGATAGTTGTTGCTAGTAGAAGTAGAAACCAGATTCAGGCCGCCTTCCAGTCCGAAAGTCTTATTGAATTTGTACAGGTAGCTGGCGGTCACTTCGGTGCCGTTGCTGACCGTCTCGTTAAATGGTTTATTTGGCGTAGTATCTTTACCTGATTGACCCCACTTGGCTTCCATGGACAGACCAAAACCGTTGTCAAAACGGTGAGACATCAACAAGCGATCTTTATGATCGTTTTTTGCCGTATCCTGCATTTCATGGCGATAGTCAATCGTTACCGCCATGGAACTTAAGCTGATTAAGGAGGTTACCACCATCGTCAATATTTTAACTTTCATTTTATTATCCCATGTTGAAGAGAATTATTATTTAAAAAACGCGCTGCCACTTTTGTTCAGCAGTTCCATTCTATTTATTATTTCTTACAGTAATGTGAACGAGATCATTAAAAGGAGATCTTTTGAAATGATTTTATTTCTGTGATTTTCTTCGTGTTTCGCGGAGGATTTTTATGTATTTAAAAAATAACGATTATTTGAATTGTTCTTAGGGTAAGAAATAAAATCATTACTTTCAATTTGAAATGAATTATTACAATTAAATTAAGTTAGACATTTAATTTAACTGTAATTGAATAGCTATATATTTTATTAAGCGAGAAATAATATGAAGGGTTATTAGACGCGCGATAGGGCTTGCGTTAAGCACGAATCGCGCGCCTGAAAAGCGTTATGAACGCGTAGCGGCTTTCATTTCACTGACAAAGGCGTATAACTCTGACAGCATAACGTCAGGCTGGTTCAGATTTTTTTCGATAATCCGCACGATAGCCGAGCCAGAAATGGCACCCGCAGCGCCTGATGCTAACGTTTCCCGCACTTGAGCCGGATCGGAAATGCCAAATCCTTGTAGTGGGGGAGCGGCATGGTACTCGTTCAGTTTGGCTACCAAATGATTCAGCGGCAGCTGGGCGCGTTTTTCTGCCCCAGTCACGCCTGCACGTGATACTAAATAGGTATAGCCACGGCCATAGGAAGCGATCTCGCGCAGCAGCTCATCGTCAGCGTTAGGCGGACAGATAAAAATAGGGGCAATGCCGTGCCGCAGCGCAGCGGTACGGAAGGGCGCGGACTCTTCCACCGGAACATCCGCCACTAATACCGAGTCAACGCCGACCTGCGCGCAGCGCTGATAGAATTCATCAATGCCGTTGCTGAAGACCAGATTGGCATACATCAGCAGGCCAATCGGGATTTCCGGGTATTTCTGACGTACGGCAGCCAGCATTTCAAAGCACTGGCCGGGCGTGACGTCTGCGGCAAAGGCGCGTAAGTTGGCATCCTGAATGGTTGGGCCATCGGCCAAAGGATCAGAGAAGGGCACACCCAATTCCAACGCATCGGCACCGGCGGCAATCAGCGTGTCGATAATTTTCAGGGATTGCTCAGGGGAGGGATCGCCCAGCGTAACAAACGGAACGAACGCGCCTTCCTTTTTCTCCGACAGGCGATTAAACAGCTGTTGATAACGCTCCATTACATTTCTCCCCGATCTTTCAAAATATCGTGCACGGTAAAGATGTCTTTATCACCACGGCCGGACAGGTTGACCACCAGCAGTTGCTCTTTCTCCGGTTCCGCTTTAATCATCTTCAATGCGTGTGCCAGTGCGTGGGAGGATTCCAGCGCAGGGATAATGCCTTCGCTGCGGCAGAGCGTTTTAAAGGCATCCAGCGCTTCGTCATCGGTAATCGAGACATAGTCAGCGCGGCCGATGCTGTTCAGATAAGCGTGCTGCGGACCTACGGATGGGAAATCCAGACCGGCTGAAATAGAGTAGGATTCTTCAATTTGTCCGTCGGACGTTTGCATCATCGGGGACTTCATGCCGAAATAGATTCCGAGGCGACCGTGTTTTAACGGCGCGCCGTGCTGCCCGGATTCAATGCCCAAGCCGCCGGGCTCAATGCCGATCAGACGGACGCTGGTATCGTCGATGAAATCAGCAAACATCCCAATCGCGTTAGAGCCACCGCCGACGCAGGCCAATACCGCATCCGGCAAGCGACCTTCTTTTTCCAGAATCTGTGCTTTCGTCTCTTCGCCAATCATGCGTTGAAACTCGCGTACGATCGTCGGGTAAGGATGTGGGCCTGCCGCCGTCCCCAGCAGATAGTGTGCGGTTTCATAGCTGCCAGACCAGTCACGTAGCGCTTCGTTACAGGCATCTTTCAGCGTGGAAGAACCGCTGTGAACCGGAATAACTTCTGCTCCCATCAGGCGCATACGGAAGACGTTCGGCGACTGGCGCTCCACGTCCTTTGCTCCCATATAAACGCGGCATTTCAGGCCAAGCAGGGCGCAAGCCAGCGCCGTCGCGACGCCGTGTTGGCCTGCACCGGTTTCAGCGATGATTTCGCTTTTACCCATGCGCTTGGCCAGCAGAGCCTGCCCGAGCACCTGGTTGGTTTTGTGCGCGCCACCGTGCAGCAGGTCTTCGCGTTTCAGGTACAGCTTGGTTTTCGTCCCTGCGGTCAGGTTTTGACACAGGGTTAGCGCCGTTGGGCGGCCCGCATAATTTTTCAGCAGATCGGTAAATTCAGCCTGAAAATCAGGATCTTTTTGTGCGCTGACGAAAGCCTCTTCCAGCTGGCGTAACGCCGGGATGAGGATCTGCGGAACAAACTGTCCGCCGAATTCACCGAAATAAGGGTTGAGTAATGTCATAATTTTCCCGTCTGTTTTAGCGCTGAGGTTGACGTAATGTCGCAAAAACCGCAGCAATTTTATGTGAGTCTTTTTTTCCCGGTTCGCTTTCTACCCCGGAATTGAAATCCAGCCCTGCGCAACCTTGCTGTGCCGCCAGCGCGCAGTTATCACTATTCAGGCCGCCGGCTAGCAGCACGTTATCCAATGATTGATTCGCCAACAGCGACCAGTTGAAAGTTTTCCCGCTGCCGCCTTGAGCGTTGTCAAACACGTAGCGATCGACGTGGGTGATATTACGCGCTGGCAGGGTGTCCGCGATGCTCAGCGCTTTCCAAATCTGGCAAGCCGCAGGGAGTTGCTGGCGTAGCTTGTCGATCGTCTGTTGATCTTCATCGCCGTGTAGCTGAACGGCCGCTAGCCCCAACTGCGTCGTGATAGCAACGATGTGTTCGACAGGCGCATTACGGAAAACGCCGACATAGCGCAGTGGAGCGCCTGTCATCACGTCGGCGGCGTGTTTAGCGTCAACATAGCGTGGTGAACTGGCGACGAAGATTAATCCGCCGTAGAGCGCGCCGGCTTGATAAGCCGCTTGAGCATCCTCGGCACGCGTCAGGCCGCAGACCTTGTTTTCTCCCAGAATAACGCGGCGTACTGCGCCGTTCAGATCGGGTTCTGACATCAGCGAACTGCCGATCAAGAACCCCTGGGCAAAGGCACTGAGTTCACGAATCTGCGCATGGCGGTTGATGCCGGACTCACTAATCACGGTGACGCCAGTGGGCAGACGCGGTGCGAGCGTCCGGGTGCGGTTGAGGTCAATCGAGAGATCGCGCAGATCGCGGTTGTTGATCCCGACGACGCGCGCTTCCAACTGAATGGCCCGCTGTAACTCTTCTTCATTACTGACTTCCGTCAACACGCCCAGTTTCAGGCTGTGCGCTACGTCGGCCAGTTTCAGGTACTGCTCGTCGTCCAGCACGGATAGCATCAGCAGAATGGCATCGGCCTGATAGTAGCGAGCCAGATAGATCTGATAAGGCGAAATAATAAAGTCTTTGCACAACACCGGTTGATGTACTGCCGCACTCACCTGTGGCAGAAAGGCAAAGTCACCCTGAAAATATTTCTCGTCGGTTAACACGGAAATCGCGGACGCGTAATCTTTATAGACCTGGGCAATCGCTACCGGGTCGAAATCATCGCGAATCACTCCTTTCGACGGCGAAGCCTTTTTGCATTCCAGAATAAAAGCGGGCTTATCCTGTTTCAGCGCCTGATAAAAGTCGCGCTGGCTGGGAACAATTTCATGCTGAAAAGAGGTCAGCGGCTGTGCTTTCTCTCTCTCCGCAACCCAAAGCGCCTTATCGCGCACAATTTTATGTAATACGGTTTCCTGCATGATTCCCTTACCCTCTGGCGGACAGTGCGATAACGCGTTGATAAGCCTGTCCACTATGAATGACTTCAAGCGCCTGTTGCGCATTCTGGCGCAAATTTTCTTGTCCGAATAATCTCAGGAGCAGCGCAACATTGGCGGCAACCGCGGCGGCGTGCGCGCGTTCACCTTTACCTTGTAGCAGTGACGCGAGAATGTCACGGTTTTCTTCTGGTGTACCGCCTTGTAAGGCGGACAGCGGATACTCATCCAGTCCGAAATCGCGGTGCGTCAGTTCGTAGGTTTCGATCTCGCCATTGTGTAACTCAGCAACCTGTGTCGGTGCATGAATAGCGACTTCATCCATCCCGCCGCCGTGTACGACCGCGGCACGTTGGTATCCCAGCACTTTCAGCGTTTCGGCGATAGGGCGAACCAATTCAGGGCTATACACGCCAATCAGCGCCAACGGCGGACGAGCAGGGTTAACCAACGGCCCCAGCACGTTGAAGACGGTGCGCGTTTTCAACTGCTGGCGTACTGGCATAGCATGGCGGAAGCCCAGATGATATTGCGGGGCAAACAGGAAGCACACGCCCAGATCGTCCAGCGCCTGACGTGAATCTTGCGCGCTCATGTCCAGCTTAATACCGAAAGCAGAAAGCAAATCGGATGAACCGGAACGGCTGGAGACGCTGCGATTGCCGTGTTTGGCGATTTTCAGGCCACAGCTGGCGGCCACGAAGGCACTGGCGGTTGAAATGTTGATGCTGTTGGTGCCGTCACCGCCGGTGCCGACGATATCGGCAAATAAATAGTCAGGGCGGGGGAACGGCTGGGCATCGGCCAGCAAGGCCGTGGCGGCACCGGCGATCTCATCGGGATGCTCGCCGCGCACCTTCATGCTAATCAGCGCCGCAGCCAGTTGGCTGGCTTCGAGTTCACCGCGGATGATGGCACCAAACAGTGCCTGACTTTCCTGACGGCTGATGTTGTCCGAGCGGTATAATTTTTCCAGTATATTTTGCATGATGACGACATCCTGAGCAGTAGACGATTCTCGAGTCTTAGAAGACGGTTGCGTAGAAGACAGTGGCATAATCGAATTCCTCGTTAAGCCAGCGCCCAGTCCAGCGTTTGTTCCAGCAGCCGGGCACCATGCGTGGTCAGGATCGACTCAGGGTGGAATTGGAAACCGCAGACGCGATCGGCATCGTTACGCACCGCCATCACCATCGTGTTGAAATGTGCGTTGACGGTCAGCGTAGAAGGAATACGGCTACCGACCAGCGAGTGGTAGCGGGCGACCGGTAACGGATGCGGTAAACCGCTAAACATGCCGCTGGCATCGTGGTCGATGGCAGACGCTTTGCCGTGCAGGATTTCGCCTGCCTGACCGACATGGCCGCCGTAGGCTTCCACAATGGCCTGATGGCCGAGGCAAATGCCGATAATCGGCAACTGACCGCGCAGACGCTGCAGCAGCTCCGGCATACAGCCCGCTTCGGCCGGTGTGCCAGGACCAGGTGAAAGCATCAGAATCGGTTTTTCCATTTGCTGTAACCGCGCGATGATCACATCGGCAGGCAAATGGTTACGGTAAATCACGACCTGATGGCCGCTGGCACGCAGTTGATCCACCAGGTTGTAGGTGAATGAATCGATATTATCGAGCAGCAGGATGTCGGCCATCAGAAAATCTCCTTTGCATGGTGCGCACTGGCAATCGCTCGCAGTACGGCCCGGGCTTTATTACGCGTTTCGTCGGCTTCAGCCTGAGGGTTGGAATCCAGAACCACGCCCGCACCCGCCTGCACGGTGGCAATGCCGTCTTCGACATAGGCGGAGCGAATCACGATGCAGGTATCCAGATCGCCGTGGGCGGTGAAATAGCCCACCGCGCCGCCGTAGCTGCCGCGTCGGGTTTTCTCACTTTCGGCAATCAGCTGCATTGCCCGGACTTTCGGCGCACCGCTCAGCGTGCCCATATTCATGCAGGCGCGGTAGGCGTGCAGCACATCCAGATCTTCACGCAGCGTCCCCACCACGCGGGAAACCAAATGCATGACAAAGGAATAGCGGTCGACTTTAGTCAGGTCAGCAACGTAGCGGCTACCTGGCTTGCAGATACGCGCCAGATCGTTACGGGCTAAATCCACTAACATCAGATGTTCTGCCAGCTCTTTATGGTCAGTACGCATTTCCAGCTCAATGCGGCTATCGAGATCGCGATCCAGCGAGCCATCGGCGCGGCGGCCGCGCGGACGGGTACCCGCAATCGGATAAATTTCGATTTGGCGGCTGTCGGCATCGTATTTCAGCGAGCTCTCCGGCGAGGCGCCGAACAGTGTGAAATCTTGATCCTGCATGTAAAACATGTAAGGACTTGGGTTGTTATCTTTCAGCGTTTGGTAAGCGGCCAGCGGTGAAGGGCACGGCAGAGAGAAGCGGCGTGACGGTACGACCTGGAAAATTTCACCGATGCGGATGGCTTCCTGCATCTGGCCGACGACCTCGCCGAAGGCTTCATCGCTCTGATTGCAGCTCAGCGTCATGTCCTCGATGGACTGGCGCGGCAGCGCGGGCGCTGGCTGAGTGAGCTGAAGTTGCAGCTGTTGCAGACGTTGCTGCAGACGCTGCTTTTCGCTGGCGTTCGGTGTGAACAGGCTGGCTTGCAGAGCGGTCACGCGTTTTTGGTGATCGAGCACCAGCAGCGTTTCTGCCAGATAGAAACAAAAATCCGGGCAGCGCTGTTGCTGGCTCAGCGCAGGTAAGGCTTCAAACCCGGCAACCAGATCGTAGGCGAACAGGCCTCCGAGGAACATGGCCTCACGCTCCTCTGCCGGGCTGGCAACCAGCGTCAGAATCTGGCGTAAAGCATCAAAGACCGACAGAGAACGCAGACGAGCGTCTTCATCCTGCATGACGTCTGCCAGAGGGAAGGTGAGTTCACGACCATTCGGACGCGGTTGGTTAATAATCGCTGCAGGCAGAGCGGCATCCAGAAGCGGCAGGAGGCTGGCGCCGTTTGCCGTTAATGCCTGAATGGAAACGAGCTGGCCCAGTGCAGTGATACGCAGCGCGCTATCAACGATTAACAGGCTTTTCAGGTTTTCCTTGCTATCGATTTCAGCCGACTCTAGCAGCAACGTGGCAGGTCTGGCACCGCAGAGCTGATGGAAGATGGCACTAGGGTCGTTACGGTAAACGGCCTCGGTACGCAGCAGTTCCAGTGTAGGTTGTGTTGTTTGCATTCTTGCTACCCGTTTAATGTTGTGCCCATCAAATAAAAAGCCCGCTTAGTTAAGCGGGCCTGGGAATATCTGCATGTGTGATAACAGCGATGCGTGATTAGTCCACCCGCGATAGGGAAGAGCGCCACCAACCATGCTTCATCATTTTCTGCGTTGCCATTATCATCATCTCGCTGTTTATCACTGATTACTGTTTGTGTACTGAGCTTGCGTACTAGTTAACTGGTTCGGCGATAAAATGTCAACACCTTCAATAGGATTATTTTATTACTCAGTAAAACGGCGGGCATTACCATTTGTTTCCTATTAATGGCATCATGCGGCTTTCGCATGATTATTGTTAATGGATAGGCTTGTGCCAGAAGATTCCCAACCGATATCGTCATTCCCACTTTACGATCTGCATAGCCACACCACGGCGTCTGATGGCGTTTTAACGCCGACAGCGCTAGTCAGCCGGGCGGTAGACATGCGGGTGAGCGTACTGGCTATTACCGATCACGATACGACCCGTGGGCTTGAAGAAGCACAGCAGGCGATTGCGCAACAGGCGCTGCCGCTGAGGCTGATTCCCGGTGTGGAGATCTCCACGCTGTGGGAAAACCATGAGATCCATATTGTCGGACTAGGGATGGATGTAACCCATCCGGCGTTAACGGGGTTGCTGCAACAGCAGGCAGAATGCCGGCAGAACCGGGCGGAGCAAATTGCGATTCGATTGGAAAAGGCCCGCATTCCCGATGCGCTGGCTGGCGCACAGCGTCTGGCAACGGGAGGCCAGATTACGCGGGCGCATTTTGCGCGTTATCTCATTGAATTGGGCATTGCGGCGAATATGAATCAGATATTCAAAAAATATCTGGCGAAAGGCAAAACCGGTTACGTGCCGCCGCAGTGGTGCAGCATCCCGGAAGCGATTGAGGCGATTCATCAATCCGGCGGCGTGTCAGTATTGGCACATCCGGGGCGCTACGATCTGACGGCCAAATGGCTAAAACGCCTGCTGGCCACATTTACTGAAAGCGGCGGGATCGCGATGGAAGTGGCGCAATGCCAACAGGCACCGGATGAACGGACGCAGTTGGGGCGCTATGCGCGAGATTTCAACCTGATGGCATCGCAAGGATCGGATTTCCACCTGCCGTGTGCCTGGATTGAACTGGGCCGCAAGCTGTGGCTGCCTGCCGATGTCGAGCCAGTTTGGCATCATCCGTTACTGGCAGATTCGCCGCGCACCATGGCGTAATGACATTGCGATCTTATGAAATAACAATCTTTTACCATCAACACGTTCTATAATAATCCTATTGCACGATGACGCGGGTTGAAATGCACAACGCCGCGAAATGTCAGACGTATGAGGTAGGGTCATGAGTCAGTTTTTCTATATTCACCCGCAGAATCCGCAGCCGCGATTGATCAATCAATCGGTGGAATTTCTGCATAAAGGAGGGGTGATTGTTTATCCAACGGATTCTGGCTATGCGTTGGGTTGTATGTTGGGCGAAAAGAACGCGCTGGAACGCATCTGCCGGATTCGCGATCTGGGGAACGATCATAATTTTACGCTGATGTGCCGCGATCTGTCTGAACTCTCGACGTATGCCCACGTTGATAACACGGCTTTCCGGTTGATTAAAAATAATACGCCGGGAAATTACACCTTTATTCTGAAAGCGACGAAAGAGGTTCCCCGTCGCTTAATGAACGAAAAACGTAAAACCATCGGCCTGCGCGTGCCGTCCAATCCGATTGCGTTGGAACTGCTGGCCGCGCTGAATGAACCGCTGATGTCGACAACGCTAATGCTGCCGGGAAATGATTTCGCCGAGTCCGATCCCGAAGAAATTCAGGAAAGATTGGGAAAACAGGTGGATTTGATTATTCACGGCGGTTCGCTGGGTCAACAGCCGACGACGGTGATCGACCTGACCGAGTCCGTGCCGCGCGTTGCCCGTGAGGGCACCGGCGATGTCACGCCGTTCTTATAGAAGACGCTGCGACAGGTTGTAACAATGAGAATACAAATGGCGCGAAGATCGGTATAATCGCGCCAGCATTGAATACTACGAACGATTTTTACGTACACACTATTTTTACGTAACTAGCTGAATTTTATCAGCAGTTATGACTCCCCCCGACGCCTGGGAAGGCGACACTAGAGGTTGCTCAATGAGCGAAAAGTTACAAAAAGTTCTGGCGCGCGCCGGACATGGCTCACGCCGCGAAATTGAAGGTATCATTCAGGCTGGACGCGTCAGCGTTGACGGTAAAGTTGCCACACTGGGCGACCGCGTTGAAGTGACGAAAGCCACCAAAATCCGTATTGATGGTCATGTGGTTACCGTTAAGGAAACCGAAGAAACCGTGTGTCGCGTGCTGGTGTATTACAAACCAGAAGGCGAGCTGTGTACCCGCAACGATCCTGATGGTCGCCCGACGGTGTTTGACCGTCTGCCGAAAATTCAGGGCTCTCGCTGGGTAGCGGTAGGGCGTCTCGACGTGAACACGTCCGGTCTGCTGCTGTTCACGACCGACGGTGAGTTAGCCAATCGCCTGATGCATCCTAGCCGTGAGGTTGAGCGTGAATACGCCGTGCGGGTCTTCGGTGAAGTGGACGACGAAAAGATCAAACAACTGAGCAAAGGCGTCCAGTTGGAAGACGGCCCGGCGTCGTTCCGTACGATCCGCTATCAGGGCGGTGAAGGCTTGAACCAGTGGTATAACGTGACGCTGACAGAAGGGCGTAACCGTGAAGTACGCCGTCTGTGGGAAGCGGTTGGCGTGCAGGTGAGCCGCCTGATTCGCGTGCGCTATGGCGATATTACGTTGCCGAAAGGTCTGCCACGCGGTGGCTGGGCAGAAATGCCGCTGGAACAGCTGAACTACCTGCGTGAGCTGGTGCAGCTTCCTGCTGAAACGGTATCAAAACTGCCGGTTGAACGTGAGCGCCGTCGGGTGAAAGCGAACCAGATCCGTCGTGCAGTAAAACGCCACAGCCAGATCAGTACCGCTCCGGCCCGCCGCACGTCTCCGAAACCGAAGCGCAACGGCTAATATCATTATTTCTACGCTTCACGGGCAGCTTGTGCTGCCCGTTTTCATTTCACGATATTTCTTTATCTTGCCGATGGCGGTTTTACCAGTCAATACCTTGCTGTGCCTGAATCCCGTTATCAAACGCATGTTTTACCGGACGCATTTCCGTCACGGTATCGGCCATTTCCAGCAAGTCACGGTGGCAGCCGCGGCCGGTAATAATGACCGTCTGTCCGGCAGGGCGTTGTTTTAATGCGGTGACAATGTCACTTAAATCCAGGTAATCATAGCTAAGCATGTACGTCAGTTCGTCCAACACGACGAGATCGAGTTGTGGGTCTGCCAGCATACGTTTGCCATGCTGCCAGACATGCTGTGCTGCTTCCGTATCCGTCTGGCGATTCTGCGTCTCCCAGGTAAAGCCTGTCGCCATGACCTGAAATTCCACGCCGTGCTGTTGCAGCAGGTTCTTCTCACCGTTTGGCCATTCACCTTTGATAAACTGGATCACGCCCGCGCGTAATCCGTGACCGATTGCCCGTGTGACGGTGCCAAATGCGGCCGTGGTCTTGCCTTTTCCATTGCCGGTAAAAACGATCAGAATGCCGCGCGTTTCATTCGCGGCGGCAATACGGGCGTCGACCTTTTCTTTCAGGCGCTGCTGGCGTTGCTGGTGGCGTTCATCGCTCATCGTGCGTGTTCTTCTCTATTATTCGGCTGGACCGGCTTTTCTGCCCGGCTGTGCGTCAAAACTCATTCCCGTCTTGCGGCGACTGTCATCGCCCATCAGATAGAGATACAGCGGCATAATATCTGCCGGTGTTTTCAGTCTCATCGGGTCTTCGTTGGGGAAAGCTGAAGCGCGCATTCCCGTACGCGTTCCGCCGGGATTAATACAGTTCACGCGCAGATCTTGTGAACGATATTCTTCTGCCAGCACCTGCATCAGGCCTTCTGTCGCGAACTTGGATACGGAGTAGGCTCCCCAACCGGCGCGACCTTCGCGGCCCACGCTGGAACTGGTGAAAACCAGAGACGCACAAGATGATTTCAATAACAGAGGCAGCAGCGCCTGTGTCAGCATAAAGGTGGCGTTGACGTTGACCTGCATAACCTGATGCCAGATCTCCGGCGTTTGCTGTGTTATAGGCGCGATTTCCCCGAGCAGCCCGGCGTTGTGAAGAACCCCGTCCAGATACGGTACAACCTGTGTCAGTTCGTCAGCCAGTTGAAAGCACTGCGCGGAAGATAAGGCCAGCATATCGCAGACAACCACGTGCGCTGGCGTACCATGTTCCTGCTCGATCTGCTGTTTAACTGCCTGAAGTTTGCTTTCTGTTCGGCCTAATAAGATGACGTGTGCGCCGTAGCGGGCATAGGTCAGGGCGGCTTCCCGGCCAATGCCGTCGCCAGCGCCGGTCACCAGAATGATACGGTTTTGCAGTAAATCGATTTTAGGCTGGTAATGCACAATGAATTCCTCTTGCCGTGGCGTCAAACCGCCACGCTTCAGATAATAGACCTGCCATTGCGTGTTGGTACGGCGAGATATGTCGGGTCGTACCGCTCGGAACGCCAGATGACGGCGCATCCGGGCAGGGTGAATGGGGGTGTTATGCCTCAAATGTTGTCTGTTTTCAATGAGACTGCCTCTATTTCTCCCTGCGCTGTTGTAAAAAGCAGCAATAGGCATAAAAAACGCAGGAATAACATCGCCATATTGCGTGCCATCAGTTAGGTTATAGGGAGGGAATGGCGCTCGACGTCAACGCCATGGTTGGTGAGTAAACCAACATTAATTAATACGCAGTCAATGAGGACGGTGTTTGTGGAATTACTTTCTCTGTACGGTTTATTCCTGGCTAAGGTACTCACTATCGTGGTGGCTATTGGTGCGTTAGTCGTTCTGGCATTTGGGATGACACAGCGTAAGCGCCAGCATAAGGGTGAGTTGCAGGTCTCGAATCTGGGCGAGCAATATCAGGAAATGCAGCGCGAAATGCAGACTGCCTGTATGAGCGACACCGAACGTAAGCTGTTATCGAAACAAGAAAAGAAGAAAGAAAAAGAAACCGCAAAGCAAGATAAACAGCGTGCCAAACGTGGCGAAGAGAAAAGTGTCAAACCGTGCCTGTACGTTCTCGACTTCAACGGCAGTATGGATGCAGGCGAAGTCAGTTCGCTGCGTGAAGAGATCTCCGCCGTGCTGGCTGTTGCGAAGCCACAGGATGAAGTGCTGTTGCGCCTCGAAAGCCCCGGCGGTGTCGTGCACGGTTATGGGCTGGCAGCTTCGCAATTACAACGTTTACGCCAGAGTGGCGTGCGCTTGACCGTTGCCGTGGATAAAGTGGCTGCCAGCGGTGGCTATATGATGGCCTGCGTGGCTGACCGTATCGTAGCGGCGCCTTTTGCGATTGTGGGATCTATCGGCGTCGTGGCGCAGATTCCCAATTTCCACCGTTTGCTGAAAAACAAAGACATTGATGTTGAGCTGCACACCGCCGGTGAATTTAAACGTACATTGACGCTGTTTGGTGAAAATACCGAACAAGGCCGTGAGAAATTCCGCGAAGATCTGAATGTCACGCATACGCTGTTCAAGGATTTTGTGCAGCAGATGCGCCCCTCACTGGACATTGATTCGGTGGCGACGGGAGAGCACTGGTTTGGCACGCAGGCGAAAGATCTGGGATTGATTGATGCCATCGGTACCAGTGACGACCTGCTAATTGCTGAAATGGCCAGCCATGAAGTATTAAGCGTTCGCTATACGCGCCGTAAACGCCTGCTGGATCGTCTGACGGGCAGCGCAGGAGACACCGCAGAACGACTGATGCTGCGCTGGTGGCAACGTGGTTCAAAGCCCCTGCTGTAACTCTTAGAGTAGAGCTGCACACAATGAAATGCCCGCGTATTTGCGGGCATTTGCATATTATCCATCAAGGTATTTAATCAATCAGATAATATTTTTCGGATAAAACATGAGCAAGATGCTTGAACATGTTAAATACCGCGGTGCTTTTTAAGGTTGGCATTCCACTCGCATCGAGAAAAAACTCACCACGAAAAACCAGCACGCCGTTTTTTTGTTCTACGCTATCTGCGACCATGCCATGTAAATAGTCATCGTGATGTTTAATGATGTCGTTGGCTTCAATTAATAAGCTCTGGCGGCTAATCGGCCGCTTTTCTTCGTTACCCTGATATTCAGGTGACATGATTCTCACTCCTGTACTCACCCTTGAAAAAGGGGGTAGTTGCACTATATCAACAAAGCTATTTCTAAAATCAGCATGGTTATTTCAACGCTGCATAGAAATAAGGGTACTGCGATACGGTTTCAGCGTAAAGGGTAGATTATGATGCAAATGGACTACATTTTAGGGGCTTACCTGCCGATATTCAGTATGGCAGGAAGCGGATAAAACAGGTTTTCCATGCTAATTAGGTTGCGTGGCAGTATTTATCAGGTAGAGTGTGGGATTTTGCGCAGTCAGTAGAATCCGCTCTGGATGCCCCGAAAAATATCTGATTTTCAGAAGAATTCAGCAGGTAATAGTACATATGGGTAAAGCTCTCGTTATCGTCGAGTCCCCGGCAAAAGCCAAAACGATCAATAAGTATTTAGGCAATGACTACGTGGTGAAATCCAGCGTCGGTCATGTACGCGATTTGCCGACGAGTGGCTCAGTCAGTAAAAAGAGCGCGGACTCAACGACTAAAGATAAAACGAAAAAGAAAGTCAAAAAGGATGAAAAATCCGCGCTGGTTAATCGTATGGGCGTCGACCCTTATCATGGCTGGAAAGCCAACTACGAAATACTGCCGGGTAAGGAGAAGGTTGTCTCCGAATTAAAAACGCTGGCGGAAAATGCCGACCACATCTATCTCGCAACCGACCTTGACCGCGAAGGGGAAGCCATTGCCTGGCACCTGCGGGAAATCATTGGTGGTGAAGATGAGCGTTTCAGCCGCGTGGTGTTTAACGAAATCACGAAAAATGCCATCAAACAGGCATTTGAAAAACCAGACACGTTGAATATTGACCGCGTTAATGCACAGCAGGCGCGTCGGTTTATGGATCGCGTGGTGGGTTACATGGTATCCCCGCTGCTGTGGAAAAAAATCGCCCGCGGCTTGTCCGCTGGACGCGTGCAGTCGGTTGCGGTGCGCCTGATTGTCGATCGCGAACGCGAAATCAAAGCGTTTGTGCCGGAAGAATATTGGGAACTGCACGCCGATTTGCTGGCAGGCAGCGATATTCAGCTGCAAATGCAGGTGACGCACCATAACGGCAAACCGTTTAAACCCGTTAATAAAGAGCAAACACAGGCCGCGGTTAGCCTGCTTGAAAACGCCCGTTATAAGGTTGCCGATCGTGAAGATAAGCCGACCAGCAGTAAACCGGGCGCGCCGTTCATCACCTCAACGCTGCAACAGGCTGCCAGTACACGCCTTGGCTTTGGCGTGAAAAAAACCATGATGATGGCACAGCGTCTGTATGAAGCGGGCTACATTACTTACATGCGTACCGACTCAACGAACCTCAGTCAGGATGCCTTGACGATGGTACGTGGCTATATTGGCGAAGAATTCGGTAAGCGTTATCTGCCCGAATCCGCGAACCTTTACAGCAGCAAAGAAAACTCTCAGGAAGCGCACGAAGCGATTCGTCCTTCCGATGTTGGCGTGCTGGCCGACAACTTGAAAGATATGGAAGCCGATGCACAGAAGCTGTATCAGTTGATTTGGCGTCAGTTCGTCGCCTGTCAAATGACGCCTGCGCAATACGATTCCACCACGTTAATCGTGGAGGCCGCAGATTATCAACTGCGTGCGAAAGGCCGTACGCTGCGTTTCGATGGTTGGACGAAAGTCATGCCTGCGCTGCGTAAAAATGATGAAGATCGCACGTTGCCAACCGTGGCGGTGGGCGAGGCGCTGTCGCTGCAGAAGCTGCTGCCAGGGCAACACTTCACTAAGCCACCGGCGCGTTACAGCGATGCCTCACTGGTTAAAGAACTGGAAAAGCGCGGCATTGGCCGTCCGTCTACCTACGCGTCTATTATTTCAACCATTCAGGATCGCGGCTACGTTCGAGTAGAGAACCGTCGTTTCTACGCCGAGAAGATGGGCGAAATCGTTACCGATCGATTGGAAGAAAACTTCCGCGAATTGATGAATTACGATTTCACCGCGCGGATGGAAAGTCGTCTCGATCAGGTTGCCAATAATCAGGCGGAATGGAAAGCCGTGCTGGATGAGTTCTTCAATGAATTCAGCCAGCAGTTGGAAAAGGCCGAGCAGGATCCGGAAGAAGGCGGCATGCGCCCTAATGCGATGGTGTTGACCAGCATTGACTGCCCAACCTGTTCCCGCCAAATGGGGATTCGTACCGCTAGCACGGGAGTGTTCCTGGGCTGCTCCGGCTACGCCCTGTCGCCGAAAGAGCGCTGCAAAACTACGATCAACCTGATCCCAGAAAACGAAGTGCTGAACGTGTTGGAAGGCGATGATGCTGAAACCAACGCGCTGCGTGCCCGTCGCCGCTGTGAAAAATGTGGTACGGCGATGGACAGCTACCTGATTGATAATCAGCGTAAGCTGCACGTTTGTGGTAATAACCCAGCCTGTGACGGGTATGAGATCGAAACTGGCGAGTTCCGCATCAAAGGCTATGATGGCCCAATTGTTGAGTGCGAGAAGTGTGGTTCCGAGATGCATCTCAAAATGGGACGCTTCGGTAAATACATGGCGTGTACCAACGAGAGCTGTGGGAATACGCGTAAGATCCTGCGTAATGGCGAGGTTGCACCGCCGAAGGAAGATCCGGTGCCGTTGCCTGAGTTGCCTTGTGAGAAGTCCGACGCCTATTTCGTCCTGCGTGACGGGGCAGCAGGCGTTTTCCTCGCGGCCAATACGTTCCCGAAATCGCGTGAAACGCGAGCACCATTAGTAGAAGAACTGGTGCGTTTCAAAGATCGCTTGCCGGAAAAGCTGCGCTATTTGGCGGAAGCTCCGGTGGTTGATAAAGACGGCAATAAGACGCAGGTGCGTTTCAGCCGTAAGACCAAACAGCAATATGTTTCGTCAGAAAAAGATGGCAAGGCAACAGGCTGGTCAGCGTTTTACATCGATGGCAAGTGGGTTGAAGGGAAGAAGTAACCTCTTTTTGTCACCCAGCGTGTAACCGGATTATGCGCAAGAAATAGCGACATCAAGCCAGCCGTAAGGCTGGCTTTTTCGATCGCAGAAAATCTCCAGACAAAACAGATGTATGAAGATTGTCCTGCGATAGCATGAGTATTGTTGATCCGTGATAGAGAATCATGCGGTTTACCTCGGTGATAATCGCACGCACTGCGTTCTTTATCGTTGGCCATGTAAAAATGGTTATATAAAAATAATTTTTATGATTAAATGACATTAGTTGATGGAAATATGCGCCAGGTGGTTAAGGCGTAGTCAGATCAATAGACCCCAATAATTCGAGTTGCAGAAAGGCGGCAAGAGAGGGACAAATCTACCGGGAGCAGATTTGAACGCTGCTTGCAGCGGTCCTTCGGGGCGAGGCCCACGACGGGCCGAGTAGTTGAGCGTAGCCAACGCATATGCAGCTTGAAGCATTACGGGTATAAAACGGAACGTCGTCAGAACGTCGTGAGATGCCACGCGCACACTTCAATTGGGAATGGGATAAATTATGAAACTACAACAGCTTCGTTATATTGTTGAAGTTGTTAATCACAACCTGAATGTGTCTTCTACCGCAGAAGGGTTGTACACCTCCCAGCCGGGGATCAGTAAACAGGTCCGCATGCTGGAGGATGAGTTGGGCATTCAGATTTTTGCCCGTAGTGGAAAACACCTGACACAGGTGACACCAGCCGGACAGGAAGTCATCCGCATTGCACGTGAAGTGTTGTCGAAAGTCGATGCCATCAAAGCGGTTGCCGGAGAGCATACCTATCCCGATAAAGGGTCGCTGTACGTGGCGACCACACATACGCAGGCGCGCTATGCGCTGCCAAGCGTCATCAAAGGCTTCATCGATCGCTACCCTCGTGTGTCGCTGCACATGCATCAAGGCTCGCCGACGCAGATTGCTGAGGCCGTTGCGAAAGGGTCTGCAGATTTTGCTATTGCGACCGAAGCGCTCCACCTGTACGACGATCTGATCATGCTACCGTGCTACCACTGGAACCGCGCGGTGGTGGTAAAACCCGATCACCCGCTTGCCTCCAAAACCGACATCTCCATTGAAGAGCTGGCCGCTTATCCCATCGTCACCTATACCTTTGGTTTTACGGGGCGCTCCGAGCTGGATACCGCGTTTAACCGTGCGGGGCTGACGCCGCGTATCGTCTTTACCGCCACGGATGCCGATGTGATTAAAACCTATGTGCGTTTAGGGCTGGGTGTGGGGGTGATTGCCAATATGGCGGTCGATCCGCAAACGGAAACCGATCTGGTGACCATCAATGCGAACAGCATCTTCAGCTACAGCACGACGAAAATCGGCTTCCGCCGCAGCACGTTCCTGCGTAGCTACATGTACGACTTTATCCAGCGTTTTGCTCCGCATTTAACACGCGATGTCGTCGATACTGCCGTTGCGCTGCGTTCAAATGATGAAATAGAAGCGATGTTCAAGGACGTCACGCTGCCAGTGAAGTAAACGCCATTCAGGACGGGTCACCAACGTAAAAAAGCCAGACATTGTCTGGCTTTTTTTTGTCATTTAAACGCGTCGCTCATCACTCCTCACACACATATCGGCGTGAGGGGTTCAGGCTGGTTATCAAGCGGATGCTGTCGTCGTGGCGGCGTCCGCAGGAACGTCGGTGGCGGCATCCTGCGTCATGCGCGTCAGTTTTGGTGCTGTCAGCAGCATCAGAACGGCGATGACGCCTGTAACGATACCAATCTGCATGAAGACATTGCTGTAAACCTCAAGAGACGCGTGCGGGTCGACAACGTTCTCAGGCACGGCCATCAGGTTAGCCACGTAGCCTGCGATAATCGCAGCACCGGCTGTGGTCAGGAACCAGGCACCCATGATAAAGCCCATCAGACGCTGTGGCACCAGTTGGGCGACCATCGCCAGACCCAGACCGGAAATCATCAGTTCACCGATGCTTTGTAGCCCGTAGCAGAGGATTAGCCAGTTGACGGACACGATACCCTGATCGTTTGCCATGCTGGCACCCCAAGGCAGCACCAGAAACGCACCAGAACACAGCACCATACCAATCGCAAATTTGTGTGCCATCGGCAGTTGGTCGCCCATTTTGTTATACACCGCAGCCAAAAGCGGGCTGGCAACCATGATCCAGAACGGGTTGAGCGCCTGGTACTGTTCCGGTTCAAAAGCAAAACCTAAAATTGAATGCTCAACGTTGCGAATCGCAAAGAAGTTTAGCGATGTTGGCATTTGGCTATATAAGACAAAAAAGACCACCGCTTCCAGCATAAGCAATAACGCGACGATCATTTTCCGTCGTTCAGCACCTTGAACAGAAAACATTTCTTTGATGAAAATAATCACGACAGCCAGAGCGATCAAAGCCAGAATCCAGCGAGCGATACTTTGATTGTGTAACAACCAGGTGGACACCGCGATCAAAACGACAATACCAATCAGCGAGTTCAATAGTTTTGGCAAATGAATCGGTTGGAAATCTGGTTGAGAACCTTGTGTGTTGACCCACTTGCGGCAGAACATAAAGTTAACCAGCGTCAAAATCATACCGACTACGCTAAGAGAGAAAGCGACGCTCCAGCCATAGTGAGCGGCAAGCCACGGCGTAGCCAGCATAGAAAAGAAGGAGCCGATATTTATCGCCATATAGTACATGGTGAAGGCGCCATCCAGACGTGGGTCGTCTTTCGCATAGCAGGTAGACAGCAGGGATGATGGGTTAGCTTTAAACAATCCGTTACCGACGGCAATCGTCGCCATACCGATATAGACCCACGTCACGCTGTGGCCAGAATAAGCAATCATGGTATAGCCGAATGCCAGCACAATAGCACCCAGGACGATCACGCGTTTGGTGCCGAGGACTTTATCACCCAGCCAGCCGCCAATGGCGACGAAACCGTATACCAGCGCGCTGAACGAAGAGAAGAGGGTGATGGAGTCGGTTTCGGACATGCCCAGCATTTTGACCAGATAAACGGCCATGATGCCTTGCAGGCCGTAGTAACCAAAACGCTCCCATAGCTCAATGCTAAAGATGAGATAAAACGCTTTTGGTTGTTTGAAAGCGTTCATGCTGATGCTTTCGGTGGATTCGCTGTTGTTGTTTGCTGTTGACACAAAGACCTCTGATTTTACATATCTCGTTTTTTTTAACGAGAAAATAACAAGAGTGAGGCAGTGAAACTGCGACCTCTTTTCATTGTTATGGGGAGGAAAAACGGCGTTATATTGACGTTATTTTACGGACAGACAAGCTTTTTGACATGTTTTGTTACAAGTGGATTTGATGGCTGGATAAAACTATAAATCAAATTTTATGCAGAGTTTAATTTCATATCTTGCACCCCCATCAAACTATTATCTCGCTTTGTCGTATTTATTTTTTCAAAAAGGGATATAATCTGCCTTTTAATTAAAACTAAGATAATATCATTAACTATGAATGAATATGCGGTTTAATCTTTTTCATATTATTAAATATGTAGTGAGTATAAAAAATCATCAAGTGAACGCAACAAGATGAATGTAGAAATAATCACATTAAGTGACATTCAATCACTAAATTTTCTATTAAAAATAACTTATTAGCCTTAAATAGTGGTTATGTGTGTTTTTATACAGGTTTTTTGAGCGACGATGCATCAGAAAAGGTTGTGAGGATATCTGGGCGTGAGGAGCAAGGGTCGCGTAACTTATTCTGGTAGAAAGAGAGCAGAATAAAGCAGGACGTGGGATCATCGAACTGGCGGTCTGGTGAATAGGATTCCACCAGACTCTAATCGATTAAGCGTCGATCTTCTCGCCAAATTCGCACAAATCCTCAATCAGGCAGGAACCACAGCGTGGTTTGCGTGCGATGCAGGTGTAACGACCATGCAGGATTAACCAGTGATGGCAGTCGACTTTAAATTCTGCCGGAACGACTTTCAGCAGTTTTTCCTCTACCTGTTCAACATTTTTACCCGGCGCAAACCCTGTACGGTTGCTGACGCGAAAGATGTGGGTATCAACGGCAATGGTCGGCCAGCCAAACGCGGTATTCAGAACCACATTTGCCGTTTTTCGCCCGACGCCGGGCAAGGCTTCCAGCGCCGCGCGATCTTCAGGAACCTGGCCCTGATGCTTTTCCAGCAACAGACGGCAGGTTTTGATGACGTTTTCCGCTTTGCTGTTAAACAGGCCGATGGTCTTGATGTAGTCTTTCACGCTGTCTACGCCGAGCGCAAGCATGGCTTCCGGCGTATTCGCGACGGGATAGAGTTTTGCTGTTGCTTTGTTGACGCTGACATCGGTTGCCTGTGCAGAAAGCAGAACGGCGATGAGCAGCTCAAACGGCGTACTGAAATTTAACTCCGTTGTTGGATGGGGATTGTTGGCACGCAACCGCGTTAAAATCTCAATCCGTTTGGCTTTATTCACAGCGATTCCCCTACGGTGCCGGTTGTCGGCGCAGTTTTCCCTTCGGTGACAGCGGTACGGGCCCGGCGTTGTTTCATTTTCTCATCGATCAAATATTTCGCAGCCAGCAACAGCCCCAGACCGATAAACGCGCCCGGTGGCAGCATGGCCAGCAGGAACGGGGAATCAAGGTGTACCACCTCGATACGGAGAGTTTTAGCCCAACTACCCAACAGCAAATCCGCACCGTCGAACAGCGTGCCGTTACCCAGAATTTCACGTAACGAACCGAGCACTACCAGCGCGCTGGTGGCTCCCAGGCCCATCGCCAGGCCGTCAATAGCGGAGGGGAAGACGGCATTCTTGGACGCGAAGGCTTCTGCACGGCCGATGACGATACAGTTTGTCACGATCAGCGGAATAAAGATCCCCAGTGACTGATATAAACCGTAGGCATAGGCATTGATCAACATTTGCACGGTGCTGACCACCGAGGCAATGATCATAACGTAAATGGGAATACGAATTTCCGCTGGCACCCAGCGGCGTAGCGCAGAGACGGCCATGTTGGTACAGGTGAGAACCAGCGTGGTTGCCAGCCCGAGTCCCAAGGCATTCGTTGCGGTGGATGACACGGCGAGCAGGGGACAAAGACCCAGCAATTGAACCAGTGCCGAGTTGTTCTTCCATAACCCTTCAACGAAAAGTGCTTTGGTTTGGCTCATTGGTTCTCTCCACAGGCGGACAGCGTGTTGATTTGTGACGGCAGCGTTTGCAGATAAAGGGCGCTGCGTTTTACGCTATTAATGACGGCGCGTGGCGTAATGGTGGCTCCGGTAAATTGATCAAACATTCCGCCTTCTTTCTTCACTGCCCAACGGGCATCTTGCTCGCTCTGTACCGTTTGTCCGCTGAATCGGGTGATCCAGTCAGAGATGCGTACTTCGATTTTATCACCCAGCCCCGGCGTTTCATGATGCTCGGTCACACGAACGCCGAGTACCTTACCGTGAAAATCGGCACCAACCAGCAGTCGAATAGCACCAGAATAGCCATCCGGCGCGGTACTTTCCAGCGCGGCGGCAACCGGCTCACCGCCCTGGCGGGCGATGAACACGCGATGCGGCGCTGACGATCCTAATGCTGGGTTAGTGACAACGTAACACTCCTTTTGAATGTCACTATTGTATAATTCGGCGGGAACCACCTGATCCAAAAGCATTTTTTGCTGTAGCATCGCCTGATGCGAGATCGTGGGTTCCGTCAGCATGTTCACCACGGCAGTGACTGCGGTAGTGAACGCGGCAAACAGGGCCAGTGTTGTCGCGTGGCGACGCATTGTTGTTATCATGGGCGTCTCCTCAGCGATGGTGGCCGTAAGCGCGTGGCTTGGTGTAATAGTCGATCAGCGGCACGGTGATATTCGCCAGCAGAACGGCAAACGCGACGCCGTCCGGGTAGCCGCCGTAGGTACGAATCAGCCAGACCAGTAACCCAATCAGCGCGCCAAAAATCAGACGGCCACGGTTTGTGGTTGAGGCAGTCACGGGATCGGTCGCAATGAAAAAGGCACCGAGCATGGTGGCGCCGGACAGCAGATGCAGCATCGGCGGAGCGAATTTCTCCGGCGCGATAACCCAGCTTAGCGACGCGCAGAGCATCAGCGACAGCAGGAAACTGACCGGAATATGCCAGCGAATGGTGCCGCGCATCAGCAAAAACAGCCCGCCGATGAGAAAACCGATATTCACCCACTGCCAGCCAATGCCAGACAGCGATTGCGCAAACATCGGCTGTTGCAGAATGCTCTGCGGCGTTTGGCCGGAGCGCAGGCTGGTTTTAAAGGTATCCAGTGGGGTAGCCTGACTGATGCCGTCAACGTTATGCATCAGCTGCTGCATGGTGTATCCGTCAGGCGTATGTCCGGTAAAAATAATGACTAACGCATCATGGAAACCGACGGGGATAGTTTGCAGTGGCACAGGTGGCAGCCAGCTTGTCATCTGCACGGGGAAAGAGATCAGCAGCACCACATAGCCAATCATCGCGGGGTTAAAGGGGTTTTGCCCCAGTCCGCCATACAGCTGTTTGGCGATAATGATAGCGAAGACGGTTGCCATGACCACCATCCACCAGGGAGCAAGCGGTGGCAGGCTGATGCCGAGCAGCACGGCGGTCAATAGGGCGGAATTATCCGCCAATGTCGTACGTACGGCAAACTTTCTGAGTGACAGTGTCACGCCTTCTGCGATGAGTGCCGTGACTGACGCTAGCCCGACCTGAATCAGGTTGCCGTAACCAAAGAAATAGACCTGTGCCAGCATGCCGGGCAGACAGGCCAGAATCACCAACAGCATGATGCGCTGTGTGCGCTGCTGGTTGTGTGTGAACGGTGAACTCGCAATTCTAAAAGCCATTTATTCCTCTTGATGTGACGATGCCTGCGCGGCTTTACGGGCTTTAACGCGAGCGATGGCGGCGGCAACAGCAGCCTTGCGGGGATCTTCCGGCTCTTGTGTTTCAACGGCTGCAACAGGTTCTGCAACTACGTCAGGGGCAACCGAGGAAACGGGAGCTTCTGCGGTTGTCGCCGTCTGCTGGGCAGCCTTACGGGCTTTAACGCGAGCGATGGCGGCGGCAACAGCAGCCTTGCGCGGATCGTCTGGTTCTTGTGTTTCAACGACCGTAACAGGTTCTGCAGCGACGTCAGGATCAACCGAGGAAACGGGAACCTCTGCGTTTGCTACGGTCTGCTGTGCAGCCTTACGGGCTTTAACGCGAGCAAGGGCGGCGGCGACTGCCGCTTTGCGCGGATCATCAAGCTCGGCAGAAGCAACGTCGACCGTTGGCGTTTCCTGTTGCACCTGATTTTCACTCGCTCGCTCTTCACGAACTAATGCCTTCCGCGCAGCCCGTGCGGCGATGGCGGCGCTGTTATCCGGCTGTGCATCGGGGATTACCTCGATTGGTACACCGATCTCAGTTGCTGCGGTTTGCTTGCGGCGTACGCGTTCCAGCGCTGCCTGAACGGCATCTTTATCGCTGGCGGATACACCAGCCGCTGCTTGTTTATGGCGCAGTTCGCGCGCGGCTTTTTCCCGTTCCAGACGCGCCTGTTTAGCATCAAAGCGCACTTTAGCCTGCGCGGCACGCTGTGCGTCTTCGTCGATTGCCCGAATTTCGGCTTTTTCCTGACGATAGTACTGTACCAGCGGAATATTGCTGGGGCAGACGTAAGCGCAGGCCCCGCATTCGATGCAGTCAAACAGATGGTGATTGCGGGCTTTCTCGTGTTCCTGCCCGCGGCTGAACCAGTAAAGCTGCTGTGGTAAGAGTCCCGCCGGACAGGCGTCAGCACATTTACTACAGCGAATACAGGATTGCTCTTCGGCGACTGGCTCCATTTCCGCATGCGACGGCGCCAGCAGACAGTTACTGATTTTGACGATCGGTACATCCAGCGACGGCAGGGTAAAGCCCATCAGCGGACCGCCCATCACCACCATCGGCTGCTTGTTGACATGGAAGCCACCTTGTTTGAGCAGGTGGCGTACTGGCGTCCCCAGCCGCGCCCACACGTTACCGGGTTGACGTAAAGCTTCACCAGTGAGCGTCACCACGCGTTCGGTGAGCGGCTCGCCGTCGATCACGGCACGTTTGATGGCGAAGGCCGTACCGACGTTCTGCATTAACACGCCAATCGCGGCGGAGTGTTTCCCGAACGGGACTTCTTTGCCGGTCAGAATCTTGGTGAGCTGCTTGGCACCGCCTGACGGATACTTGGTGGGGATGACGCGCAGCTGCATATCGCCGCGTTTGCCCAAGGCTAGCCGCAGGGCGCTGATGGCTTCCGGCTTGTTATCTTCGATCCCAATCAGAATACGTTTCGGCTGCAACAGGAATGACAGAATCTCGACGCCCTGAATAATCTCCTCGGCGCACTCCTGCATGAGTCGATCGTCGGCGGTGATATAGGGTTCACACTCTGCGCCGTTGATGATCAGGGTTTCAATCCCGCGCATCCCGCCTTGTAACTTGGCGGCGGTAGGGAACCCTGCGCCGCCTAAGCCCGCAATGCCAGCCTGATGCAGGTGGGCAAGTAGGGTGTCGGTGCTCTGTGTTTGATAATCAGCCAAAGTCTGGCGATCGCACCAGCGATCTTCGCCATCCGGCACGATGATGATGCTGAGTTCTGACAGGCCAGAAGGATGCGCCGTTGTGTGCTGGCGGATCGCGTTCACCGTTCCTGACGTCGGTGCGTGAACGGGCAAGGTGCGGCCTCTTCCTCGCGTCAGCGGCTGGCCGCGCAGGACTTTATCGCCGACGCTGACGCAGATCTCACCTTCCGGCCCAAGATGCTGCTTGAGTGGAATGATGAACTGTTCTGGCAGAGGAATCTGACGCATTGGCGTCCGGCTGGACTGCGTCTTCATTTCCGGCGGATGAATGCCGCCGTCGAAATCCCAGATCCTGTCTTTTTTAAAGGCGGAAAACAGCTTAAGCATGTCGTTCTACTTGAATAACGCGTACTGGAATTGTATCGAGATCCCATTTCCAGTTAGCGGGAGTCGGCGTGATAGGACGTAATTCGATACAGTCCGTCGGGCAAGGAGAGACGCAGAGATCGCAGCCAGTGCATAAATCGCTGACGACGGTGTGTACCGCTTTGGTACTGCCGATGATGGCATCAACCGGGCAGGCCTGAATGCACTTGGTGCAGCCGATGCAGTTGCTTTCATCGATCCAGGCAACCTGACGCGCAGGCGCTTGCACGTCGGCATCGCCTTCCAGCGGCTGCGGATCGACGTTGAGCTTTTCAGCCAGCTTCAGCATCATCGCTTCGCCGCCGGGGCCACATTTATTAATATTTTCCCCATTCAGCGCGACCGCTTCGGCGTAAGGCCGACAGCCGGGGTAACCGCACTGGCCGCACTGGCTTTGTGGCAGCATGGCTTCCACTTCTTCCACAATCGGATCGTTTTCGACTTCAAACCGGCGGGAGGCGTAGCCGAGCACCAGACCGAATGCCAGCGCGAGGGCGCTTAATGCCGCAATGGCAATCCAGATCGCGCTCATCAGAATTTCACCAGTCCGGTAAAGCCCATAAACGCCAGCGACATAAGGCCGGCGGTGATCAGCGCGATAGACGAGCCTCGGAACGGCGCAGGAATATCCGACACGGCGAGGCGTTCCCGAATGGCGGCGAAGAGCACCATCACCAGCGAGAAGCCTGCGGCACCGCCGAAGCCATAAATCGTCGATTGCAGGAAACCGTGCGACAGATTGATGTTAAGCAGGACGACGCCGAGCACGGCGCAGTTGGTGGTAATCAGCGGCAGGAAAATCCCCAGCAGGCGGTACAGCTCAGGGCTGACTTTGCGCACGAACATCTCGGAGAACTGCACTACCACGGCGAGCACCAGAATAAAGGCCATGGTGCGTAAATAGAGAATATCGAGCGGAACGAGGATAAATTCGTTGACCAGCCAGGAAAACATGGAGCCGACAGTCATGACGAACGTGGTCGCCATGCCCATGCCAATTGCCGTCTCGAGCTTTTTGGACACGCCCATAAAGGGGCACAGCCCAAGAAACTTCACTAAGACGAAATTATTTACCAGAAGGATGCTAACAAAGAGCAATGCGTATTCGGTCATTACGGTGCCTACAAAACAAAACCGGACTATTATCAGGCATTGTCGGGTTTTCGACAACATACCCAAAGTAGGGTTATCGACGTTTCCTACAAAGGGAGAAAGGTCAGCTTTTCGGAATAAGAGAAACGCCGGGCTGTCAGACCGTCACGCAAGGTACGTCCTGAACCATTGCCCGGAAGGAAATTATTGCATAATTATTCTTTTTATCGCTGATAACGATTTATCGCTACAGGACGTGATGCCAGACGGATTTTGGCACGCAGCCGAGATCGAATAAACGCCCGCCGGATGCCAATTCAGCCCGCCGATGATCCGCAGCACGATACATGTTGATGATTTCCTGACTATCTGTCAGAGAGTAATTGAGGTGATCAAAGAGTTTTTCCAGACTTTCTGTTGAGCTGACTTTCCTGAATTTAAGCAAATAGTCATGAACGGTCATGGTGATTGGTCTAATAGTTATGTGGTTGAGATGACTAAGTATATGCAAGCGAGAAAGCCTGTCTAGAGGGCGATGTAATAAAGTACGCTTATTTTTCAACAACAAACAAATGAAAATGAAAAATAAGGAATTGACACGAAAAGATGCCGAATGCTAAGTCGAGACGCTAGATAGCGCGTGGGAAGAGTGAATGCCTATAAAGGGGCAGATTGTGCGGGAATCTGCCCCTGATATTTGCCTAGCGACTACACAGCTTGTAGTACACCTCGTTCCAGCGCAGCGCATCTTTGAATTCGTGGAGGCGGGTTTCGTTGTCGATCACCAACAGCTCAATATTCTGCATTTCGGCGTAGAGACGCATGTGTTCGAGATCCAACGCCTGGCTAAAGACGGTATGATGCGCGCCGCCGGCCAGAATCCAGGCTTCGGCCGCCACGTCCAGCGACGGCTGCGCTTTCCAGATGGCACGGGCAACCGGCAATTTCGGCAGCGGGTGCGGCTGTTCGATCGTATCGACCAGATTAACCAGCATTCTGAAACGGTCGCCCATGTCGATCACGCTGGCGTTTAGTGACGGCCCGGCTGGCGTGGAGAAAATCAAGCGGGCAGGGTCGGCTTTTCCACCAATGCCAAGATATTGAGCATCCAGAATCGGTTTCTGTTCTTTCGCAATGGTGGGGCAGACTTCCAGCATGTGGGAGCCAACGACCAGATCGTTACCACTCTGGAAGTTATAGGTGTAATCCTCCATGAAGGACGTTCCGCCTGACAAACCACCGGCCATCACTTTCATAATGCGCAGCAGCGCGGCGGTTTTCCAGTCGCCTTCGCCACCGAAACCATAGCCCTGTTGCATCAGACGCTGCACCGCCAGCCCCGGCAGCTGTTTCAAACCGTATAGGTTTTCAAAATCGGTAGTGAACGCATGGTAGCCGCCTTGTTCCAGAAAGCGTTTCATCCCGAGTTCGATCTGTGCTGCATCCAGCAGATTCTGGCGGTTCGCACCGTTGAGTTTCACCGCATCCGTTAACTGGTAGCTGGCTTCGTACTCTTCGACCAGCGCATCGATATCGCCTTTGGGTACGGCATCAACCACGGCGGTTAAATCACCCAGTCCCCAGGCGCTGACGGAATAACCGAACTGGATCTGCGCGCCGACTTTATCGCCTTCGGTGACCGCGACTTCACGCATGTTGTCACCAAATCGCGCGACCTTCAGCTGTTTACTTTCCTGAATGGCGGCAGCTACCCGCATCCATTTCCCGATACGGGCATGGGCGTTTTTATCCTGCCAGTGGCCGACGACTACCTGATGCGCTTGCCGCATCCGGGCGCCGATAAAGCCAAATTCGCGTCCGCCGTGCGCGGTCTGGTTCAGGTTCATGAAATCCATGTCCATGGTGTCCCACGGCACTTCGGCATTGAACTGGGTGTGGAATTGCAGCAGTGGTTTACTGAGTACGCTCAGGCCACCAATCCACATTTTGGCGGGAGAGAACGTATGCAGCCAGGTCAGCAGGCCGATACAGTTATCCTGATAGTTGGCATCGCGACACAGTGCCAAAATTTCGTCCGGTGTTTTCACCAGCGGTTTCAGCACCAATTTAACCGGTAGGTTCGCCTGTTGATTCAACCCGGCGACGACCTTTTCCGCGTTCTCTTTTACCTGACGCAACGTTTCCGGCCCGTAGAGGTGCTGGCTACCGATGACGAACCAGACTTCAAGCTGCTTAAAATGATCCATGATGACTCCTGTAACGTGATCCCCAGAGGGATAAAATTAGTTTTTTGCCGTAGACGTTGGGCTATAGGCCGGTTCCGCGAGGCGACACCACTGCTGATAGCGCGCATAAAGCTGCTGATAACGGGCAACGCGCTGGCTATCCGGCATTAAGGTGCGTTCTATACCGCTGGCCATATGCTGCTGTGCCGTTGGAATATCGCCGTGAACGCCGGCGGCGACGGCGGCAAAGATTGCCGCGCCAAGCGCACAGCACTGATCGGAGGCGACGATCTGCAAAGGACGATTCATCACGTCGGTACAGACTTGCATGATGACGGGGGATTTTCGTGCGATGCCGCCTAGTGCCAGCACGTTCTCGACGGGGACACCCTGATCTTCAAAGCATTCCATAATCGCGCGCGCGCCGAAGGCCGTCGCCGCAATAAAACCGCCGAATAGCGTGGGGGCATCAGTACCCAGATTGAGATCGGTAATCACGCCTTTTAGACGCTGATTGGCGAACGGCGTTCTACGGCCGTTAAACCAGTCCAGCACGACAGGCAGGTGATCCAGCGTGGGATTTTCCGCCCAACTGCGGGTAAGCCGTTCCAGCAGTTTGGCTTCCATCGCCTGTAATGACGTTTTGAGTTCGGGATGACCTTGCTCGGCATAGTCTTTCGCCGCTTCCTGTAACGACCAGCCCAGCAGCCGCCCAAACCAGGCGTACATGTCTCCGAAAGCGGATTGTCCGGCTTCGAGGCCGATATAGCCGGGAACAACGCTGCCGTCGACCTGCCCGCAAATACCGGCGATGGTGCGATCGGCAATGCGCGCGTCGTCGGCGATCAAAATGTCGCAAGTGGAGGTGCCAATCACTTTAACCAACGTATAAGGCTGTGCGCCTGCGCCGACGGTGCCGACATGGCAGTCAAACGCGCCGCCCGCCAGAATAACGGTCTCAGGAATACCGAGCCGCTGCGCCCATTCGGCGGTGATGGTGCCGACCGGCTGTTCGGCGGTCCAGGTATCGGTAAACAGCGGGTACTGTAATGTCTCGGTCAGGCAGGGATCGAGCGCGTGCAGGAAGTCTTTTGGCGGCAGTCCGCCCCAACTGGGGTGCCAGAGTGATTTATGCCCGGCGCTGCATCGACCACGGCGGATATCGGCAGGTGCCTGCGTGCCGGAAAGCAGGGCGGGCACCCAGTCGCACAGTTCTATCCAGGAGACCGCAGCCTGACGCACGGCGGCATCTTCACGCGAGACATGCAGGATTTTGGCCCAGAACCATTCGGACGAGTAAACGCCGCCAATATAACGGGTGTAATCCGGAAATTGGCCGCTCCGGCACAGCGTATTAATCGCTTCGGCTTCTTCTATTGCCGTGTGGTCTTTCCACAGCACAAACATCGCATTGGGGTTGTCCGCAAATTCGGGGCGCAGCGCAAGGATCTGACCGTGTTCATCAATCGGTGCGGGGGTGGAGCCGGTCGAGTCCACACCGATGCCGATGATGTGTTGCCGCTGTTCGTTCGTCAGACGGGAAACCACCACTTTAATCGCCTGTTCCAGCGATTCGATATAGTCCAGTGGATGGTGTCGGAACTGGTTGTTGGCAGGCTGACAATATTTACCCTCGCGCCAGCGGGGGTAGTAGACCACTTCTGTTTCCAGCTCTTGCCCGCTTTGGCAGTCAACGGCTAAGGCGCGTACCGAATCACTGCCGAAGTCGAGGCCAATCGTAATAGCGCCCGCACTCATGCTTTGCTCCTCATTAATCCCAGATCGTTGGTGTTTACGATAGGCAGGGAGAGGAGGAGGCGGTTAGGAGCGGTTAGCTGGAAGTATGTATTTTTCTGTCGCCAGCAGCCATTTTGTGAAGCCCGTCAAAGGTTAATGATTGGTTAAAATCGCTAAATGTATGTACAAACCTGTCATTGTTCCGGGATGTGATAAAGCTCTATATTCGGACCGAAAATAACGACTAAAACATAAAGCGTCTGAATGCTACTGAGTAAAGGATTGCGCTAAGTCTGTGTTTTTCCTTTATCCAGACCGGAAATACCTTACCCACAACGTGAACGTGTTTCAGCGTTGCTGGCGAACGAAAAGATAATTACACCGGAGAACATCATGCATAAATTCACTAAGGCGCTGGCAGCAATCGGGTTGGCTGCGGTTATGTCACAATCAGCTATGGCAGAGAACTTAAAGCTGGGATTTCTGGTTAAACAACCGGAAGAACCCTGGTTCCAGACCGAATGGAAATTCGCTGATAAAGCAGGAAAAGATCTCGGTTTTGATGTGATAAAAATTGCGGTTCCCGATGGGGAAAAGACCCTGAACGCGATTGACAGTCTGGCGGCCAGTGGAGCAAAAGGTTTCGTTATCTGTACGCCCGATCCGAAATTAGGGCCTGCCATTATGGCGAAAGCGCGCAGCTACGATCTGAAAGTGATCGCGGTTGACGATCAGTTTGTGAATGCCAAAGGCCAGCCGATGGATACCGTGCCGCTGGTGATGATGGCTGCTACCAAGATCGGTGAGCGTCAGGGGCAGGAACTGTATAAAGAAATGAACAAACGCGGCTGGAAAGTGGACGAAACGGCCGTGATGGCGATTACCGCGAACGAACTGGACACCGCGCGTCGCCGTACCTCGGGTTCTATGGATGCGCTGAAGGCCGCTGGCTTCCCGGAAAAACAGATCTATCAGGTACCGACCAAATCTAACGATATCCCCGGTGCATTTGATGCCGCTAACTCCATGCTGGTTCAGCACCCCGGTGTGAAAAACTGGCTGATTATCGGTATGAACGACAATACCGTATTGGGCGGCGTGCGTGCGACGGAAGGTCAGGGCTTTAAAGCCGAAAACGTGATTGGTATCGGTATCAACGGCGTGGATGCGGTCAGCGAGCTGTCCAAAGGTCAGGCAACAGGCTTCTTTGGTTCACTGCTGCCAAGCCCGGATATTCACGGCTACAAGAGTATCCAGATGCTGAATGACTGGGTCACCAAAGGCGTAGAACCCGAGAAATTTACCGAAGTGACCGATGTGGTGCTGATCACTCGTGACAACTTTAAGGTCGAACTGGAGAAAAAAGGCCTGATGTAATCACGCCTGATTTCGTAAAGACGCGGATAACGCCGATCGGCATGACGCTGGTCGACGTTATCCTGATCGAAGTTATCCGCGCTCTACCTGCATCGTTATGAGGAAACAGACATGACAGCACAGTCACCCTATTTGTCGTTTCATGGAATTGGCAAAGAATTTCCCGGTGTTAAGGCGCTTTCGGATATCAGTTTTGCCTGCCATGCCGGCCAGATCCATGCATTGATGGGGGAAAACGGAGCGGGCAAATCGACGCTGTTAAAGATCCTGAGCGGCAACTATTCTCCGTCAGCGGGTGAAATCCATATTCAGGGCAAACCTGTGCAGTTTACTAACACGATGGACGCCCTGAATGCGGGTGTTGCCATCATTTATCAGGAACTGCACCTGGTGCCGGAAATGACGGTCGCCGAGAACATCTATCTGGGGCAGTTGCCGCATAAATACGGCATGGTGAACTACTCGCTGCTGCGCTATGAAGCCAAGCTCCAGCTACAGCATCTGGGATTGGATATCGATCCTGATACCCCGCTGAAATACCTGTCTATCGGGCAATGGCAGATGGTGGAAATCGCCAAAGCGCTGGCCCGTAACGCCAAAATTATTGCTTTTGATGAACCGACCAGTTCGCTGTCTGCCCGTGAGATCGAGCAGCTTTTTCGCGTGATTACGGAATTGCGCAGCGAAGGCCGGGTCATTTTGTACGTTTCGCACCGAATGGAAGAAATTTTTGCGCTGAGCGATGCCATTACCGTGTTTAAAGATGGTCGCTATGTGCGCACGTTTGACGATATGCAGCAGGTGAACCATGAGTCGCTGGTACAGGCGATGGTAGGACGTAACCTGGGGGATATCTATGGCTATGCGCCGCGTCCGCACGGCGAAGAGCGTTTGACGCTGAAAGACGTAAAAGCGCCGGGCGTGAAATCCACCGTGTCCCTGAACGTGAAGCAGGGGGAAATTGTCGGGCTATTTGGTCTGGTAGGCGCTGGACGCAGCGAGCTGATGAAAGGGCTGTTTGGTGCGACAAAAATCACCGGCGGTCAGGTGCTGCTGGATGGTAAGCCGCTGGTGGTGAATTCCCCCATCGATGCGATTCGTCAGGGCGTGATGCTCTGCCCTGAAGATCGTAAGGCGGACGGTATCATTCCTGTCCACTCGGTGCGTGACAACATCAATATCAGTGCGCGGCGTAAGAGCCTGAAAGCCGGTTTTATTATTAATAATCAGTGGGAAGCGGATAACGCCTCGAAACGGATTGCGGCGCTGAATATTAAAACGCCGTCCGATGAACAGCTGATTATGAATCTTTCCGGCGGTAACCAGCAGAAAGCCATTCTTGGCCGCTGGCTGTCCGAGGAGATGAAGGTCATTTTGCTCGATGAGCCCACGCGCGGCATTGACGTCGGCGCGAAGCACGAAATTTATCATGTCATCTATGAACTGGCGAATCAGGGGATCGCGGTGCTGTTTGCCTCCAGCGATTTACCAGAAGTGCTTGGGCTGGCCGACCGGATTATCGTCATGCGCGAAGGGGCTATCTCCGGCGAGCTGCTGCATGCCGATGCCACAGAGCAGAAGGTGCTCAGTCTGGCTATGTTACGAACCCCCGATATCGAATCTGCGGTTGCCTGACCGCGAAGGAGCAAAATAATGTCAACGGTTACGTCTGCAACCTCAGAGAAGAAGAACAGCAGTTCGGGATTATCCCGCATTTGGGATAACTACGGCATGCTGGTGGTGTTTGCCGTGCTGTTTATTGGCTGTGCAATTTTTGTCCCGAATTTCGCGACGTTTATCAATATGAAAGGGCTGGGGTTAGCGATCTCGATGTCCGGTATGGTGGCCTGCGGGATGCTGTTCTGTCTGGCTTCTGGCGATTTCGACCTGTCGGTGGCCTCCATCATCGCCTGTGCCGGGGTAGCCACGGCGGTAGTGATCAATATCAGCGAAAGCCTGTGGATCGGTGTCAGTGCCGGACTGCTGCTGGGCGTGGCGTTCGGTTTGCTCAATGGGTTTGTGATTGCCCGTTTAAAGATCAACGCGCTGATCACCACGCTGGCGACGATGCAGATTGCGCGTGGTCTGGCGTACATCATTTCCGATGGTAAAGCGGTAGGGATTGAAGATGAGCGTTTCTTCGCGCTGGGCTATGCCAACTGGCTGGGCTTGCCTGCGCCAATCTGGATCACCATCGGCTGCATGATTCTGTTTGGGCTGCTGCTGAACAAAACCACGTTTGGCCGCAATACGCTGGCGATTGGGGGCAATGAAGAAGCGGCGCGTCTGGCCGGGGTACCGGTGGTGCGTACCAAGATCATCATTTTCGCCTTGTCCGGCCTGGTGTCAGCCGCTGCGGGGATCATTCTGGCCTCGCGCATGACTAGCGGCCAGCCGATGACCTCCATCGGGTATGAGCTAATCGTGATTTCTGCCTGTGTGCTGGGTGGTGTGTCGCTGAAAGGTGGGATCGGTAAAATTTCTTACGTGGTGGCTGGCGTACTGATTTTGGGTACGGTAGAAAACGCGATGAATCTGCTGAACATCTCTCCATTTGCCCAGTATGTGGTGCGTGGGCTGATTCTGCTGGCGGCGGTTATCTTTGACCGCTACAAACAATTAGCGAAGAAAACGGTGTAAATGCCTGTGCGGCAGGTAAGAGCCTGCCGCTTTCTTTCTTATTAGCGTGTACCGGAGGCTCGATGTATCACCGTATGGCGCATGAATCTCAGCCTAATCCGCTGCTGCCGGGATATTCGTTCAACGCTTACCTCGTGGCAGGCCTGACGCCGATTCTGGCAGAAGGACCGCTCGACTTCTTTATCGATCGCCCTGATGGTATGAAGGGCTACATCATTAACCTCACCATGAAAGGACAGGGTCAGGTCTTTGATGGCGATGAGACCTTTTTCTGCAATCCTGGCGATCTGCTGTTGTTCCCGCCAAAATCGAAGCATTTTTATGGTCGTTCGCCGAGCAGCGACTGCTGGTATCACCGCTGGGTCTATTTTCGCCCGCGTGCCTACTGGGCCGACTGGCTGGAATGGCATACCAAAAGCAGCGGTATTGGTCGCATGAGTCTGCCGAATAACCAACTGCTGCTGGAGTTCGACAGGCTGTTTGCCAATATTGAGCAGACGCAGCGTTCCGGGCGTCGTTTTTCAGAAGAGTTGGGCATGAATCTGCTGGAGCGTCTGTTGCTCCGCGCGATGGAAGAAGATCCACAGAGCCCGCAAAAGATCATGGATCCGCGCGTGATAGAAGCCTGCCAGTTTATTACCAGCAATCTGGCTGGAGAACTGCGTATTGACGAAGTCGCGCGCCACGTTTGCCTGTCGCCGTCGCGGCTGGCGCATCTGTTCCGTGAACAGGTGGGCATTAATATTTTGCGCTGGCGTGAAGACCAGCGCGTCATCCGCGCCAAGCTGTTATTGCAGACCACGCAGGAATCTATCGCCAACATCGGTCGCGTGGTGGGGTATGACGATCAGCTGTATTTCTCACGCGTGTTCCGTAAGCGAGTCGGCGTCAGCCCCAGCGATTTCCGCCGCCGCAGCAGTGAAATCAACTATCCGGCAGCCAAAACGCTGCCCGTGGCGTGGGGAGAGCGGATGCCCAATGCCGTGAGCGGCTAACGAATCAGATTCCCCTGGCTGTTATCCCTCTCTGCAATCTGGCGGATGACGGGTATATACTGAGTGAGAAATCACAAAGTCAAAATAAGCTAAGGGGAATCGTCATGAGTGAGACCGTTCGTGTTGGGCTGCTGGGTTATGGCTATGCCAGTAAGACATTCCACGCGCCGTTGATTGCAGGTACGACGGGTATGGAGCTGGTGGCTGTGTCCAGCAGCAGTGCTGAAAAAGTGCATGCAGATTGGGCAAATCTGCGAGTAGAGAAAGACCCTCAGGCGTTATTTAACGATCCCGATATTGACCTCATTGTTATTCCTACCCCCAATGACACGCACTTCCCGCTGGCGAAACAGGCGCTGGAAGCGGGCAAGCATGTCGTCGTCGATAAACCGTTTACGGTGACGTTGTCACAAGCATACGACTTGGGCACCATAGCCGACCGTGTCGGAAAAATGCTTTCTGTTTTCCATAACCGCCGTTGGGACAGCGATTTTCTGACGCTGAAACAGCTGCTGGCGGCGGGAACGTTAGGAAATGTGGTGTATATGGAATCGCATTTCGATCGCTTCCGCCCTGAAGTTCGTCAGCGCTGGCGTGAAGACGGCAGCGAAGGCAGCGGGATTTGGTACGATCTGGGGCCGCACTTGCTGGATCAGGCATTAGAGCTGTTTGGTTTGCCGGTCGCGATTCAAGTGGACATGGCGCAACTGAGGCCGGGGAGTAAGGCAACGGATTATTTCCATGCGACGCTGATTTACCCGCAGCGTCGGGTAGTTCTGCACGCCAGTATGCTGGTGGCGGCGGCTTCTGCACGCTATACCGTACACGGCACGCGTGGCAGTTTCGTCAAGTACGGGCTCGACCCGCAGGAAGATCGCCTGAAGGCGGGCGAACGTCCACCGCTGGCCGATTGGGGACAGGATAAGCGTGATGGCGTGCTGACATTGTCTCGCGATGGCATAACGGCGGAGCAAACGATCGCCACGATTCCGGGCAACTACCCGGCTTACTATGCGGCGGTGCGTGATGCGCTGCTCGGTAAAGGGGAAAACCCCGTCAGCGTGCATCAGGCGATTCAGGTGATGGAGCTGATCGAGCTGGGGCTGCTTTCTCATGAGCAGAAAAAAGCCGTCACGGTGAAAAATAGCTAGATTTACCGCGCTTTATTCCAGATAGTTAACGGTTTGTTTAAACAGGCGATCTTAGGATCGCCGTAGACTGCTGTTTTTGGGCGATCGTCGGGTCGCCCGTCTTGTTAGGGTATGAATTAGATCGATAACAGGCTAGGGGAAAGGTGTCAGGCATGGGGTGGTTACAACGGTTACGCATTGATAAGTTTTTATTGGTTCTGATTCTGGTTGTGCTGACGGCGTCGATTCTTCCTGCTGAAGGCGGCGTGAAGGTCTTCTTTGAGTACCTGACAACGGCGGCGATTGCTCTCCTGTTCTTTATGCACGGAGCAAAGCTCTCGCGCGAAGCGATTACCGCAGGGATGGGACACTGGCGTTTGCATCTGGTGGTGTTTGCCAGCACGTTTATTCTGTTCCCGCTGCTGGGCATTGGTATGAGCCTGCTGTCGCCGGTTGTGCTGACGCCGACTTTGTATCTTGGCTTCCTCTATCTGTGTGCGCTTCCAGCGACGGTGCAATCGGCGATTGCGTATACCTCAATGGCAGGCGGCAACGTGGCGGCGGCGATCTGTAGTGCATCCGCATCCAGTATTTTAGGCGTGTTTCTTTCGCCGATTCTGGTCGGTTTACTGATGCACACGCAGGGCGGAGAAACGGATACGCTGCATGCTATCGGTTCCATTATCATGCAACTGATGGTGCCTTTCGTGATTGGTCATCTGTCCCGTCCGTTGATTGCTGGCTGGGTCGATCGCCACCGTAAGCTGATTAATATTACTGACCGGTCATCAATTCTTTTGGTGGTCTATGTTGCTTTCAGCGAGGCGGTTGTGCAGGGGATCTGGGGACAAATCAACGGCTGGTCATTACTCGCCGTCGTCGGCTGCTCGATGGTGCTGTTAGCGATTGTGCTGGTGGTGAATACGCTAGCCGCGCGCAAGCTGGGCTTTAACACCGCCGATGAAATCACCATTGTCTTCTGTGGGTCGAAGAAGAGCCTGGCGAATGGGATCCCGATGGCAAACGTGCTGTTTCCTGCCGCGGCTGTCGGGGCGATGGTGCTGCCGCTGATGATTTTCCACCAAATTCAACTGATGGTTTGTGCCGCTCTGGCTCAGCGTTATGCCAAACGGCTACATAAGGAACAGAATACGCCTCGTCAATAGGGGATTCTCGGTCTCTCATCATGCCAAACGCCCCGGTCTGTGTAAGACCGGGGCGTTGTCATTTGTCGCTATCACTCGTCACAATCATTTGTAACTACCCGGAAATACAAGAAATAATCTATTACAGTGATAGTTTCATAGTTTTATTACTTTTTCGATCTGTTACGTTATAACCAGTGTGGCTCATCGAGATGCGTTATCGATAGAGCAGGACACAATTGACGATAATTATTAGTTGAGATCGAGGGAAATATGTTTAAAAAAACGGTGTTAACTTTAGCGATGTTAGGGACGTTGGCTTCCGCATCTGTGCAGGCTGCTCAGAGTATGGAATGTGTGAAAACCAGCAAAAAAGAAATTGCGTCGTTATTTGACCGTTGGAATGCATCGCTACAGACGGGGGATGCGAAGAAGGTTGCGAAAAACTATGCGCCAGACGCAGTGCTGCTGCCGACGCTGTCCGATAAACCGCGTACGACTGACGCAGAACGCATTGATTACTTCGAACACTTCCTGGCGAAAAAGCCGGTTGGCAAGATTGACACCAGCACGATCCGTATCGGCTGCAATGATGCCGTTGATACCGGAACCTATACCTTCACATTCGGTGATGGTAGCGTAGCCAAGGCACGTTATACCTACACTTATGTCTGGGACGCGAAACAGAAGCAGTGGTTGATTACTTCACATCACTCCTCGGCGAATCCGAGCAGTTGATCTCTTTATTTCTGTAATTTATCGGTAACAAATTTGTGTCAAACGGCTAACAAAAGTTAGCCGTTTTTTATGTGCTAATGATAAGAATTACTGTGTAGTACCGCGTTTACGCAGAACCTTTTCACGCAGTTGCTGTTTTTCCTGCTCGCTGATAAACGCAATGTTCAGGCCGTTTTCCTGCGCTTTGCGGGTTTCTACCGCTGTCAGGCCAGCAAGCGGTGCGGCGATCTCATATTCGTGACGGATCTCTATGCCCTGAACCGCCGGGTCGTCCGTATTGATAGTGGCGGGGATTTCATAACGCAGGAAGTGGATGAGCGGGTGCTTATCCAGAGATTCCACCGTACTGGTCTGAATGTTGGATGTCAGGCAGGATTCAATACCGATTCCATGCTCTGCCATGTGCGTCATCAGATGCGGATCGATAATGGCCGTCACGCCATGTCCGATACGCTCTGCGCCCAAATGATTAATCGCCTGCCAGATACTTTCCGGTCCGGCGGCTTCACCGGCGTGAACCGTGATGCGCCAGCCGGCATCGCGAGCCTGTCTGAAATGGGAAGTGAATAGTGCGCCAGGGTGCCCCAGCTCATCACCTGCCAGATCGAGCGCAACGATGCGGTCACGCTGAGACAGCAGGGCATCCAACTCTTGTTGGCACGCCTCGGTGCCGAATGTCCGGCTCATGATGCCAATCAGACGAATGTCGGTATCGAAATCACGACAGCCCGCGGTAATGCCGTCGATCACTGCTTCAACCACGCCAGCAACCGGAAGCTTATGGTTCATCGCCATATAGTAAGGAGAGAAACGCAGTTCGGCGTAATCCAAGCCGGCTTTCACGGCATCTTCAACGTTCTCATAAGCGACGCGGCGACAGGCGTCCAGCGAACCGAGCACGGCTACGCCCCAGTCGAGTTTTTGTAAAAAGCTCACCAGATCAGGTTCATTTTGGGTGACCTGAACGTGAGGGCGAAGCGCTTCAAGATCGCGGGCAGGTAACGCGACATTGTACTGGTGTCCGAGCTCCAGAATACTCTGGGCGCGGATATTGCCATCCAAATGGCGGTGGATATCCGTCAATGGCAGGTGTAAATCAATCATAATGTTATTGTCTGATTACTGTTTTTCGTACGACAAAGTATAAAAAGAAATCGTGGTAAATAGCCAATTGTTACCGTTAAAACCCGAACTTCCTGAACAATCATTGAGCAAAAACAAACTGTTATTGCTTTTCCCGCCCCGTGTCATGAGTATTCAACTTAGGGATCGCACGGATATAAATGAGTTCGCTGATTAATTCCACTAAGGTTTGGCTGACGATCACGGCGGGAAGTAGCGGCAGCGCGCCCGGGATAGCCAGCGCCAGCGGCAAAATAACCAGAGAATTACGCGTACTGGCGCTAAAGGCCACGGCGCGTCCGCCAGTGGAGTCCAACCGGAACGCGCGGCCAGTAAACCAGCCGAGTAGCGGTGCCAGCAGCGCGAAGAGTAGGAAAAACGGCACCGCAAACAACACTGTCGCCCAGGTGGCGCGCAGCTGTGGAATAACGGCGGCCACCACGATAAACAGCACCAGTGCGGTAGCCGGAACGGGGAGATAGCCCAATGCATCCGTAAATGTCGCCATCGTGCGTTGGCGTGCTGCCAGCCATTGCAGAAACGCTGCCAGCGCTAAGGGCACGGCAATCAGCCAGATAAACGCATCAATAAAGGGAGCGAAAACGATGAGCTCAGCGGCGTCGTGGCCGAGAAACAGCGTCAGGTAGAAGGGCAAGGCCAGCATTTGCAGCAACAGTAAAATAGGCGTTGCGGCCAACAGACGGGCGGCGTCGGCACGCCCCAGATGGGCGAATGTCACCACGTAGTCAATACACGGCGCGAGTAACACCAGTATGATGCCCAGCTTCACCAGCGGTTCGGCAGGGACAAAGGGCAGTAGCGCCGCGACCAGCAAGGGAATCACGATGAAGTTGGCAACGAGCAGTGCGCCGATGAATCTGACCTGAGTGAGGTTTTTCCCGATCGTCGTCAGCGGAACTTGCAGAAACGTGACAAACAGCATCAGTGCCAGCGCCGGATTAATCACGACATCCCACTGTTCCGTTTCAGGCAGCATGATGGCCGTTGCTACCGCTGCGATCACGGCAACAAAGTAGATTGCCGCCTGATGAGATTCCAAAAAGGGTTTTAGCGCAGACATGGTGTCATCTCGACATCAAACTGAAGAAGTGGGTAGAAAAAACGGTGGCGACAGGTGCGGCCACCGTGTGTTTTAGCACGTCATATTACCGGGTATGGCTTACTGTGCCGGTGGCGTGACGGGTTCTTCCTGTGCGCCAGGCAGCGACTCTTCACCTTGTTCCGTTGGAACGGAGAAATAAGGGGCGATGAAATCGGCCAGTGCTATTTTGTTACCGTTGAAGTCAATTTGACCTTCGGCATAGTGCAGCGAGCTGGTCATCGCGTTGTCTTTGGTGACGCTCAGTTGGTTCATTTGACCGATATCCGCCATCATCTTCGCTTGTTGCTGCGCCATTTCTGTCGCCTGTTTTTGCTCTTCATCGTTAGCGGGTTTTGGTCCTGCCTGTACCATTAATTCTGTCAGCATATCCAAAGGCACATTGAGCTTGGCATCGAATTTTTTGACGGACTGACGAATGATTTTTTCTTCGTCAGATACCGCGGATTCAGCGGCTTTATCCGTGCTTTGCAGGGGATCGGTTAAATCCAGCGCCAGTGTGAACGTCCCTTCACCTTTACTGTTTTTCCAGCTGATCGGGGAGATAGCAATGTTCGGGTTGCCTTTCAACAGCTGCGGCAGGTATTGCAGAACCGACATGACAACTTCGTGCTGATATGTGTCGGGATTCATGGCGGCCGGATCTTGCAACAGCTTCTGCACTTTTTCCTGATAGGCGGTGAGGAATTGCTTGGTACCCGCGCCATCAAGCTGTGAGATAGACATGCTCACGTTGCCCGAACCCAGATTGCGGTCGCCGATGATTAACGAACCCAGCGTCACCGCCATGTTGCCCGCCAGATTTTTGTCATCTTCCGTTGCGCTACTTTTTAAAGAAAAATCGTTCAACGTAACGGGGTCGCCACCTTCTACGGTAAACGTCATCGCTTTAAGAGACAGCGCGCCATCGCCTAAATCAAGATCGAATTTGCCTTTTTGATTGGTCCCCTTGATGGAGAAATCGGTGATATCCACATTCTCTGTCTGGCCCCAGGCATTTTTCCTTTCCATCTTCACGCTGCTGATGGTGGTATCCAGCTTGCTGCTACGCAGATCGTGTCCGATATCCAGTAGCGCTTCCGCACCGCTGAAAGAAAACTTTTGTTCTGGTGACTGATGGTCGATAGGGGCCAACGTAATGAGTGACTGCGTATCACCGTTGTAGGCGACGCGAGTTTCGGACGTAAAGAACGGTTTATCTTTAGTCAAATCAAACCAGGCTTTGACGGCCGGCGTGTTGGCTAACTCGGTATGGACAGAAGCCATCGCTGGGATGAGGTTGAATTTCTTGAGCTGTGCCAGCGGGAATGGGCCGTGAGACACGGTTTCGTTGAAGACAAGTTCTTCACCCGGTGCCAGGAACTGGGCGCCTTCTGCTGTGCCTATCGACCCATCCGTTTGCAGCACATAGGATAGCGTACTGCTGAAAACGCCACCTTGGTAGTCGCGATAGACAACTTTCAAGCCCGCATTCGGGTAGTTTTGCTTGAGTTTAGTATTCAGCATATCGGTAAAACCATCAATCTGCTGAGCTACCTGCTTGCCGGTGTACCAGGATGCGCCGGTCCAGACGGCACCCAGAGCAACAATAATGCCTACGGCGACTAACGACTTTTTCATTTTTATTCATCCTTTAGTAAAAAAATGCGCGTTTTCAACGCGAAACGCTGGCAGCTTACCCATAGGTAACCGCCGCGTATAGAACAAGTTATCGGTTAAATACGCGAGCGAGACGCCCCTGTCCCTCAACCGTTATCGGTGACTCACTGGCGGAAATAAAGCAGGATTCTCCCGGATGTAGCGAGAGCCGCTGCTCATTTTTTTGCAGGACGGCGTGGCCGTCAACACAAAATACAATGGCGGCACTGTCCTGACTGAGCGTTTGCGGGCTCTGGGCCAGTTCGTGCAGCGAAAAAGCAAAATCATCAACAGGGATCGGGAAGCTGAGTTCATTACCCTGTCGGAGTGGGGTCGTCAGCAACTGGTTTGCAGGTTTGGCCTCAAACACGACATTATCCAGCAGCTCTGGAATATCAATGTATTTCGGTGTGAGCCCGGCGCGCAGCACGTTATCCGAGTTCGCCATGACTTCTAGTGCCACACCTTTCAGATAGGCATGCGGCGTTTGAGCAAACAGGAACATGGCTTCGCCAGGCTGAAGCGTAATGACGTTCAGCAGCAGCGGGGAGAACAATCCGCTGTCATCGGAATAGTATTGTGTAATCGCGCGGATGGTCGCCCAAGGTTCGTCATTTTGACTGTTTAACGCGGCCTTCAGTACACCGATCGCACGTGACTTTTGCTCACCTTCCATGCTTAGCAGATTGGTGAAAAGCATCGCGAGGTTCTTCGCGTCGGGCTGCTGTAAAAACGCCGCGATTGACGGATGTGCGCCTGCAACCGGCTCCAGCAGGCACACAATTTCAGACAATTCTCGGAACCCGTTCATGGCCTGAAAAGGGGTTAATGCATAGACCAGTTCCGGTTTGTGATTGGCATCTTTGTAGTTTCTTTCGGCCGCATCTAGCGGGATGCCTGCTGCATTCTCTTTCGCAAAGCCTTGTTCTGCCGATATTTTACTGGGGTGAACCTGAATGGAAAGCGGCTGTTCCGCGCACAATACCTTAAATAAAAAGGGGAGTTCGCCAAAACGTTGCGCAATCGTTGCGCCAAGATGCGTCGTTGCGTCTTCGGAAATAATGTCCCGCAGGTTACGGGTGTTGCCTTTTTCATCAATAACCGCCGAACTGCTTTTAGGATGGGCACCCATCCACAGTTCTGCCATCGGTAAATTATTAGAATTATCAATGCCATATAGCTCAGTTAAGGCGTGTTTGCTGCCCCAGGCGTAGTGCTGGACACAGTTGAGCATTTTTTGCATGTCGGCTTCCTGCTATTACATTAATTGTTAATTTCTGTGATGCTGACTGTTAATTACTTGAGTGATTATGAATACACTGCATCTTCTTCGCTTCATGGTAATGTTTTATGTAGCGCGATGCCAGACAGTGTTAGTAGACACAATAAGTGTGTTATCAGGCCAGTGGGTGTTATCAGAATAGGCCCGGCGATGTGATTCAATGTCTTCTACTAGTTGAATGTGTTTTTTAAGGAGGAAAGGTAATGAGCACGACGCGTAGTGAAAAAGACTCAATGGGACCGATTGACGTTCCTGCTGAACGTTTATGGGGCGCACAAACGCAGCGGTCGCTGGAACACTTCCGGATTTCTGAAGAGAAAATGCCACGTGCGCTGATTTATGCACTGGCGCAAACCAAGCGCGCGGCGGCCCGCGTCAACATGGATCTCACCCTTCTGCCCGCCGATCGGGGAAATGCGATTATTCAGGCGGCGGACGAAGTGTTAGCAGGCCAGCATGCTGGGGAATTCCCGTTAGCGATCTGGCAAACGGGGTCGGGCACGCAAAGCAATATGAATATGAACGAGGTGTTGGCTAACCGCGCCAGTGAACTGCTGGGGGGAGAGCGGGGTAACAATCGGCTGGTTCATCCCAATGATGATGTCAACAAAAGCCAAAGTTCCAACGACGTCTTCCCTACGGCGATGCATGTCGCGGCCGTGGTCGCGATCAACGAACACCTGGTTCCTGAATTGAAGGCGCTACATGCCACGCTGGTCTCGAAGGCTGAACAGTTTAAGGATATTGTCAAGATCGGTCGTACGCATTTACAGGATGCCACGCCACTGACGCTGGGGCAGGAAATCTCCGGCTGGGCCGCGATGTTGCAGCATAATCTGAAGCATATCGAAAACAGCGTGCCGCACATTTGTGAGCTGGCGCTGGGCGGTACTGCGGTCGGAACAGGGCTAAACACGCATCCCGAATACGCGGTGCGCGTAGCAGCAGAACTGGCGAAACTGACCGGTCAGCCGTTTGTGACCTCGCCGAATAAATTCGAAGCGCTGGCGACCTGTGATGCGTTGGTTCACGGGCACGGTGCCTTGAAGGGGCTGGCTGCATCGTTAATGAAGATCGCCAACGATGTGCGCTGGCTGGCCTCTGGCCCGCGCTGTGGTATCGGCGAACTGAGTATTCCTGAAAACGAACCAGGCAGCTCCATCATGCCGGGTAAGGTCAATCCAACCCAGTGTGAAGCGCTGACGATGCTGTGTTGTCAGGTGATGGGCAATGACGTTGCGGTGAATATCGGCGGGGCGTCCGGTAATTTTGAGCTGAACGTGTACCGCCCGATGGTGATTCATAACTTCCTGCAATCGATTCGCCTGCTGGCTGATGGTATGAAGAGCTTCGATGAGCACTGTGCGGTAGGTATCGAACCAAATCGCGATCGCATCAATCAGTTGCTGAATGAATCGCTGATGCTGGTAACGGCGCTGAATACGCACATTGGCTATGACAAAGCGGCAGAAATTGCCAAAAAAGCGCATAAAGAAGGACTGACGCTGAAGGCCGCCGCGCTCAAATTGAACTACCTCACCGAAGCGCAGTTTGATGAGTGGGTTCGGCCGGAAGAGATGGTCGGTAGCCTGAAAAAGTAATGTAGTTCGCACGTGATCACCGTAGCCTGCTGGTGTGGATCAGCAGGCTTTTTCTTTTTCATTCCGGCGCATCGGTATACAGGTGTAAGCGCGGGATGAGCAGGCGAAGTTCGGCCGCTTTCGGTTTGTGCTTATGTTTGATGTTGTTGGCGTCATAAGGATTGAGCTCGCCGATAATGGGTACGTCACCGCCTGACTCCTGCTGGCAAAGCACAAGCAGAGGGGACGGACAGGGATGCTGAACCTGTTTCTGCTGTTCGGGATACCACACGCGTGCGATGGGTTGTACTTTAACCGGGCGTTTGATTTTCAAGATCGCGTCTTCCGGCAGCGGCAAAACTGCATCAATTTCCTGCTCGATATGCTCAATCCACTGCGCTTTGGTATACGGTGCCGCGTGTTTTGCGGCATTTCGACTTTTGGTCAGCTGTTCCAGCAGTTCCCCACGCGTCATATTTTTGATGACGTGTTTATTCGCCCAGCCAAAGCGGACTGACGCCGGGTTTGTTATCAGCGTGAACGATCGGTAAGCGCTCAGCGTGATCAATCCTTTCAAATGTGTGTGGACGAATTCAAAGCGCTGTTCCGGCTCCAGCCCAGATTCGACGGTGATAATCTGCTCCAGTTCTTTTTTTAACGTATTAATTTCCGCGATAAGCGATTGTGCCTGCTGATATTGTGCGGTGTTTACGCTAAAACAGAGTGCGCCTGGTAAGCGAATCGCACTTTTACTGCTGAGCGTTTCTGGATAGTGGTGAATGAACAGACGCTGAAAATGGGTCAATCCTTTATCACGCGCGTCTTGCCCGACGTACTGTGTTACGGCGATATGCTCGATAGGATCATGCTCCGTTCCTTTTTCCACCGGGGGAAGGGAATAGACGCGACCGGCCAGCAGCCGATACTCGGCAAACTGTAGTTGCATCAGAGCCAGTTTCTTCTCTAACGTCTGGAAACAGCGGTTCATACGATCGATTAGCGTGTAGCGATTCATAACCCAATTCATTTTAGTTACAACATACTTATGTTTATACTAATAAACACATGCATCGGCAACCGTGGATATCATCATTTTCAGCAGGGCTAGGGGGAATAATACGGGAAGTGAACGAAGCGGCTCGGAGTTTACCTTGATTCGAGTAAACTCCGGTAAGAAAGGTGTTTAAAGCCGTTTTTTGAGTATCAGGCTGACTCCCAGCGCGAGCAGTAAGAGTGCACTTAGAAATACGGTGATACCCGTCCAGCCAAATGAATGCCAGAAGAATCCCCCAAGTGTGCCAGCCAGGCTTGAGCCCAGATAATAAGAAAAGAGATACATGGATGACGCCTGGCCTTTCGCGCGCCGCGCCCGTTGGCCAATCCAACTGCTGGCTACCGAGTGCGCCGCGAAGAAGCCTGCGGTAAAGAGCATCATACCACCAAAGATAGCGAAAACCGGTGTCAGCGCCGTTATCCCCAGTCCTGTCAGCATCAGGAGGATAGAAATGCTGAGTACGGGACCGCGTCCGTAGCGAGCCGTTAATGCTCCGGCTTTTGGCGAGCTGTAACTTCCGGTGAGATAAACCACGGAAAGTAAGCCCACTACCGCCTGACTGAGTAAATACGGTGGGGCTAACAGCCGATACCCAATGTAATTAAACAGGGTAACGAACGCCCCCATCAGTAAAAAACCCTGAAGGAACAGCAGCGGCAAACCCGCATCACGCCAGTGCAGTTTGCTATTCAGCAACAGCGTTTTCGGCCGTAACGAGCCGGGGCGAAAATGGCGGGATTCGGGCAGAATACGCCAGAAGGTTATCGCCGCAATGAGTGCCAGTATGCCGATCGTGCCAATGGCAACTCGCCACGGGAAATAGTCCGTCAAGACGCCGCTCACCAGACGTCCGCTCATTCCGCCAATCGAATTGCCGCTGATATATAACCCCATCGAGAACGCCAGCACGCTGGGATGAATTTCTTCACTCAGGTAGCTCATGGCGACCGCCGCGACGCCGCTTAGCGACAGGCCAATCATCGCCCGCATGATCAATATACCGTTCCAACTGGTCATAAATGCGCAAATCACGGTACAGAGCGCGGCCAGCATTAAAGAGACGACCATGACATTCTTACGACCGATGGTGTCGGAGAGCGGGCCGGTGAACAGTAGCCCAAACGCCAGCATCACGGTTGATACGGAAAGCGACAAACTACTGGTAGCCGGCGAGATACCGAAATCCTGAGACAGCACCGGCAGCAAGGGCTGAACACAATACAGCAGCGCAAACGTCGCTAATCCGGCAGAAAACAGTGCCAGCGTGACGCGCATAAATTGTGGTGTACCACGGGCAATATAGGGGGTTTTACCCGACGACCTCAGGGCAATATCATCCGCATCGTCGGCCGCAGAAAGGGACCAGTCGTTCGGTGCAGAAGATGGCAGGTTACTCACAATAATTCCTTACCGGAAAAGGTAAATCAGGCGTAAAACAACAGTATTACGATCATAGAAGAGTGATATTATTTTGTATAATATATTAATAATCATGATTGATACGTTTAACGTATGAATATCGAACTACGTCACCTTCGCTATTTTATTGCGGTCGCTGAAGAACTGCATTTTGGTCGAGCCGCAGAAAGATTACGCATTTCACAGCCGCCGCTGAGCCAGCAGATTCAAATTCTGGAGGAGCAGGTGGGAGCGAAACTGCTGGCGCGCAATAACCGTAATGTCCAGCTTACCCCGGCGGGCGAGATGTTCCTGAAAGAAGCCTGGTCGATTATCAGCCAGGTTGATCAGGCGGCAGAGCGGGCATCCCGCATTCAACGCGGCGAAATTGGGGAATTAACGATTGGCTTTACGTCGTCCGCGCCGTTTATCAAAAAGATCTCCAGTAGCCTGCTGCGTTTTCGTCAAACGTACCCGGAAGTGCATATTCAGATGATGGAGCTCAACACCAAACAGCAAATTGAACCGCTGCTGAACGGTAAACTCGATATCGGCATTATGCGCAATAACCCGCTGCCGGACGCACTGGATCATCAGTTGCTATTACGTGAACCGCTGATTGCTGTCGTGCAGGAATCCCATCCCTTAGCTCAGCAGGCCGCTGGGCGGGCAATCAATATCACACAGTTGGCGAATGAACCGTTCGTTTTCTTCTCTCGTGCGGTGGGAACCGCACTGTATGACGACACGCTGACGCTGCTGAAACGCTATGGCATCAGCCCCTACATTACGCAAGAAGTGGGTGAGGCGATGACCATTGTCGGGCTGGTGTCGGCGGGATTGGGAGTGTCTATTTTGCCAGCATCGTTTTTGCGTATTCGGGTCGATGGCGTGAAATATTTGCTGCTGGAAGAAGAGGACGCCACAACGGAAGTCTGGCTGGTTACCGCGCGGCATCATCCGCAAAGCGCGGCGGCGAAAATGCTAATGTCGCTGATGTTGGGCGGATAATCGTTAAAATATGCGCGCTAAATCACATAACGAATCAAATATTTGACGAGTTTAGTGAAAAGCCCCACCATACCCGCAGTTTTTTTATTTTGCAGCGTGAAAAATAGTCATACCGCAATAATAAAGATAAATTTTTCAACAGCAGTGCCAGATATAATGCGAATGAGTAGGAGCCAGGTTTGTGATATCCGACGGTCAACCAGGACACATCGATCAAATCAAACAAATGAATGCCGGCGCGGTGTATCGGCTGATCGATAAGTACGGCCCGATATCACGTATCGAACTGTCCAAACGCGCTCAGCTCGCGCCCGCCAGTATTACCAAAATCGTCCGCGAACTGCTGGAAGCCCATCTGGTGCAGGAAACCGAATACCAGGATGTGGGTAGCAGGGGACGTCCTGCCATCGGTCTGATTCTGGATACCGAAGCCTGGCACTATCTTTCCGCCCGCATCAGCCACAATAGTATTTCATTGGCGTTGCGCGATCTCAGCAGCAAGCTGGTTGTAGAAGAAGATATCCCGCTTCCCGCAGAAGCGCCGCAACCGCTGCTCGATCGTATTCTGAATGAAATCGACCAGTTTTTTATTCGTCACCAGAAACGGCTGGAGCGATTAACCGCAATCGCGATTACCGCGCCGGGCATGATTGACGCCAACAAGGGCGTTATTCACCGCATGCCGTTCTATGACGTTGAGGAAATGGCGATTGGCCCGGCGCTGGAACAGCGTACGGGGCTACCCGTGTATTTGCAGCACGATATTTGTGCCTGGACGATGGCCGAAGCGTTATACGGTGCGGCGCGCGATTGTCAAAATGTCATTCAGGTGGTAATCGACCATAACGTCGGCGCGGGCGTGATTACTGGCGGACGCATCCTGCATGCGAGAAGCCGGAATCTGGTTGAAATCGGGCACACGCAGGTCGATCCCTATGGTAAACGTTGCTATTGCGGCAATCACGGCTGTCTGGAAACGGTCGCCAGCACGGAAAATATGCTGGAGTTAGCGCAGCAGCGCATGAATACGTCCATGAGTTCACTTTTACATGGTTCACCACTTAGCGTAGAGAGCTTGTGTGATGCGGCGATCAAGGGCGATCAGTTAGCCAAAGATATCATTAACGATGTGGGTAATAACGTCGGCCGAATTGTTGCCATCATGGTGAATCTCTTCAATCCCGATAAAATTCTGGTGGGTTCCCCCCTGAATAAAGCAGCCAGCATTTTGCACCCCGCCATTTTAGGCTGCATTCAACAGCAGTCATTCCCGCCCTATAGCCACAACATCCAGGTGGAAGCGACCCAGTTCTACAATCAGGGGACGATGCCCGGTGCGGCACTGGTAAAAGACGCACTCTATAACGGATCGCTGCTGGTTAAATTGCTACAGGGATAACCATAAAAGCGTAGAGCAACAAAACATTGCGCTAACGCAAACCGCCCGAATGAGGCATAGCCTAGACTTTCACGCTTGGAAAGCATTTTAGCTGTGCTTGTTTTTTGGTATTCAGGTGGTCTGGAGTTATCCCATGTTGAAACGTATTTTTGTCACTGGTACTGATACCGCCGTTGGCAAAACAGTGGTATCCAAGGCGCTACTGCAAAAACTGGCGCTGGCAGGCAAATCGGTTGCGGGCTACAAACCGATAGCGAAAGGGTGCGAAGAGACGGAAGCGGGCCTGCGCAATAAAGATGCGCTGCTGCTACAGGCGGCTTCCACACTGGAATTGCCCTATAACATGGTTAACCCCATCGCTCTGCGAGAGGATGAAATCAGCGCCAGTGAAGGAACGATTGATTACTGCACGATGACGCAGGGGCTGCGCCACATGAGCGAGGCAGCGGATATCGTGGTGGTCGAAGGCTCGGGCGGATGGCGGACGGTCATGAACGATCTGCGTCCGTATTCCGAATGGGTCGTACAGGAACAACTGCCCGTTGTGCTGGTTGTCGGCATCAAACTGGGCTGTATCAGCCATGCGTTGCTGACGGCGCAGGCAATCATCAACGATGGTTTGCCGCTGGTTGGCTGGGTCGCTAACCGTATTAACCCCGGCCTGGCGAATTACGCCGAGATCATTCACGTCCTGCGGAAAAAGATTCCGGCACCGCAACTGGGCGAGCTGCCTTACTTACCGCGTGCCGAACAGCGGGATCTCTCGTCTTATATCGATCTTTCTGCCGTCAGCAATTAATTTCTGCCGTCTTCTATTCCCGCTTCTCTGCGGGAATACATTTTCTCCGCCACGCCACCTGTTATACTCACTGACAGCTTTTTTTCTTATCCTGAAAATATAATGAAAACAGAGAATAACCAGAAACAAACGCCTGTCCCACATCGCCATTGGATTTTGATTGCCTGTATGCTGGCCATGTTTACGGCGGCGATTGAGGTGACGATTGTCGCCACGGCGCTGCCCACCATCATCGCGGATTTAGGCGGGTTTTCCCTGTTAGGGTGGGTCTTTGCGGGTTATTTACTGACACAGTCGATCAGTATTCCGATTTATGGCCGTCTGGCCGATCTCTATGGCCGCAAAAAAGTTTTCTTCTTCGGCATGATCGTATTCCTGCTGGGGTCGGTTCTGTGCGGATTTTCGACACAGATGGGCTGGTTGATTGTCTTCCGTACCTTGCAAGGGCTGGGCGCAGGTGCAATAACCCCGATTGCATTCACCATTGTTGCCGATGTATACAGCTCGACCGAGCGCCCGAAAATTCAGGGTTATCTGTCCAGCGTGTGGGGCGTTTCCGCGATTATCGGCCCGCTGCTGGGCGCGTTTATCGTCCAACACTTCAACTGGGCACTGGTTTTCTGGGTCAATGTGCCAATTGGGCTATTTTCCATCTTCCTGCTGGCTCGCTACCTGCCGACGATCAATACCGTGCGCCAACATCAGCTGGACTGGATGGGCGCGTTCTATCTGGTTGTGTCCGTTGCTAGCCTGCTGATGGTGCTGCTACAGGCTGAGGTGTTTGGCTACTGGGTAATCCCGCTGCTTGGGATCTCTGCGGTGGGCTGCATTTTGCTGGTCCGGCAGGAAAAGCGCACGGCAGAACCACTGTTCCCGCTAGTGCTCTGGCGCAATCGGGTCATTATCGCCGGTAATCTCGGAGGATTAGTCGTCGGGGCAGCCATGATGGGCGTGAGCGCCTTTTTGCCGACGTTTATTCAGGGTGTGATGGGTAAAACGCCGCTGGAAGCAGGCAGTATATTGGCGATGATGTCGATTGGCTGGCCGCTGGCCAGTACGCTGAGCGGACGCCTAATGCTGTGGACGTCTTACCGCTTTACGGCAATGCTCGGCGGCGTTGTGCTGATTATCGGCAGTCTGACACTGTTAACCGTTCAACCAGACAGCAATCTCATGTGGGCGCGGCTAGCGGCATTTCTGATCGGTTCGGGAATGGGGTTGAGCAGCACCACGTTTCTGGTGTCGATACAAAACTCGGTGGACTACTCCATCCGCGGCATTGCGACGGCTTCCGCTATGTTTACCCGCATGCTGGGTTCCGCGATGGGCACGGCAATCCTTGGCGCCACGCTTAACATCAATCTGCACTGGCGATTACCGGACGTGAGCGATCCACTCCAGACGCTCATGGACCCGGCCAAGCGCATCCTGCTGAGCGTCAATCAGCTCGATACGCTGGCGTCGCAAGTCGCCTCGTCAATTCACGGCGTATTTATCGTTTCCGCACTCATCGCTGCGATCACGCTGCTTTCCGCCAGAATGATCCCTGCAAGCCAACGGCCAGGGCAGGCTGAAACCAGACAGAAATAACGACAAAAGAAAAGGCGCGAAAGCGCCTTTTGAACCTTTACGTTGAACATCCAGAGGAAGAGATTACGGTGTTGTGGTCGGCTGGCCTTCTGCGGGTGCAGATGCATTTCCCGTATTGATGTCGCCCTCGGCATGACGGGTATAAACGATCTTGTGCGAATCATTTTCGCAGTGACCAACCACCAGACCACCGGTTTGATTCACCTGATCGTTCGGGACGATATCCAGCGTAAAACCGGATTCTGGCACGCCATTGGCGATGATTTTCTGGGCAATATCCGCTTTCACACTTTCGCAAGATGCCTGTGCAGCCAACGGAGCAATCAGGAATAACGCGGCACCAAAAATGACGGTTTTTTTCATCTTTTGATCCTTTTCTCTGAAAAAAGTCTCTTTGAGTATATCAAACGATGAAGATAACGCGAAAAAGCAGTGGAATCAGGCCATCAATGATGGCCTGAAGAAGGTTAAACGCAAGGCCCAGTGGCGCAGCCATACATCATAAACAGTGGGAAAAGGACAACGGCCGGAATCATGAGAGGGGCAAGCAGCACGTCTTTGCCGGAGTTATCGCTGCTGTTGATGACCACGGGAATAGGCTGCGGCAGACGCCCATTTTGGGTCGGGCTGACCAGTGAGCCTTCTTTCTTACTGAATGTGCCGTTTGCGCTAAAGGTGACTTCACCTTTTCCCATTGTCGTGGGAATGTTCGCCGCGAAGAGTTCGCGTAAATCGACTTTCTGCTCTTTGGTCAATCGGCGAGTATCAATCACGTTTTTATACCTCGCGTAGACCTGACCATTACGGAGAGAAAAATCGACCCTCACGCCAAGGATAATGTCTTTGTAATCACGATAAAACGCGTAATAGTCCTGATACTCTTTTTGTGCTCTGGCGTCGGAGAATTTATAAACGTAGGTATCGGACTCAGCAACAATCGTTCCGTTGTTATTGGTGATAGCCGTGATGTTGTCCGTCTCCGGGTACGAGCTTGCGCACGAGCTGACCAGTAGGCACATGATGAGCATGCCCCACAGTTTGAGGTGAAAAGCGCGTGAAAATAATCGTGCTAAATTCATATTCATCCTGATGCACTCCATCTTCTGGATATACCCGTCATACTTCAAGTTGCATGTGCGTTGGCCGCGCTACTCGGCACACTGGCGTGTACCTCGCCCCGTTGGGGTCGCTGCAAGCAGCGTTCAAATCTGCCTCTGGCAGATTTGTCAGTCACCCGAATCACTTACCTGTGTAAGCTCATCGGGATGAAATGAGAGACATCCTGTCTCTCACCGGAGGCCAACCGTTGGCTGGTCAAATTCGTTCCCGACGAATTTGTCCTTCTCTTGCCGCGTTATTCAGCCTTATGGCTTCACCCTTTCGGGGCCAGCGCAAGCGCTGTTCAAAACGCTAACGTTTTGTCCTGAAACTCGAATTATTTAGGGTATAAACCCTATATTGCAACGTTATAGAACGATGATCGTTGAATTGAAAGGGAATGTCATCTTTTGATGATCGGGCGAGCGTGCCGTAATACGAAGGGAAAAGGGGAAAACCCACGCCAGAAGGCGTGGGTGAAGAATCAAGGGGTAACCGGGCGACCAGTACGACGATCGAGGCAGCGATCGGTGGTGTTTTCCCAGTAAGCATTGACGTTGTAACTGGCGTTGCATTTTTCACGCCCATCAATGGCTTTTTCCGTTTTATCGAATTCTTTCTCTACGCGGTTATTCACTTTATTACGCAGTGAGCGGGTTGAGTCCCATTGCTCTTTGCTTTGACGCGCCGCTTCTTTCGACAAGGTGCTGTCGCCGGAGTCGACAATGATATGGCGCGTATCTGCCAGTGCGGCAGGCTGCCAGGCAGCGGAAACGATAACCAGAGAAAGCGGGATGAAGGCCCGAATCAAAGAAGAAAAAGAGTAGTGGTTCATGTTTCACCTTGACAGAACAAATGATAAAAACAAACGCCGATGCCGCAGAACGATAAAGCGCACGGCAAGCGATAGACAACAAAAGGCGATCGGCGTTCCCTGTAACCTTCGCGCGTCGTGCAAAACGAAAGGTTGCCTATAACGAGAAGTATACATCCTTCGCGTCAACGGCACTATAACCACGCGGTATCTGGCAAACGCCTGGCGTGTGGCGCTATCGAAAAAGGCATGAAACCCTGTTCATGCCCTTAATTCTTGTGTTTCAGTAATGATTAACCTTCGCGGTGTACGCTTAACCCAGCAAAAGACTGGCTGACCGGCATCATTTCCAGCGTGTTGATGTTGACGTGCGCTGGCAGGGTGGCCACCCAGAAAACGGCTTCAGACACATCTTCGGCCGTCAGCGGCGTTGTATTGTCATAGGTTTTACTGACTTTTTCATCATTGCCTTTGAAGCGTACGGCAGAGAACTCAGTTCCACCGACCAGACCCGGTTCGATATTTGTGACGCGAATTCGGGTGCCAGACAGATCAGCACGTAATCCCAGGCTAAACTGCTGCACGAACGCCTTGCTGGCGCCGTAGACGTTACCGCCTGCGTATGGCCAGTTGCCTGCGGTAGAGCCGATGTTAATGACGTGGCCGATATTACGTTCCACCATGGCTGGCAGCAGCGCACGCGTCATGAAGACCAACCCTTTGTTGTTGGTATCGATCATATTTTCCCAATCGTCTACCGACGCTTTATGTGCAGGTTCCAGACCCAGCGCCAATCCGGCGTTGTTTACCAGCACATCAATGGTCCGCCATTCGGCCGGCAGGGTGGCAACGGCGTGTTCAATCGCCTGACGATCGCGTACGTCCAGTTTTAACGTATACAGCACATCGCCCAGCTCTGCTTTCAGCGCATCCAGACGTTCCTGGCGGCGACCCGTTGCGATCACTTTATGGCCTGCGCTAATAAATTTACGCGTAATTGACTCACCAAACCCAGCCGTTGCACCGGTAACAAAAATAATCATGCTCTTATTTCTCCCTGACCGTTTTCATATTCTGCTTGTGCCTGATATCAATATAAATAATGAAAGGCATGAGATCATTTAGCCGCGCAATTCCCCGCGGGTCAAGCGTTACTCGGGTTTCAATGGTACGGTTCAGGAATAATCACCCCTCAGAAAGAGGGGTGGATGTCTTACCCTTTCGGTGCGACAAGAGCGGTATAACGGAGAATTAAATCCAATTCTTGTTACGGAATTCGCGCATGGTATCGGCTACCCATTGCATTTCCTGCGGTGTCCCTAATGAGATACGGCACCAGTTATCCGCAGGAGGGAACGCGCGACCAATCAGTACGCCTGCATCTGCCATATGCTTTTGGTAATCCTTGAGCGGCACGACCAACTGGTGGAAAACAAAGTTTCCTTCTGACGGTAAGTACGGCAGCTTCAGGTCATCCAGCGCCTTCAGCAGGATTTGACGCGACACATCATTACTCTTTTTGCTGTAGGTAATGAACGCCGAGTCGTCCAGAGACGCCAATGCCGCATCCACGCCGCTAAAGTTAATTTTCTCGCCTGCAACATACCGGCCCATTAATGCGATGACTTTAGGATGTGCAACAGCATAGCCAACGCGCATACCGGCCATGGCATGTATTTTAGAGAACGTTTTGAGCAAAATAATGTTCTCCGCGCCCTGGGTAATCATCGGCGAAATAGAACGAAAACGCGGATCGTTGACGAACTCGGCGTAGGCTTCATCGACGATAAACATCGTATTGGCAGGTTTGCTGGCAATCCATGGTTCAATTAAATCCGCTGGCGTAATCGAGCCCGTGGGGTTATTGGGATTGACCAGATAAACGATGGAAGGGCCGCTATAACCGGCAACCGCGGATTTTAGCCCTTCAATATCGAAGGCCCAGTTATCGAGCATCTTGACTTTCGTCACCTTGATTCCGGCAATTTTGGCGAAGTGCTCGCCGTCGCCGTAGGTTAATTCAGGAATAACCAGTTGTGCATCCAGCGACGCGTAGGCTTCAATCGCCGCCCGGATGCCTTCAGACGAACCGGCCGTCAGCAGGATGGAGGGTGCCTCAACCTGATGGTGTGCGGCCAGTTTATTGCCAAGCATTAAAATTTCATTCTTTGCATAGCGGTTGGCTTTCACGACGGCATCGCGTGCGGCGGCTTGCGCTTTAGGTGACATACCCAGTGGATTTTCATTGAAATTAATGCGGATCGGGTTATTGGCCGACGGCGTGGTAAATGCTGCGCTCTCAGGCTGTGTCTCGGCAAAAGCGCGAGAACTTAATCCGGTTGTTACTGCTGCCGTCCCCAGCAGGGCGCCAGAAAGTTTTAATAATGCTCTGCGTTTTGGGTTTAACACGTCGCTTTCATTGATTAAAAAATTCATCTAAACACTCTCCTTAGTTGCATAATGGCAGGAGAGTTAAAGCATAAAACGCGCCAGTTTTTCTTATCGATTAATCGCTAATTCCTTGTCAGATAGGAGAAATAATATTTTCTTACGACACAATTGCCCGCATGGCGGGAGATTTCACCTTTTCTTGACACCCAGTAAAGATAAAAAAAATTGATTTATTCATTGAGTGATTAATGCAAAAGATAGGAGTTACTTATGTGAGGGATCCATCATGACGCATGAAATGATGCATCATGATGCGTTTGCCCTATGAGGTCGCGAGGAAGGCGTTATGTTTCCTGATTGTCGGCTTCTACCGCAGCGTACAGCCGTTCAAGGATATCGGGAAAAGCAGACTGCACGCGGTTCCAACTCGGTACAAAGGGTTTATCGCCTAGGCTATCGCTATAGGCATGACCAGAAAAAGTGATCACATCAGAGAAGAGTTCCACCGCGGATTCCTCTTTATGGCGATCAAAACTCAGGCCGTTCATGCGAGCGTCATGTTCGAAAGCATCGATCATATCAAGGGCAGTGCGATAGTAGGTCGCCCGCAGGACGCGGAAAGTGTCTGTGGTGATATTCACGCCGAGGATCGCCAGTTTGCGATACAGCGCTTTGGTGATATCCGCCGCCATGCGCTGCAACCCCGAATTCGGATCGTCTTCAGACATCGGCTGATGTTTATGGTCGTAGCGATCTGCGATATCTACCTGACAAATACGCCGGGTAGCGGTGCCGCGATGAATTTCTGACAGCACGCCAATTTCCAGTCCCCAATCCCCATACCATCTTGTGGCTGTTTTATGCCGAGAAATGACCGTTGCCGATAAAATGCGTCAATCCTTCACGCCAGCCCTGAGGCCCTGAATCACGTGTGCAATATAGCTTGCCGCGGTACGATTCAGGCAGGCTAACAATTTGATTTTCTTTACCTTTAATTAATATGGCGTAGTCCATTGCGCATAACAGCGATATATCGTTCGGGCCATCTCCCAGACCAAGCGTTTTGACGTCGGTATCATATTTCTCGATGTACTGTGTTTTTATCCAGTTACTCATAAATCCCTTACTCGTTTGGGCGCCCATGACGTGATAGAAGCGCCCCCCTTGTGTCAGAGCCAGACCGGCCTCTGCCAGTAACTGGCTGAAACGCGATAGCGCAGTGGGCTCATCCAGCCACACCAGCGGTTCAGATCCTTCACGCTGTTGTGCTCGTTGGGCATCTTGCTCGTTTAACCCTGTCACTTCTGCTATCTCCGCGCTGCTCATATCGCCAAAGCCTTTGAAGCGAAAACCGGACGTGCGCAACTGCACCAGCTGAGTACGGATGACGGAATATTCCACGCGGCTCCTCTTGCGTGGGTAATCGGGATGCATTTGCCATGTCGGAGGGAGTACGGCAATGGCGCCGTTTTCCGCAATATAGGGATAATGTTCCAACCCGAGCGCCTGCCGTAAGGGGTCAACTTCGGCCGCCGTTTTACTGGTGGTGATAATCAGTGGAATTGCCTCGCTCGCCAGCCACTTCAGCCACGGTTGCGCGGCATCCCACCGATAAGTCTCATGATCGAGCAACGATCCGTCGAGATCGCTGAAAATAATCAGCTTCGTGTTACGCGTTTGCATGGGTTCTCCATGTTTTATCGTGGATAAACATAAACAAAGTGTCACGATGGGCGATTAACGTTAGTCAGAAAGGGCGTGTGTTTGTCAGTGGGGTGTTGTGCTCGTGGTATTGATGAATGAGATCATAATCACATTTTAATCATAGGCGGCGATCCGTCTCTTCACCAATAGCATAATGATCTCGCTACTTTCCTGTTCGCGATGAAGACTAGCGGGCGCTGCTTTTATCCTGAAACGTTTTCCGCCAGTCGGTCGGACTCACGCTAAAACGCTGTTTGAATTGCTGACGAAAGGTTACCGCTGACTGAAACCCTACGCTATCCGCAATCGCTTCGATGGAGTGGGAAGTCGATTCCAGCAATGCCTGACTATGGTGAAGCCGCTCCGCCATTAGCCAGTCGCTGACGGTCATCCCCGTGGCTCGGAAGAAGTGCCGGGTAAATGTCCTGCGACTCATCTGCACGCGGCTTGCCAATGCATCTAAAGAGTGGGGCGAACGGAGATGGCTGCGCAGATAATCCAGTAGCTGATTGATTTTGCTATCCCTCGTATTTTCCGGTATCGGATGTTCGATAAACTGGGCTTGGCCACCTTCCCGGTAAGGTGGAATCACCAGACGACGGGCGGCACGGTTAGCAATAGCGCTGCCGCAGTGCTGACGCACCAGATAAAGACAGCAATCAATTGCTGCTACCGTGCCCGCAGAGGTAATCAGATGCTCATCTTCGACATAGAGCGCGTTGGTATCCAGCCGCACATGACGAAAACGGGCGATGAAATCCTGCTCAAACGCCCAGTGTGTCGAAGCACGGCGACCATCTAACAATCCGGCGTAAGCCAGCACATAAGTCCCCAGGCATAATCCGGCGATCTGTGCTTTTCGGGTTGCGGCTGCACGTAATGCATCCAGAAGCGGTGCAGAAGGTCGCGTCTCTGGATGACTCCAGTAGGGAACCACGATCAAATCGGCGTTTTCTAACGCGGAAAACCCGCGATCAACGTTGATGGAAAAGCCGTGTTCAGAGGCAACCAGGCCCGGTTTTTCCGCACAGAAAAAGATCTCAAACTGTTTTTTTTCATAGAGCATGTCGCTGAAAACCATGCTCGGTATAGATAAATGAAACGGGCTAAAATTCTCGGAGACAACCACCGCAACGGTTAGCACAGCCATAATCGCCCTCATTAAATCATCAATAGGTTCTGGTTATTACCCGGTTCAAAATTGCACACTTTCACCATCGTTTGGCACATACGCGATAGACTGAAGCTTTTCTTCGTGCAGATAGTCACGCAGTTCGGCACGGCTTAAAAGGCAATGGTTCACCGCTTCCATGTGCGTCGCGACTATTGCCGCGTTGGGCACGAGCTGATGTACGCGTCGTACATCCTCTTTTCCCATGATAATAGAGCCGAAACCGGGAATGACCGCATTGCCGATATTCAGCGCCACCACATCGGGCGTGTAATGCGTTAGTGCATCAATAACATGCTGATTCCAGACAGTATCGCCAGCCAGATAAAACGATTTCTCATGGGCATGTCGCAAGACAATCCCGCAGACGTCACCCAATCGTTCTGCCATCTGTGGATTAGCGTAGGTTTCATCAGAACCGTGCTGGCCAGACGTTTTGATCAGCGTTATGTCGTCATATTCCGTCTGCTCGCCCAGAACATGCACGGAGGTAAACCCTGCGCGCCGAATGAGGTCGGCATCCTGCGTATTTTGGCTGAATATCGGCATCGTTTTCGGGATAGCCTCAATAGCCGCATCATCCCAATGGTCAGGGTGCGTATGCGTTACGATCACCGCATCCACATCCAGAATCGTCGCCATAGGCAGAGGAAGATCGACCAGTGGATTACGCAAATGCGCGTTTGCCGTTCCCGCAAAGCCGGGATAGGTTGCCTTTGGCGCCAACATCGGGTCAATCAGTAACGTTTTTCCACCAAATTCCAGCAGTAATGTCGCATTGCGAATCTGCGTTATTTTCATCTTATTGCTCCCATATCAGGTTTACTGGCGGTGCCGTTATGCACCAAACAGGAGCAGTATAAGAATCTGACCGGTCGCTAACAGTGGCCTGAATGACACACTTCGATGAGTTTAGGCCAATTTGTCTTAAGCAGGTTGTGTATCATCGGGCGAGTTATCCTATTGCCGTTGCCATACACACTGGGTATCTTAACTCACTGGCTCTCTTAACCAACGTGCTGTTGCATCACTGAAAAGGACCACCTATGCCCCATATTGATGTCAAACACTTCCCAAGAAACCTGTCTGAAGAAGAGAAGAAAGTTATTGCTGGAGATCTTGCTGCGGTTCTGAAGAAGCACTTCGGTTCTTCTGACGATTCGCTTTCTGTCGCGTTCAACGAAATTCAGCCCGATCGCTGGAAGGATGAGGTTTACGATCCGATCATCAAACCGCATTTGGATACGTTGGCGAAAAAACCGGGATATTCGTATTAATTCGCCTTGCATCCTGAAGTACTAGTTTGCCTGCTCCGAGGCTTTTTCTAACGTCGTGGAGCGGGTTGACCACCAACCAGCGCTGCTTTTTGTGATGTCATTTATTCATCTATCCCAGAATTTCTATTTATTTCGTAGCCACGGCATCAGCGCACCCGCGAAATAATACGGCCAGAAAACCCGATATGATGAAGCATGATGCAGTGCAGGTTCAACCGTTAATCGTGCATTGTGAACGAGGACGTTCGTCATAAAAAAAGCCGATAACCTGTTATTGTTATCGGCTTTTCACGATGCGGTAGAGCAGGGAATTAGGCAGTCAGCAGCGGCTGAGCAGTGCTTTCAACCAGCGCCAACAGGACTTTGACATCGTCCAGGCTAACGGTTGGGTTCAGCAACGTCAGCTTCAGGCAGGTAACACCGTTAAATTCGGTGACACCCACGTTGGCGCGGCCTGATTCCAGCAGAGCATCACCAATGCGTTGGTTAAGCAATGCGATAGTTGCATTATCCGCTGTCGCCAGCTGCTGTGGACGATAACGGAACAGTACGCTTGCCAGCTGCGGCTGCATCACTAATTCCAGTGACGCGTGTTCATCCACATACTGTGCAACCTGCTGTGCCAGCGTAACGCCATGATCGATGATCGCGGCGTACTGCTGTTGGCCTAACGCTTCCAGACCCATCCACAGTTTCAGCGCGTCAAAGCGACGTGTCGTCTGCAGTGATTTCGATACCAGATTAGGAACGCCCTGCGCTTCATCGAACTCAGAGTTCAGGTAAGCCGCCTGATAGCGCATAAGTTCATAGTGACGGGCTTCTTTCAGCAAGAATGCGCCACAGCTGATGGTCTGGAAGAATTGCTTGTGGAAATCCAACGTAATGGAATCCACCAGTTCAATGCCGTCCAGATAATCGCGATACTTCTCAGACAGCAGCAGTGCGCCGCCCCAGGCTGCATCAACGTGTACCCAAATCTGATGCTCTGCCGCCAGCGTTGCAATCGCCCGCAGAGGATCGATCGCACCTGCATCCGTAGTTCCTGCCGTTGCGACAATCGCCAGAATCTGCTCACCGTTAGCTTTGGCCTGTGCCACTTTCTCTGCTAAGTCGTTCAGATCCATCCGCGCGAAGCGGTCGGTTTTCACCAGCGTAACGCATTGATAACCCAGTCCCAGTAAAGCCATGTTCTTTTGCACCGAGAAATGGGCATTTTCAGAACAGAACACTTTAATTTTCTTCAGGTTACCAACCAATCCATCCTGCTGAATCGAATGTCCCTGACGGGCAAAAAAGGCATCACGTGCCAGCATCAACCCCATCAGGTTACTCTGGGTGCCGCCGCTGGTAAACACGCCAGCATCACCAGACTGATAGCCAACCTGAGTACGCAGCCATTCAATCAGCTTCATCTCGATGATGGTCGCTGACGGGCTTTGATCCCAGGAGTCCATGCTCTGGTTCGTGGCGTTAATCAAGACTTCCGCCGCTTGGCTGACCACCAGACTCGGGCAGTGCAGGTGGGCGACGCACTGTGGGTGATGCACCGACAGACTGTCTTTCAAAAAGTACTCAATCGCACGCTCGATAGCGGCCTGATTACCCAAGCCCTGCGGATTAAAATCCAGCGTGATGCGTTCACGCAGTTCAGCAACAGTCTTTCCCTGATACATCTCAGGCTGTTGCAGCCACTGCATAACGGCTTGGCTACTCTGCGTAATCGCTTCCTGATAGGCTTCGATACTCTGCGCAGAAGAGGCCAAAATCGGGTTAACGGCTGTTTCTACTAATTGGGACATCGTGGTCATTCGCTCCACTCAGACTGGCTTCACGCCAGCAGACAGCAGGGCGTTTTCAAATTTATCCAGGAAGATTTCCAATTCAGCATTGCTGATCAGCAGAGAAGGCAGCAGACGCAGAACACAACCGTTACGGCCACCGCGCTCCAGAATCAAGCCCGTTTCAAAGCATTTTTTCTGCAACAGGGCAGACAACTCGCCGTCAGCCGGGTAGCAACCCATGTGATCCTGCGCTTCGCCAGGTTTAACAATCTCAATCCCGATCATTAATCCCAGACCGCGGATATGACCGATCACCGGATAACGTTTTTGCAGCTCAGCCAGTTTGGCTTTCAGCCATTCACCTTGCTCAGCGACTTTGTTTGCTACCTGATTGTCTTTGAGGTGCTTCAGCGTCGTCAGACCGGTTGCCATTGCCAATTGGTTACCGCGGAAGGTACCCGTGTGGTGACCTGGAGCCCAGGCATCAAACTGCTTTTTGATACCCAGTACGGCTAATGGCAAACCGCCACCAACGGCTTTGGACATCACGATGATATCTGGCTCAATGCCAGCGTGTTCAAAGGCGAAGAATTTACCAGTACGAGCAAAGCCCGCCTGAACTTCGTCGATGATCAGCAGAATACCGTGTTCCTGCGTCACTTTACGAATGCGCTGCAACCACTCGGCAGGTGCCGGGTTAACGCCGCCTTCGCCCTGAACGGCTTCCAGAATGACTGCCGCTGGTTTGCGTACGCCACTCTCAACGTCGTTGATCAGGTTTTCGAAGTAGTAGGTTAAGGCTTTAACGCCGGCTTCACCGCCAATACCCAGCGGGCAACGGTACTGATGCGGATAAGGCATAAACTGAACTTCAGGCATCATGCCGTCGACGGCTTCTTTCGGTGACAGGTTACCGGTTACGGACAGCGCGCCATGCGTCATGCCGTGGTAGCCGCCGGAGAAGCTGATCACACCAGAACGACCGGTGTATTTTTTTGCCAATTTCAGCGCGGCTTCAACCGCATCGGCGCCAGAAGGGCCTGTAAACTGGAGGCAGTACTCTTTGCCCTGACCAGGCAATAAGGAAAGTAAATATTCGGAGAACTGATCTTTCAACGGCGTTGTCAGATCCAGTGTATGTAACGGCAAGCCGCTAGTAATGACACTTTGGATGCTTTGCAGCACGTCAGGATGGTTATGTCCAAGCGCCAGCGTTCCCGCCCCAGCCAGACAATCAAGATATTGATTATTCTCAACATCAGTAATCCACACGCCTTCAGCTTTCGCAATTGCCAGAGGCAATTTGCGTGGATAACTCCTCACGTTCGATTCAAATTCAGCTTGTCTTGCCAAATAGGTTTCATTGTTTCCGGTTAATGAATTCGCACCTAAGCTGTCAATACGGACTTTATCCGTCATCATATCTCTCCTACAACCGTGTGCTCGCAGGCAACCACAGTTGAATAAATGAATGAATTAAAACACGTAACTGCTATAAGAAAAACGCGGCCAATATAGGGTTTTTCAGTCACCGACTCAATGATTTATTTCGTTTCGAAACTTTTATTTTTTTACATAAAAATCAATAAGTTGATTGCATTATTGCGAATTATGATGCCATGGTTATCTTACATGCTTATTAAATAAGCAAAAAAAATCCTCCTACAGCAGAATTCCTGAACCGAAAAAGTGGCAACAACAGGGGTAAACAGCACGTTTAGCTAGAGCGATCGGGGGGAAACCACACGTTTAGGAAAGAGGGATTGCGTTTTTTCAGCCTCTGCAGTCCGCTAAATTGGATTCCAACGGCTTCTGAGGTAATTAACCGCTTCCTGGGTTTGTGGCTGATTGAGATAGTTTTCTCTGAACAGAATCGTGCCGTTAATTTGTGGCACAGACTCATTCAAATCGAGCTGCTTTTTCAGTTCCGGTACGCCGCCATTTATCGTCCAGTCTGGCTCATTCTTTGAAGGTTCACCCACTTTATACAGGGCAACGCCAATATAGAGGCGCGTGTTCGTGGGTTTCACCACATCCGCCCACCATTTTGCCAATACATCGTAGCGAGCCGCGTCGCGCGCGAACGGCCAGTATAGCTGCGGTGCGATGTAATCCAACAACCCTTGCTGTACCCACAGGCGGGTATCGGCATACGCTTCATCGTAGGCGGCTGCGCCTCGCGTGTCTGAACCTGCCGCATCGTGTGACCGGTTACGCCATACGCCAGCGGGGCTAACGCCAAATTCAACGTCGGGTTTCAACTGCTTGATGGTGTGGGAAACCTGCTCAATCAGCTGCTGAGTATTGTGCCGCCGCCAGTCCGCTTTTGAAATAAACCCTTGACCATACTTTTTAAAGCTCTCGCTATCGTTAAGAACGGAGCTGGATGATTCCGCATAGAAGTAATCATCGAATTGCACACCGTCAATAGCGTAGCGCGCAACGACTTCGGCCACGATACTGGTGATCCAACTTCGTGCTTCCGGGATACCTGGGTCGAGCACAAAGCGATCGCCTGCTGTACGGATCCAGTCTCGATGCAAGACAAATACGCTGGCTGGATTCTGCGACAGCGTGCGGTTTAATTCCGCCACGGTTGCCGATTTGGTATTAACGGAAACACGGTAGGGATTAAACCAGGCATGAACTTTCATACCTCGCTTGTGCGCTTCATCCAGCATGAACTGTAGCGGATCGTAGCCAGGATCTTCACCAATATGACCTGTCAGCATATCTGACCAGGGTAATATTTTAGAAGGCCAGAGTGCGGTACCATCAGGTTTAACCTGGAAAAATACGGTATTGATACCGAGACTTTTCAACTTATCCAGCTTACCTTTCAGTGCGTCCTGCTGTTGAGTAATGCGACGCGCTGGGCTGCTGGCATTGACGGATGCCACCGGCGGCCAGTCAAGACGGGAAACGGTCGCGAGCCATACGCCACGCATCGGCTCCTGCCTCTGCTGGGATTCCACCGGAAGTGGCTGTTGAACAGGAGGAAGCGGGGTGACAAGCGAGCTCGGTGGTTTAGATGCGCAGCCGACAAGTAGAAGCGCAGCAGCAATCAGTACGACTGGCTTTTTCACGCTGGTTAGCTCTTATTTCTGCGGCTATTAGCCCATGGGTCAACGGCACCATCATCTGGTTTTAAGGAAAAGGTACCATCCAGAGAATCAAGGTACAGCGCTTCAACTTCAGCACGAGCCCAGGGCGTCCGACGCAAAAACTTTAAACTGGATTTGACGCTGGGATCGTTTTTAAAGCAATTGATGTTGATCAGTTTGCCCAGTTGAACCCAGCCAAAACGGGCAACCAGCGCATTGACTTGCATTTCAAGCGTGACACCATGCAAAGGATCTTTAGAAATATGAGCAGTCATGTGGAGTCCGGTAATTTCAGGTTGTGTATTCAGGGTTGGGCATGTAGCAGGGGGAAGGTTACAAGAAAGCGGGGCGGCCAGCAATGATTCAAGCCGCGACACCATCACGATGGGAATGAACCAGCGCACTGTTTTAATGGGGTTCGCTAATGCAACGACGAACCTATGAATCGTTCATATACAGCTGGAGCCAAAAGCAACCTACAAGAGGCTACCGTTTTTGTTGGCCGTGGGGTCTTTTATCCGGCCAGCTAAGAGACTCGACCGGATAAAAGATAGCCGTTATATCAATCAGGTTCGAGGGGAGTATTGGTGTATCTCGCCAAGACCTGCAGTGAAGTAATCGTTAACAGACGGGCTAGAAGAGGTGACCGCTGTGATGACTGGCGAATTATATAAGTCGAGATATGGGTTAGCCGGGCTGGAGGAACTACCACTAAAGGTAATACCGCCAGGATTGTTTGTGTCCTCAGGGTTAATATAGCCTGCAGGGCCGATATCGGTCGTGCGATAGGCTAGTTGGCTATGGCTGAAATAGGCGACTCCATTAGACTCGGAGCGGGTTTGGGCAGATGAGGTATAAACCCCAGTGATGACTTGTTTGGCGGTACCATTGCTAGGCTTGCCATCTGTAGTTATGACGGGTTTACCGCTGGCATTGTATTGATCCAATATATAGTCGCAACCATCTGCGTTAAAAATAGCACCACTACTCCCGCCGGCGATGCCGTAATCCAGGAGCTGCATGCCACCCGAGGGGACCAACTGAATATCAAGAGGACTGTTGCCGACCATTTCAACGGTACGACGAAGCCGTTGCAATCGATGGTCGAGGCAGATCTCTACTCCCAGCTCGACATTTTGATCATAAGAGACAATCGGCATACGGGCCCCAGGTTTGCGGTATATACCGGTACCTGTCCCTTGATTGTCACCATTGAGTATACTGACAGGGGGGTAATTGGCCAGCCATTCTGTGATCTGCCCACCAGTATCAATCATACCGTTCTGGAGTACGCCTAAAGTCAGGTCAACAGTAGATTCGGCCTGTTTCTCAACAATATTAGATAAAATTTTTCCACCGGAACCACCATTATAAACAAGGATCCCAGCGCGATTGCGAACGATGCAGAGCGGATCCTGTCGATATGCATTTACCAGCGCATTTAACTCATCATAGCTAGTGTTGGATTGGGATTTTGTCTCTGTCTCTGCCTCAAATGGTTTAAGGCGCATCAGCCCTATGTGCGCTGTTGGTACGGGGAGGGCATTTTTTTGCAGCGGGCTATTATAGGCCGCGTTTAGCGCAGCGAGCCGCTTTTGGACTTCTGGCCCATTCAAGAATTGTTCAATATCGATAATATTGGTGGTCAATACACTACCAGTGCAGATCACCCAGTCTCGGCCTGCTTCTGAGGAGGCTGCAAGCGTGTTTTTAACACGTGTGCTAAGTTGGTTCATTAAGTAGTCAAAAGCGGAATTGCCGTTGATCAACAGGCCAGGATATGGGCCGTGGACACTGTGGAAATAGAACTCTGGCACAACAAAGTAACGAACCCAGTTGTTACAATGAGCAGCGCCAGCAATGGCAACATTTAGAGCATTGATGAACATATCAATGCGAAAATCAATGTCACTTTGCATGTCCTGAGCAGTGGTAATAGCCTGGCCGGGCCATTCGGCGGCAACCCAATTTCCAATCGTAACTGGGTTACGATAAGCCGTGTACAGAGACCATGCGAAAAAGTTATTTTTGGTAATGTTAGTTCTGTCTGCCATGTTTGGATTCCTTCAGAAATAATAAATTTATTCCTCAAGCGGCCGTCTAATAGAGCTAGCTTCGCCCAGGTTATTTAGATTCCGATGTTCAGTTGCAAAGAAATAGCGATCGGAAGCTCCTTTTTTACATCCACTACCTTTATAATCAATGTATTATGATTGATGCTTATTTATGTATTAATTGTGGACTGCTGCGTGTGATGACTTATGTAATCAAAGCCTATTCAACATATACATTCGGGGTGAATTTTTCCAAGCTATTTTTATTTTGATAAATTAACTTAGCCTTATAATTATTTTTATGACAATCATGATTGCCCTAGATGAGACTCAGAAAGGATAGATAGGCGATGTACAGGAATAACAATCTGATGAGCATGAAGAATAACAAAACAACACTTTTAAATTAATTATGATAATTAATATCAGGCTAATATATTTATTTTTCCTTTTCCTTTAATAAGGAAAGGGAGCGCCCGCATAGCAAGCCAGAGGGACTACAGGTCATTCCATGCTTAAACTGGCATTAAATGAATGAAAACCGATCTATTTATTTCGTACGCGTGGACATCAAGTGTCCATCGAGAATGGGGTCGCTTATTTGCAAGCCAACTCCATCTAATTGGTTACGTCGTTAAAATCGATGAAGCCGTTGACTATGGATCAAGCTTAAACGGCTTCATGCAAGAGGTTACCGAAACCGCCTCCGAAAAACCGGGGCTGTTCACAGTTCTATTTCAACGTGCTTATCCACAGGGACAGCACAGCAGATCAGCACCTCGCCTTTGGCCGGAGTGAGCACCGGCTGGCGTGAGTAGTGCACACGTCCGGAAATCAGCCGGGTAGCGCACGAACCACATTTGCCCGAGCGGCAGTTGTAGCTTGGTCTCAGGCCAGCGGCTTCTGCGGCGTCCAAAAGCGTACCGCTCTGCTTCGTCCATTCGGTTTGGACTTCCGAGCGGGCAAAAGTGATCTGTGCACACGCAGGAAGTCTTGCCGCTGGGAACATCTCCTCGGGTTCATCGAGCGCGTCGGCGCCGAAGAACTCGTAGTGGATATGTGAACGGTCTACGCCAATTTCGCGTAACCCCGAATAAAGCGCTCGCATGAAACTTTCAGGCCCACACAAATAAAACTGGTAACCGCCAAACGGCAGCAGCCTGGCCAGAGCGCCCATACTGAACCGCGCCTCAGTGTCGTGTGTATCCCCCAGATTGTCATCCGGGCCGGGAGCACTATATGCAGTGAAGAGATGTAGCCAGTCGTATCTGTGAGCCATAACTTTGAGCTCGCGACGGAACGCATGGCTGGCACTGTTCTGCGTCGCATGGACGAAGTAAACCGTGCGTTGAGGTGCCCCTTTTTTAAGGGCAGTTATCTGCGCGTCAAGCATGGCCATCATGGGTGTTATACCCACGCCACCGGAAAGCATGACGATGGGCTGGGTGCCATCATCCAGAACGAAATTGCCTGCGGGTGACCCTACCCCGATGATATCTCCATTTTCACAATGGTCGTGCAGCAGCCGGGACATCAACCCGAAATCTTCTCGCTTGACCGAGATGCGATAGTTCTGCCCGTTTGGCCCTTGCGAAAGTGTGTAACTACGCTGAATGACTTCGTCATTTCTCTGAAGTCGTATCGGCAGGAACTGTCCCGCTAAATGCTTTTCAACTGGACCACCGTCAGCGGGTACAAGATAGAAAGAGGTGATGTTATCGCTCTCTTTAAGCTTCGAAGCGATCTGAAAACGCCTGTAGCCACCCGTTTTGAGTACGGCCAGACGCGCCTCATTCCAGGTTCCAGTGGCACCAAGCCCGGGCCATTGCTCGGATATCGTCCCGATAACCGGCAGCGCGGCACTGGCATGCCAGATCTCTTCTGGCACCACGTCCACGATACGCTCGGCACCTTCGAACGACTTAATGCGCTCGGGGTTCCAGTCGATGGAACCGCGTCCCGTAAGCACTATTGCCTCACCCGTTTCGAAATCCGGAACGAACAGACCGACCCGTCCGTCGCTCTCAATGTTACCTAATGTATTGAAAAAGCGATTGCCGGAAAAATCGGGAAAGGAGAGCGTGCCGTCTCCGTTGATACCGAGAAATCCCGGACGCCCCCCTCGGTGCGATGCATCGACTCCGGCGCTTCCACCATCCAGTGGCCCAGCCGCACGGGAGGCAATAAAAAACGTGTCAGCGGCCTCAATAATCCGACGAACCTCCGGATCAGTTATGCTGCCGCGCCGGCGGCTCACAGCTAACGGCTCGTCCTGATCAGGGGGCAGATGTCGAGTCTGAATGTATTGCGGACAGTTTCCAAAGCTCTGGTCGACCAGGATGGTCATTTTACCAGCCGAAGCATGTTGTATCCGGCCATTCAGTCGATTGCGACGTCTGCTGGCCAGATCAATCCCGAGCACGCCAACACTGGCACCGGGTGATCGATCCAGGCCGAGCTCACACGAAAGAACCGGGTCTCGATGCACCTTTAGTGTATCCGGAGCGGGGGAAACCAGGAAACCTCGCGGCCCGAAAGCCGGAACGCACCATGGCCGGCCAGCTGAATCGAGCAGCCCCAGAAACAGCATTTGAAGATTTTCAAAGAAGTCACGATGTTGCCGAGGCATCTCGGAGCGCACAAAGCCTTCCGACTGTTTAAGCCACTCACCTGAAACTTCGGCACGCGCCTGCACTGCACGCTCACCGTCATGAAAGACACTGCGTGTCTGCTGCATGGAGCCCCTCCTGAGATCATTTACCGCTGCTGGAAGACCAGAACTCGTTATGATGAAGCGAAATATTCCGGAAAGTAAGTAGCTCAGCCTTTGCATCTGAGCAAAATAACTAACGGGGCGGCGACCGCCTGCTTATGGCGGTAATTCACCTGTGTGGCAGGTGTGTTATCTGCTGTTGAACACTCTGAATGTGAAGACGTCACAGCACCCGTAACCGCCAAAGCGTTAAATTGAAGGTTACACGTTATTATGGTAACCTGTCAAAATGATTTTATGGGTTACGGTTATGTATGGAATTTAAACATCTATCATCTCAGCCCCTCTTTCTGGCCGATAACCTCGCGCTGGATTTCATCAACAGTGAATACGGGACCGGTGATGAGCGTCATGATTGTTTTGAAGACGATCTCTGCGTCCTGGAGTGGTTGGAAACGGTGGGTCTTTTACCGAAAGGCACGAAGGCCCCTCCCGGGTTACTGACTGAAGCCCGCCAATTCCGTGAGGCCGCCAGGGCAGTGGTGTATGCTGCTATGGCGTCCGTTGCAGCTGACCTGACTGTAGTTAACAGAATTCTCAGGGACGGAAAGCCCGAAACGAGGCTGCAATGGGATGACGGGACACAGCGATACCGTGTTGATGTTCTTTCAGGCACGCACAGCCCCGCCTGCCTTCTTTGGCCTGTCGCCGACGCGTTGGTGAAACTGATTACTGACGACAAATTTGAATATGTGCGTCAGTGCGAAGCCCATAACTGTATTCTGCTTTTTCACGATTTGAGTAAATCGCATCGCCGTCGGTGGTGCAGCATGGCGACCTGCGGTAATCGTATGAAAGTCGCGGCGTTCCGGAACAGGAAGAATTCGTAACAACGCCAGTTCCCTCCACAGGGTTGCAACTCCGTGCAGCCCGCCACGTTTGCTTCAGTAGGAAAAGGGCAGACGGCGTCCGGATCCAGGTGCCACTTAAGCTCACCCGGTTTTCAACCAGACAGACCGCATGATTTTACAGATTTTTTTGACCAGCCCCTCTCGAATGCAGCCTCCATTCTTCACACTGAGAACGTACGGAACGCCCCGCCGGACATCGGGTTTTCGTTCCTGCACGCTACAGCGTTATACAATTTTTTTGCCTGGACAGCATTTTGTTATTGATTCTTAACAATTTTATAAATGCATCCTGACGGTACGCAAAAAAGATTATCGACTAACACTTGACGGAGGTAGAACGATCGTTCTACCATTATTTCATGAACAGAAATACGACGAACACGCGGGATAAAATTCTCGCAACCGCAGAAGAACTCATCTACCAGAACGGTATTCATGCGACCGGCATGGACCTCCTGGTGAAAACTTCAGGCGTGGCACGGAAAAGTATTTATCACCATTTCGCGAACAAGGACGAGGTTGCCGCTGCGGCGCTGAATGCGCGTGATGTGCGTTGGATGGAATGGTTCAGGACCGAATGTGACAAAGCGGATACGCCGCGGGATCGCATCCTGAATATGTTCACCGTGCTTAAAGGCTGGTTCGAGTCGGAGGGATATCGCGGATGCGCGTTTATCAACACGGCAGGCGAAGTAGGGGATCCTTCTGATCCGGTTCGTCAGATAGCCAGCGTGCACAAACAGAAGCTACTGGACTACGTGCTTGAGCTTACCGGCCAGCTGAATACCGCGCAGGCGTTACCTCTGGCCCGGCAGCTACTGATACTGATTGAAGGCGCCATCACTATGTCGCGCGTCATGGGTGATTACAGCGCCGCCGATGATGCAAGAGATGTCGCTCAGCTGTTACTGAAACCGCTCCCATAGCAGGGACTGAGTTCCAAAGATGAAACACTAACTGAAGTATCCAATTATCCTGGAGGCACCACCATGTCCGATTCACAAATCCGTCCGCCACTGCCGCCGTTCACCCGCGAGTCAGCACTTGAGAAGGTAAGACTTGCCGAAGATGGCTGGAACACCCGCGATGCCGATAAAGTGTCGCTCGCTTACTCTCTGGACACCAAATGGCGCAACCGCGCAGAGTTTGCAAATAATCGCGAAGAGGCCCGGGGTTTCCTCGAGCGCAAGTGGAAAAAAGAGCTGGAGTACCGTCTTATCAAGGAACTGTGGGCCTTTGACGGTGACCGCATTGCTGTTCGGTACGCCTACGAGTGGCGCGATGACTCCGGTAACTGGTTCCGTTCTTACGGGAACGAAAACTGGGAATTTGGTGAAGACGGGCTGATGCATCACCGCTACGCATGTATCAATGACATGCCGATCAAAGAAAGTGAGCGCAAGTTCCACTGGCCTCTGGGACGCCGTCCTGACGATCATCCAAGCCTGTCTGACCTGGGTCTGTAATTCATTGAGTTACCCCGCGTAACGCCTACGACTACTGTCCTGGTCGGGGCTTCGCCCAGCCGGTTGATGAAAAAAGCAAGCTGGTTGGGGCGGGGAGCTCTTAAGTTTTCTCAGTGCATGGTTTTTCAGGATCAAGTACGCGCGGTGTACTTTATTCATTTAAATCGCTCACTATTTAATAATAAGCGATATTAATGAGGTCGTATTATGAATATTAAATCTATGTTTCTGACTGCCGCAATGGCGGCCGTCTCAGCCAACAGCTTTGCCGATGCTTCTCAGCCAGAGCGTCACGTGCAGGAATTTCTCGATGCTCTGAACGGCGCCGGGGGTAAGCCTATAGAACAGTTGTCTCCACAGGACGCACGTCAGGTGCTGATCAATGCTCAGAAGGGGGCGAAACTGCCTGCTGCCGACGTCACTGAAAGAACGATCAACGTTGATGGCGGCTCCATCAAACTTCACATTGTGAAGCCTCATAACGCACAGGGAACCCTACCAGTCTTCATGTTCTTCCATGGCGGTGGCTGGATACTGGGCGATTTTGCAACACATGAACGTCTCGTCCGTGATCTGGTCAGTGAGTCCGGTGCAGCGGCCGTCTTTGTCGACTATGCACCATCGCCGGAAGCACATTTCCCCGTTGCGATTAATCAGGCCTATGCAGCAACCCGCTGGGTTGCCGAGCACGGTAGCGAAATTGGCGTTGATGGCAGTCGTCTGGCGCTGGTAGGTAACAGCGTCGGCGGTAACATGGTTGCCGCCGTAGCGCTCCAGGCTAAGCAACATAAAGCGCCGGCCATCCGCTATGAGGTCATGCTCTGGCCCGTGACTGACGCGAACTTCAATACTGGTTCTTATAACCAGTATGAGAACGGGTACTTCCTGTCGCGTAATATGATGAAGTGGTTCTGGGATGCATACACCACTAAAGAAGGCGATCGTAATAACATCCTGGCATAGCCGCTGCGCGCAACGCCTGAACAACTGAAGGGACTGCCGCCCACTCTGATTCAGACAGCTGAACTTGACGTACTGCGCGACGAAGGCGAGGCTTTTGGCCGCAAGCTTGACGCCGCTGGCGTCAACGTGACGGTTACCCGCTACAACGGGTTAATTCATGATTACGGTCTGCTGAACGCGCTGAGCGACGTGCCTGCCGTGCGGACCGCGCTTGGTCAGGCCGCCTATGAACTGAAAGTACACCTGAAATAGCTGCCAGTTAGCCGGTCGGTTTCATCGGCCGGTCGTTTTGCCCTCTGTCCATTGTCCGGGTTAGCGCGGAAATTTTTTGGAACCGGACTGTTAAGCATTTTCATACTTCCCCCGTTAAGCGTGCGACTTGTTACTTATCGGGGCTTTTTCGACTCAGTAATAACGATAAGAGGCGGAACACTCCGCGGCTGAAAACGCAGGCAGCTCGGTTCTTCAATCACCGAGCTGAATTCAGAGAGGATCAGAAAGGCTTGGTCGGCAGGTACTTGCCGTCCAGAGTGATTACCGCACGATGGCCACCATCCGGATCATCAACTTTTTTGATGTCCAGTTTGAAGTTAATGGCGCTGATGATGCCGTCGCCGAATTTCTCGTGAACCAGAGCCTTAAGGGTAGGCCCGTAAACTGACATCATCTCGTAGAAACGGTAGATTGTCGGATCGGTCGGGATGCCATCGGTAAAGCTGCCGCGGACGGGTACTGACTGCAACAGTTTAACTTCATCAGCATTCAGGTCGAGCTTCTTGCCGACAACTACTGCTGCGTCGGCTGGCAGCGGATGCTGACCAAGCAGGGCTGCGGTAACGAAGGCTTCCGACAAACCTGTGCCGTCAACGATTTCAGCGAAGGATAGTTCCTTGTGGGCCTTAGCCAGAATGATGGTTTCGGTGAGTGCCTGACGCGCGGCCTGAGTGATTTGAGTCTGGATCATGGTCTTTTCTCTGTGTAAGTAAGGGGGTCAGGCAACATGCCTGGCTTGTGAGGAAACGGCGTTAACTTCTGGATTTTCAGCAAGGGACACGAAAGCGCCGGTTGTGCCGTCAAAAGCATCAATGCGACCGCTCTCAATGTCATAGATCCAACCGTGCAGAGTTACCCGGCCTTCTTCAAGCGCCAGGCGAACGGATGGGTGAGTCTGTATATTAGCCAACTGAGCGATGACGTTTTCGCGTACCATAGCCGCGATTTTGGCTGACTGGTCGGGGTGCTGTCGGGCCTCATTCACCACGCGGGCAGAGTCGGCATAGCGCAACCAGCTCGATACGGCTGGCATATGGTCGAGGCATTTGCAGGTGGCAACAGCAGTCATAGCGCCACAGTCAGAGTGGCCACAGATCACGATGTCATTCACCTGAAGCGCGGCAACCGCATATTCAACCGAGGCTGAAACGCCGCCCGGTTCCGGACCATAAGACGGCACAATGTTACCGGCGTTGCGGATCACAAATAAATCGCCAGGTTCGCGCTGGGTAACCAGTTCAGGCACCAGGCGGCTGTCAGAGCAGGAAATAAACAAGGCTCTTGGGCTCTGCTGGTTGGCCAGACTCTTGAACAGCTTGACCCGCTCGGGGAAGGCGTTTTCCTGGAACTTCAGAAAACCTTCGATAATTTCTTTCATGGTTGCAGTCTCAGTGTCGGTTGTGTATGACAAAGAGTAGGCAGCCTCTGGTATAAGGTAAAAGTCTAAATTATTATTGGTTAATTCAGATAATCTTATGGATGAATGATGCTTGCCCGACATATACGGTATTTTCAGGCGGTTGCTGAACATCTCAGCTTCACCAAAGCAGCAGCGGCGCTGCACGTCTCTCAGCCAGCTCTCTCACAACTGGTAAAGCAGTTGGAGGAAGAGCTTGACACCCAGTTGTTCGATCGGTCTGGACGTACAACACGGTTGACTGATACCGGGCACGCTTACCTTCAGTATGTGCGCCGCGCTTCTCATGAGTTACGGGAAGCCACGCGCGCAATCCATGATGTGGACAATCTCAGCCGTGGTTCGCTTCGCGTGGCCGTGACGCCTACCTTCACAACGTATCTTGTTGGGCCGCTGGTTGAGGCATTCCATCTTCGCTATCCAGATATCACCCTCGACGTGCGGGAAATTTCACAGGAAAGCATTGAAGACCGGCTTCAGGAAGGAGAGCTGGATCTGGGGATAGCTTTCGGCGAAGTAAATTGCCCAGACATAGACGTCATACCGTTGCTGGAGGAGATACTTGCCTTGGTAGTCAACACCGGGCATCCACTGGCGAAGGAAAAATCTGCCGGACTGCAGGCTCTGAACACGGAGTCCCTTGTATTACTCAGCAAAGAGTTCGCGACCCGCGGACAGATTGACAGCTACTGCCGTAAACACGGCATTCATCCAAAGGTAATGATGGAGACTAACGCCCTCGGGGCGGTAATAGAAATTGTTCGCAGGACATCGTTATCCACGCTGTTGCCCGCCAGAACCGCCCTGGCCCAAGAAAATCTGGTGGCGATCGCGCTCGAACCCGAACGCCTGACACGCACCGCGGTTCTCATGCGACGAAGGGATGCTTATCAGAGTTTTGCGGCTCGGGCATTTACTGCGCTAGCTTTAGAGGTAGCCACTCAGTTGAATGTTTAAGCGCCATTAAAATACCCAAAAAGGGAAGGGGGTTAGTGGATTATGTTTTGGGGAGATGAGGAACTATTATACCGTACAGGCTGATCACCATAGTTCCCCTTGGCTGTTGTGGCTGCGTTGCGAAGATTTCCTCGGTGTCAGTGTTCTATATACAGATACAGTAAAAAAATCAGGTATTTCCCCGATAGCAATGTCTGGATTATGGCCAGATGAAGAGAAGCTGTAGCAAAACGTAACGCGATGCTTTTGCTGCCAGAATTCGTAGAAGAATTTAACGGCTTGTAGCGAAGCATTCTGTGTGGACGATGAACGATGAGCAAGATGATCGATGTGATACCTGAGTGGATATAACAATGGCAAACAGGTTGTCATGTTCAGCAGGATCCATTGCCGTGTACCTAACGCAAGAAACGAGAGGAAAGTCAGAAATTACTAACGTATTGATTTATCGCAACGTCGATGTGACTTATGAACTTATTTACCATTACAGGTTATTTAACATAAT
>NZ_JBBBQR010000011.1:0-159254 GCF_037136835.1 Pectobacterium sp. 1950-15 | reverse complement strand
CTGTTACCGCAACCGCGTGTCGCTGTTGCCGTGTCAGTGGAGGCGCATTATAGGGACTTCTCGCCGCCTGACAAGCGCTAAATGCAAAATAATTTCTGTTTGTCTACTATTCACCCACAAAACTATCAAAGCGGTAGTTTTTCCAGCGAATCGAAGCCATAACGCTGCAATATTGGCCACAACGTGGCGACTTTAGGTGTAATCGCCAGGCAATAAACCAGATTCTTATCTGTCGAAAGTGGCGGATTATCCAGATTGGCAATTAGCCACGCGGTTCTTCTGGCAATAGCGGCACCAGAATCGACAAGACGTGTTCCATCTGGCAACGCCGCTTTCAGCTCTTCTGCTAACAACGGAAAATGCGTACAACCCAGAACAACCGTATCTGGCGGCTCCGGTAAACGCAGCCAGGGACGCAGGATTTTTTGCAGTTCGGAAATGGAAATCGTCTCCCCCTGCAATTTTGCCTCTGCCAATTCGACCAGCTCTGACGACCCGAGAGACAAAATTTGGCAATCCGTCGCAAAACGGGCAATCAGTTCGTGCGTATAGGGGCGTTGAACCGTTGCGCGCGTCGCCAGTAGGCCAACGACACCGTTGCGCGTCAGCTTAGCCGCAGGTTTCACCGCAGGGACAACACCCACGACAGGGAAAGTAAAACGCTCACGTAATGCAGGAAGAGAAATCGTACTCGCCGTATTACAGGCAATCACAACCAGTGCGAGCTGATGGCGTAGTTGAACGGCGTTAACAATTTCAACCACGCGCTCGATAATAAACTGCTGTGATTTCTCACCATAAGGAAACGCTTCGTTATCGAATGCGTATATATAGTGAAGATCCGGCAAGAGCTGCCGGATTTCATCATAAACAGACAGCCCGCCTACACCGGAATCGAAGACCAGAACCGTAGGACGGGATGGCAGGTTAGAAGGTATAGCTTCCTGTGAGATAGTATTCTCGCCCTGCCGTGCGGTAGCCATATGCCGTCTCATAATCTTTATCAAACAGGTTGGCGATTCTACCACGAACTGTCAGATGAGAGGTGATCGGATATGAGGCGGCGAGATCCCAAAGGCTATATCCTCCAAGCTTCACGGGTTTAGGTTGGAAAGTAATAGGATCAAAATCCGAATCGGAACGAGCACCTTGGTAAAGCCACGTCAACGACACATTGACATTATTTTCCAATGTTGTAGCAAGTTCATACTTCGCTTTCTTATGGGCACGGCGAGCCAAACCTTTGTCTGTAGTTTTATCTTTGGCGTCTAGGTACTCTAAAGTGACTTGATGCGAAAGCCACCCAGTGTCATACGCTGCAGTAAACTCAGCCCCAGTCATTACCGCTTTACCGATATTATCGTAGGTACTCTGGCCTAGAGGGAGTGAACGAAAGTTAATGAGGTTATCAACTTCATTACGGTAACCGGACACCCGCCAGTTCACCGGACCACTTAAGCCTTCTACGCCAAGTTCCCACTGCTTACTTTCTTCAGGCGATAAATTGGGATTCCCCTGCGAGTATGCAGTGTCATATATCTTGTCAAATGTCGGTGCTTTAAATGCTGTACCGTAAGAGCCTAAAATTCGGTAACCGTCAATAAACTCCCATGCGGCACCGGTTTGCCACGTACCGTGTCGACCATACTGTTGATTATCATCACCACGCACAGCCCCCTCTAACGTAACAGACCCCAATTGCTGCTGGGTCGTCAAGTAGACACCCGAATTATCACGACTATGAGCCTGGGTATAGGCTGCTCCTCCCCCCGGTTGTGCTCGTTCATTGCGCCAGTCAGCTCCGACACTTACGCTACCATTTCCTACATTGAAGACATTGCCCCATTGCAGATTACGTTGCTCAATTTGCGTAATCGTTCCGTTATATTTTCCGATGATGTCATTAAAATTGAGAGAATCATAAGTTTGATAACTGGCTGTTAATTGGCTTGAATAAATACCCTCATGGAATTTTAACCCTGCATCATAATTCCGGGTATTTAAGTAGCTTTTATCATTACCTTGATAAGTACCAACAACATCATAATCCGTATTATTGTCATATCCATAGGCACGGAAAAAACCGGAAGTATTTTCAGAGAAACGCTGTTCCAGCGATCCCCAAAAGGATTTGCTGCGATAACCATCGTTATCTCTGTCTGCTGGCCAAGGCGAGGAAGGATAAACATTATACCCATGGGTAGCTTCATAGCTTCCTGCAACACTGACAACGGTATTTTCACTCACATGACCACGTACTGAACCATCATAGTTCTGATAAGCATGAGAACCATAACCAGCATTTAGCACACCTCCATCCTGAGTACGTTCAGTAATAATATTGATGACGCCACTGATAGCATCAGAACCGTACACAGCAGAACGAGGGCCACGAATATATTCAATACGCTGCACTAACGACATAGGTATCTGACTGAAGTCAACACTGCCAGAGACGCCTGCAGAGGCAAGACGAACGCCATCAACCAGTACCAATACATGGTTAGAATTGCTGCCACGAATAAACATCGAACCAAGTTGTCCTCGGCCACCATTCTCAGCAATATCTACTCCTGGTAAACGACGCATCACATCATTGAGCGACTTGGCCTGCCAACGTTCGATATCAGCCCGAGTTACGATACTGTTTGCCGCCAGCACCGAAGAAACCGGCTGTGCGAAACGATTTGCCGTTACAACCATGTCATCGGCATTTTTTTCCGATGACGGATTTTGGCTTTCCTGCGCCCAGCCAGAAAATGCCGTGACGGAAAGCGCCGTCAGCAGCGAAATTTTTTTAATCATTGTTAAAGCATCCGAGAAATAATAAGGATGCCGCAGGCTCTGTTAATAGCACGCGATATGCAGAACCAATTGCGACGTATTCCGGCAGGTCTTCGGGCTTGGATGCCGTTGTCGCCACAAACCGTCAACGACGGTAGGGGATACAACGAAAGCGATGACTTCCCATCCTCAAAAGTTGAAGACAGTGTCTGCATAATAATGCTATCGCCGGGGCATTCCTTACCGCTGCGCGTCAGCTCCAGATTTACACTGGATTCCCTTTTAACTTGTGGTACAAGGCCGGACGCTCATCCTACAATCGCGAATTGTGGAAGTCTAGACTTCTATATCACTACAGAATAATCACGTAACAAAACTGGACTTCCTGGCCGGATTCCCTACAATTCCCGGCCAATAACACCCTTTTAGACGCTGTTGACGAGAAAACCATGACGCCAGAAATCCTGCCCATCGAACAATACGACGACCAGCTTGCAGAGAAAACCGAGCGTCTGCGTGGGATGATGGCACCGTTCAATGCACCAGAGCCTGTCGTCTTCCGTTCTCCCGTCAGTCACTATCGAATGCGTGCCGAATTTCGCATCTGGCACGAGGGTGACGAGCTTTACCACATCATGTTTGACCAGCAAACCAAACAGCGCATTCGGGTCGATCGCTTTCCGGCAGCCAGCGAGTTAATCAACCGCCTGATGCCGGAGCTGCTTGCTGCAATCCAGCCCGATTCCGTCCTGCGCCGCAAACTGTTCCAGATAGACTATCTGTCCACCCTGAGCGGCGAAGTGATCGTTTCACTGCTGTATCACCGCGCTCTGGACGAGGAGTGGCAGGAACACGCCCGTGCGCTGCGCGATAGCCTGACGGCGCAGGGGTTCCGTCTACAACTGATTGGCCGCGCGACAAAAACCAAAATCTGCCTCGATCGCGATTATGTCGATGAATGCCTGCCGGTTGCAGGTCGGGATATGATTTACCGACAGGTAGAAAACAGCTTCACGCAGCCGAATGCCGCAATCAATATTCAGATGCTGGAGTGGGCGCTGGATGCGACGGCGGGATCGACGGGAGATTTGCTGGAGCTGTATTGCGGCAATGGTAATTTTTCACTCGCGCTGGCAAGAAATTTCGAACGCGTACTGGCGACGGAAATCGCCAAGCCATCCGTCGCGGCAGCACAGTATAATATCGCGGCGAACCAGATAGAGAACGTGCAGATTATCCGCATGGCGGCCGAAGAATTTACGCAGGCCATGCAGGGTGTGCGTCAGTTTAACCGCTTACAGGGCATCGACCTGACAAGCTACCAGTGCGAGACCATTTTTGTTGACCCACCGCGCAGCGGACTGGATGACGAAACGGTTAAACTGGTGCAGGCATATCCGCGCATTCTTTATATTTCCTGCAACCCGGAAACGCTGAGCAACAACCTGCAAACACTCTCAGAAACCCACGACATTCGCCGTCTGGCGCTGTTCGATCAATTCCCTTACACCCACCATATGGAGTGTGGCGTGCTGTTGGAAAAACGTCAGTAACGCATACAAGCTGGCGGGCTACCCCGCCAGCATCACCGGCTATAACGTCTCGCTCTCGTCTGCGGATACGGAATCCGACTCTTTTCTGCGTCGCAGTTTCAGGCCAATCCAGAAAACCAACACCACGCACAGGATTGAAGGAATAAAGTTCGATCCAATGGCAGGATATTCAACGCGCACAATGGCGCTGTAAATCAATAAGCCCAGCAGAAAACTGGCCGCCGCCAGCATCGGAATACCTTCCGGCATACTGTGGTGCAAATAGCGTTGATGCAGGCAATAAATAGACAAGACCAGCGCAATCAAGGGAAAAATCGAGAACGGAACAATACTGCTGAACAAGGCGGCGAATGCGCCATTGACGGATAAGCCCGCAATCAACGCCAGCACCAGCGTACCTTTTTCTTGGTGAGGTTTTTCTGTCATGGTTTCTCCCTTTTCATGTTGTTGGTATAGAGGCTTTATGGCACGGTAAAGCTACTATCGTGTTCTTTTCTGTACCAGTAATAAGCACCTTTGGCGATCATCCGCAGTTGCAGTACCAGCCGCTCTTCCAGCTGTTTACGCTGTTCCAGAGAAACATCCAGCGCTTCTGCCCCCGCGCTGAAAACAATGGTCACCATCGCTTCCGACTGCGCTTCCGCAAAACTGCGGGGAATATGGTTTTCTACCTCAAGGTAATCCGCCAGTTCAGCGATAAAATGCTGAATTTCGCGCGCAACTGCCGCACGGAAAGCCGCCGACGTCCCTGAACGTTCACGCAGCAACAGCCGGAACGCATTGGGATTATTGCCGATAAATTCCATGAAGGTGGAAACCGACGTCCTGATTACGCTACCGGTCTTGGCAATACGCTGCCGAGCCTGTCGCATTAACTGACGCAGCATCAGCCCGCTTTCGTCAACCATTGTCAGCCCCAGTTCATCCACGTCACGAAAATGACGATAGAAAGATGTCGGCGCAATACCCGCTTCGCGGGCGACTTCACGCAGACTCAGGCTGGCAAAACTGCGCTCAGCGCTTAACTGGCTAAATGCAGCTTCTATAAGGGAACGACGAGTCCGTTCTTTTTGTTGTGCTCTGACACCCATTATGCTGCCCAAATGATCTACTCCCCTTTCCAGAGGGGCACTATAGCAAATTTTATTGTCCGCAGAATGAGACAAAGTTTGCCATATTAAGAATGTGAGAATCTGTTTCCATAGTAAAGGCAGGGATGATTGGGTTCTGCCGCCGTCGATGTTACAATCGCACGATGTTAAGGCCACGTTATTATTTTGTATAAAAACAGGTTTAACCTACCATGACTCTAGAACATCAATTCGATTATGATGCCATTGTGATTGGTTCCGGTCCCGGCGGTGAAGGTGCAGCAATGGGATTGGCCAAGCACGGTGCCAAAATTGCGGTGATTGAACGTCACTACAATGTCGGCGGCGGCTGTACCCACTGGGGTACGATTCCTTCCAAAGCCCTCCGCCACGCCGTCAGCCGTATTATCGAGTTCAATCAAAACCCCCTCTACAGTGACAACTCCCGCATTATTCGCTCCTCATTTTCCGACATCCTGCGCCACGCCGACAGCGTCATTGGTCAGCAAACCCGTATGCGACAAGGATTTTATGAGCGTAACCAGTGCGAGTTGTTTTCCGGCGAAGCCAGCTTCATCGATGCACACACGATCGCCGTTCACTACCCAGACAACACCCATGAAACGCTGACCGCCGCAAATATCATTATCGCGACCGGTTCACGTCCGTATCATCCGGCAGAAGTCGACTTCAACCACCCGCGTATTTACGACAGCGACTCGATTCTGCAACTCGATCACGAGCCTCAGCACGTCATCATTTACGGCGCGGGCGTTATCGGCTGCGAATATGCTTCTATCTTTCGCGGCCTGAGCGTTAAGGTCGATTTGATCAATACCCGCGATAGGCTGCTGGCGTTTCTCGATCAGGAAATGTCGGATGCCCTGTCCTACCATTTCTGGAACAACGGCGTGGTAATTCGCCACAACGAAGAGTTCGAGAGTATTGAAGGGCTGTCTGATGGCGTTATCGTTAATCTGAAATCAGGCAAAAAGATGAAGGCAGACTGCCTGCTCTATGCCAATGGACGCACGGGGAATACGGAAACGCTGGGGCTGGAGAATATTGGCCTGAGCACCGACAGCCGGGGCCAGCTCAAGGTCAACAGCATGTACCAGACGGCGCTGGCGCATATTTATGCTATTGGCGATGTCATCGGCTATCCCAGCCTGGCATCAGCAGCGTACGATCAGGGTCGGCTCGCCGCGCAGGCGATTATCAAAGGCGACGCCAGCGCGCATCTGATCGAAGATATCCCAACCGGCATCTATACCATCCCGGAAATCAGCTCCGTGGGGAAAACCGAGCAAGAGCTCACCGCAATGAAAGTCCCTTATGAAGTCGGGCGCGCGCAGTTCAAACATCTGGCACGAGCGCAGATTGTCGGGATGAATGTGGGGAGCTTGAAGATTCTGTTTCACCGTGAAACGAAGCAGATTCTGGGTATTCACTGCTTTGGTGAGCGCGCTGCGGAGATTATCCACATCGGGCAGGCCATCATGGAACAAAAAGGTGAAGGCAATACTATCGAATATTTCGTTAATACTACCTTCAACTATCCAACCATGGCAGAAGCGTACCGTGTAGCCGCGCTGAACGGGCTTAACCGCTTATTTTGACAGGTTTTCCATATAGCCCTGCATATGCTCGCGGATGGTATCAGCAAGTTGCTCATAACGTCCGCGCAGCGGTGAACCGGGGCGATACACCAGCGCGATAGTGCGCTTGGGCTCCGGTTTATAGCACGGCAAATAGCAGACGCCATCGCGTTCGCGTTCGCGCGGAACCGACAACGACGGCAGTAGCGTAATACCGCTTCCGGCAGCGACCATATTACGCAACGTCTCCAGGCTGGTCGCCCGGAAGTGCGTATCTTCATCCGCCCCCGCCTGAAAACAAAAGCCCATGGCCTGATCGCGTAGGCAGTGGCCGTCTTCCAGCATCAGCAGTTTCTCACCCGCCAGATCGGACATCGCCACACGTTCGCGGTTCGCCCACGGGTGATCCTGATAAATGGCCAGCTTCATCGGCTCATCAAAGAGCGGAACTTCGATAAAGGCTTCGGACTCTTTCACCATCGCCAGAATGGCGCAGTCCAATTTGCCGCTGTCCAACTGGGCCAGCAACTGGTGGGTTTGCGCTTCGTGCAGATACATTTCGAGCTTGGGAAACGTGCGATGCAGCATTGGAATAATTTGCGGCAGCAGATAAGGTCCTACCGTGGGGATCAGGCCGATATGCAGAGGCCCGGACATGGTTTCACCCTGCTGGCTCGCCATCTCTTTTAGTACTTTTACCTCGCGTAATACCGTTCGTGCCTGCTCGACCAGCAACAGCCCCGCTTGTGTAAACAAGACTTTGCGACTGGTTCGCTCCAGCAGCATCACGCCGAGTTCATCTTCCAGTTTACGAATCTGTCCACTGAGTGTTGGCTGACTCACATGGCAGGAATCTGCCGCACGCCGAAAATGACGATGTTCTGCCAGCGCGACAAGATACTCTAAGTCCCGAATATTCATTATTATTCTCCTTATCATGATAGCTAACAGCGATAGATAGGATATCAATGAACGACAATCCCTATCAACATCCAAAATGAATAATATATCCCACCGAAGCGTATCTATTTATTTCTACAGGAATAAAACAATATTTTTACGATTTCGGTACCACTAGGGTATCTGCCAGACTCTAGCCACGCTATAACAAGCAGGCTAACATCTTCAAGCGATTTGGCAGCGACAGCATTTTGTGTGCGTCGGGCAACAATACCCTTGCGAATGATGTCTGGAAAGCTGACCAGCGGCAAAGCAAGGAAAGCATCGAAACTGGTGAAGAGAAAATAGGATTGGATATTCAGAGGGGATAGCTAATCACGTCGCCGCGTGACCATCATACTGTGATGTGCCGTGCGAATAGGAATCTCATCCCTGAGACTCCCCCTTTTCATGGCCGCTGTAAGTCACGTTGACAGGTATTCCGATACCCTTATTCTTCATTACCGCATGCGGCCTCGTTCTTCCTGAAATATTGCGTGTCGCCTCAGCGTGCCACATCAGGGCGGACGCCCAGCGTATGGCAAATCGCATAGCTCAGCTCCGCGCGGTTCAGCGTATAGAAATGGAAATCTTTTACGCCTTCGCGGCTGAGAATTTTCACCATGTCCATCGCGATAGACGCCCCCACCATCTTGCGGGTTTCGGGATCGTTATCCAGACCGTCAAACATCGTCGTCATCCAGCTTGGCACACGGACGTTCGTCATCGTGGCAAACTTTTGCAGTTGCTTGAAGTTCGACACGGGCAGGATGCCCGGCACAATTTCGACATCGATGCCCGTCGCCACACAGCGGTCACGGAATCGCAGATAGCTTTCTACGTCGAAAAAGAACTGTGTAATCGCGCGATTCGCGCCGGCGTCAATCTTGTGTTTCAAGTTAATCAGGTCAGCCTGCGCGCTTTTCGCTTCAGGGTGCACTTCAGGATAGGCGGCAACGGAAATATCGAAATCGCCAACCTCTTTCAGCAGGGAAACCAGATCTGCCGCATACATATCCGGTTTGCCACCTTCTGGCGGCAAGTCGCCACGCAGCGCAACAATATGGCGGATACCGCTCTGCCAGTAATCCTGAGCGATTTCACGCAGTTGTTCACGCGACGCATCAATGCAGGTCAGGTGAGGCGCGGCTTCCAAACCTGTACGCTCTTTAATCGTTTTGATAATGCTGTGAGTACGGTCACGCTCGCCAGAGTTCGCCCCGTAGGTCACGGAAACAAACTTGGGTTTCAAGCTGCTCAGCCGATCAATAGAGTTCCACAGGGTTTCTTCCATATCGCTGGTACGCGGCGGGAAAAACTCGAACGACACATTAATTCGCCCCTGCAATTCCGCCAGACTTTGATTCAGCGCTTCCCGCTGGTTTGCGTGAAAAAAGCTCATACCTGCTACCCCGTTGACCGTGATTGTTATTATCATTCGCTACACGTCTATACGTTTAGACGTCTATATAGAAAATGACGTAATCTGCTTAAAGAGTCAACGTTTTTCAGCTCAGCAGGTGGTGATGATTACTCACGGTAAATGAAAAAAGTTCATGATGGGTTTCTCGCAAAAGCGCTGTCTCGTAGTCACATTGTTATGGAGACGCGGAGACAGTTTCGTGCGCGATAATGTTGCTATTTTCATGCTACCTCGTAGCACGCGCCCGACACGGGGCGGCTCACGCGCCGCTCGCCCCGTGACCCCAGGCTTTCGGCGTGAATTATGCCGCTACGCGGTGCCTTCGTCGGTATCTGACTTAACGGACCGCTTGCGACACGTTCCCGACGTGGCGCAAGCTCTCGCCGCGTCCTGCGGCTCATCCTAAGCCAGCTATCTCCTCAGCATAATTTTTTACGCCGGATAACAGCAAAACCCACAGAGCTCTGTATTATTTGCGTGCAATCACGATAACCTGGTAAATACGCCCTCAGCCACAGGGGAAATCGTGAAAATGTACGGTGTGCCCTTCTTCCGTCGTCAGAAAAATGGCGTACTGCGGGGCCTCCAGGCTGATCTCAAATCCGGGTGCGAAACGCAGGGCGGACTGATGATTGGTGCCGCGTATCGTGCTGAACGATATTCCTCGCCAGCCGCCGCTGGCAGGCCGATGGACGTGCCCTGCGGAAATATGCCGCACATTGCCGAAACGGTGACACACCTGATACAACGCCTCTGCCGCTTCGGGAGCCAATCGCACGCTATCCAGCGCCGGAAGCCCGATCGACATCGGAGGATGGTGCAGGAACAGGAACACATTCTTGCCTTCCGCTGCCTGAAGCTGTCGCTCAAGCCATGCCAGCCGCGCGGAACACAGCGTTCCGGCCACTTCACCGGCCTGCAACGAGTCCAGCAGAATGACGCAATCGTCCCCCACGGACGTCACGTTCTGCACAAACCCGTTCTCATCCACCAGCGTCGGGAATTGAGCCAAAAACATTTCCCGATCGTCGTGATTCCCCATCGTCACACACCAGGGAACCTGCAATTCAGCCAGCGCTGAGGCCAGAAACGTATAGGATGCCGCACTGCCGTCATCGGACAGATCGCCGGAGATGACCACCAGATCGGCATCGCGGTGGTGCGCGTTGATGTCGGCAATCGCTGCTTTCAGTTGCTGTTCTGGGTCGCGCCCATGAAACTTGCCACCTTGTGCGATCAGATGGAGGTCAGAAAGTTGAATCAGTTTCATATTATCCTCGATTTTCACTAGCCACGCGCTCTTGCCCGTCACTACCGTTACGCCGACTGGCGGCGGATTAGCGGAGCAGCCACTTTCGCTCGACACGCGGGTTCTTGTACCTGAGAATGGCGTCGATCGAGCAACGCCAACGCCTGTGCCGCCATCGTGGCGGGATCCTGACGAAACGTCGTCAACGCATAGGCATCCCACCCTGCGGCCGGAATATCATCAAATCCGATCACCATGAGATCCTGCGGAACGGCAAGCCCAAACTGCTTTGCGCGATCGATCACGCCGAACGCGACTAAATCGTTAACGCAGAACACCGCATCCGGCCTGACGGCTTCAGGCAGCGAAAACAGCGTCTGCCCGACTACCAGCCCGTCGCCATAATCCGTATCGCCGCCGCGCACCACGGCCACGGGCAGCCCTAACGCCCGCGCCTCATCACAAAACGCCTGTTCACGTTCAATGATATTGGGCGTTGCCGAAGCCGCTCCGGCCAGCGCCAGACGCGTTCTGCCTGATGAGGCAAACAACCGCGCCGCCATACGAGCTGCGGTGTCATTATCAATGTGTACGCTGTCACACGCCGGTTCGTGCCGCCCGATGACAATCAGCGGCTGACCGTTTAGCTGCGCCAGTTCAACGAACTCTTTCGGTGGCGAGCCGGAAAGCACAATCGTCGCTTCCGCCCGGTGACCAAACAGAATGGAACGCGCGGCCGCCATCGCCTCCCGCACATGGCCGGTATTGATGAGAACAGGAATCGAACCGCGTTGAATTAACGCCTGCGACAGTTCCGCCACCAGATTGGCACGAAACCCGACTTCAGGGTGCGTCACCACCAGTCCCACCAGACGGCTGCTGTTCGCCAGCAGGCCACGCGCTAAATCGTTAACCTGATAGCCCAGCTCCTGTGCCGCCGTCATCACCTTGGCATAGGTGGCAGCCGACACGCTTGCGCCGGGGGTAAAACTGCGGGATACCGCCGAGCGCGATACACCAGCCCGGCGCGCGACATCCTGTGCGCTGACGTAGCCCTGTTTACCCACCGTCATTTCCCTATCCTTGCCATGACATCGGCCTTCAAAAAACGCTCCACTACCAGCATGAACAGCACAGAAGGGATCAGCAGCACCAGCGCGGTAATAGAAGCGATCTGGTAGTTGCCGCCCGCTCCAGCGGTATAGAGCAGCAGCGGCATCATCTGCACATCTGGTGCTCCCACGAAATAGCTGCCGGTAAATTCATCCAGCGATTCGAGGAAAACAAAGATGGCGGACGCCATCAGCCCCGGCATAGCCAGCGGCAGGGTGATATCGACAAAGGCACGCCACGGTCCGGCACCAATCGATCGTGCCGCCTGCTCCATTTCACGCCCCACCGCCGAGAACGCCGCCGAGGCAATCCAGACGGCAAACACCAGTCCGTGAACCGTGTGAACCAGCACCACGCCCAGCAGCGTGCCGTTTAGCCCCCACTGATAGAACAGGCGAGCGATATTGACGTACACCGTCAGATTCGGAAACGCCTGCGGGATCAGGAAGACCAGCAGTATCAATCCACGAGCAGGCAGCGGCAGGCGTGCCAGCGCATATCCCGCCGGAATCGCCAGCGACAGCGAGGCCAGCACGGTGAACACCGCCACCAGCACGCTATTCCCCAACGCTTCCCAAGCCACCCCGCGCGGTGAAAATACCCGCTTCCAGAAGGCGAAGCCCCAGTCATTGGGCAACAGATGAGGATAGAACCATTTTTCCGCCACCGACCACAGCAGGAGGTTAGCCAATGGCCCAAAGATCAAGAAAATCAGCGTCCCCAGAATCAGCATTCTCGGGATCCACCACAGTACGTTCTTCATGCTTTATCCCTCATGTTCAGGCGGAGATAAATCACAGCAAACAGGCCAGTCATCAGCAGGGAAATTACCCCCAACGCATTCGCCACGCCATAATCGCCGTAGGCGTTAATGCGAAAGGCAATATTGGCGGTTAACATCGTCGGCGACTGGGCATTGATCATCATCGGTACGGACAGCACCGACATCATGGTGACGAAAGAGAGAATGAGCCCGGTGAGCAGCGTTTGCCCAACCTGAGGCACGACAATTTCACACAGAATACGCAAGCGCGACGCGCCTAAGTTACGGGCAGACTCAATCATCGTGCGATCCAGTGACGCCATCGCACCCGCGACCAGCAGCGCCACAAACGGCGTCTGTTTCCAGACAAAGGCGAACACGATGCCGCGCCAGTCCAGCCAGTTGCTGGCGCTGGCCATATCGACAATGCCGAGCGTATCCAGTGCGCCATTCAGCCAGCCGTTTTTGGCCAGAAACGTGCGTAAAATTTGCCCGGTCACGATAAACGGAATAAACAACGGCCAGCGATAGACCCAGCGCAGTAACGCCACCATACGTGGGCTTTCACCTAAGGTCAGGTAACCGCCGATCATGACCGACAGCAGGCCGATCAGCAGCGTCGCGAGGCTCACAATCAGTAAGGTAAACAGGATATCGGGCAGATACAGCGTCAATGCCGTGACAAAATTATCAATGCCCACGCCATTCTGGCTAACAAAAGCGCCCCCAACCGACAGCCCCAGCGGCGTGATAAAACAGACCGCCACCACCGCCAGCGCGGGGAGCACAAGTGCGATACCCGCCAGTCGGGAAGAAAATTGGGATACTTGCAACATGAATATCTCCGCGCTCTGGCTTCATCCCGCCAGAGCGCATGTGGTACTAAGTGTATATACCCTAAATAATTCGAGTTGCATTAAGGCGGCAACCGCACGAGTCCCCAGGAGCTTACTCAGGTAAGTGACTGGGGTGAGTAAGGGCGGCCAACGCACAAGCAGCTTGAAGTATGACGGGTATAATTACTTCGCCATCGCCTGCTCATAGGCGTTCAAAATCGCGGTGTGGTAAGGCGCGATAGGGAACGTCTTTCCTTTGCTCGCCAGCTCATCAGGCGTCACGTCCGTGAACAGACGTTGCCAGACTGCGGGTTTCAGCTCGGCCTGAACGTACTTGGCATCGATCCCCGGATACCAGTTAAAGCGTTCCACAATCCCTTCAGCCTGTACTTTGGCGCTGGTTGCCAGTTCGACAAACTGCTTAGCCAGTTCGCGGTTTGGTGCCTGAGCGGGGATGACATAGTGCATCGGCTGCCCCGGCATACCGGGCGCAGGCAGCAGCAATTTGAAATTGTCCGGCAGCTGTCCGCTCGCTTTCCAGGAATAGAACATGTCGACCCACACCGGTCCCATGGCAATTTCACCACGACTCAACATATCGAGCGTGCCAGCGTTACCCGGCGTTAACGTCACGTTCTTGTTAAAGGCTTTCAGCCGTTCAAACGCTGGCTGCCATTTCTGCGCTTCCGCTTCGTCAAACGGCCCGTTCATCAGCTTCTGGGCATCGCCGCCGTAAGCGTAAATCCAGCCCATCACGAAGCTCACGCCCGACGCGCCGCCTTTAATCCCGTTGTAGCCGAACATTTTCGGATTCGCGGCGGCCCACTGTTGGATTTCGTCATAGCTTTTAGGTGGGTTCGCTACCATGCTGGGGTTATAGGCCAGCGCTGTCTGGCTGCTGAACATCGGCATGACATAGCCTTTTACGTCCGTTCCCATGGCTTTATCCGCCGCAGCCATGCTAACCAGCTTACCGCTGGCAATATCATCGCGATATTTCAGCAGGTCGCCTTTTTGCACCATCGGACCGACAAATTTCTCATGCACGACCGCCACATCGGTGTCCCAGACTTTGGCACCCGCAGCCTGCTGTGCATTGAAACGCTCAAGAATCTTCTGCGACCCCGCATCACCCGGTCCGGTGCCGACTGCGCGTACTTTTACGCCGGGATGCTGTTTCTCAAACAGCGGCCCCAGATATTCATTGACATAGTCGACCATATTCTGGTCACCCGCCGTCAACACCGTTAATTCCTGAGCCTGTACAGCAGCCAGTGGTGTACTCATCATCAGCGTTGCAGCAAAAATGCGTTTCATCTCATTTGTCTCCAATTCAGGATCAGGCCGTCAGGCCGGGAAGCGGGGAATAACGTGAAGTGGTATCGGGTACCGCCGACGAAGACGTAGCCTCTTCTGCCAGTGGGAAAAGAAACAGCGCCTCGGCAGGGATCTGCACCGCAACCCGCTGCCCGATGGCATAGGGATGCGTCGCATGGACCTGTATCCGCCAGGTGCCGCTGGAAATCGTATGTAGCCAGTATCCGCCGGGGTAGCTTTGTGCCTGTACCGTGCCGTAGCGCATCAACACACCCGGCTGGATGAGCGGAACATCGGCTGCATCGTAAAGACATGCCGCTTCCGCACGAAAACGTGCTTCTATTGGGCCGGGCGGTAGCGACGTATTCGCCGGCACCAGCGAATGACTTTCGGCATCACCGGAAATCATCAGCATATCGCCGTCATAACGCGCGTCCAGCACCAGCCGATTCTCTGCGCCCATAAACGCCGCGACAAACGAACTGGCCGGATGGTGGTACACCTCTTGCGGGCTACCCGCCTGCATGATGCGGCCCTGATTCAAAATCACGATGCGATCTGCCATCACCATCGCTTCTTCGCGATCGTGCGTCACGTGGATGGCAGTCAATCCCAGCCGCTGTTGCAGCGCACGGATCTCATCACGCAGCTGTAGGCGAATGCGGGCATCCAGATTGGAGAGCGGTTCGTCCAGCAGTAAAATATCGGGCCTCACCGCCAGTGCACGCCCCAAGGCGACGCGCTGACGCTGCCCACCGGACAGCTCCGCAGGCTTACGGGCGCTCAACCCCGTCAACCCAAGCATGGTTTCCAGTTCCGCCACACGGCTGGCAATCTCCGCACGCGGTACGCGGCGTAAACGCAGCCCGTAAGCAATATGCTGTGCCACCGTCATATGCGGCCACAGCGCGTAACTCTGAAACACCAGCGCCATTCCGCGTTTCTCCGGCGGCGCTTGCGTCATATCCTGCCCGTTAACGCGAATCGCTCCCGCTCTCGGTGACGAGAACCCAGCGACCGTACGCAGTAACGTCGTCTTGCCGCATCCTGACGAACCGAGCAATGCCACGAATTCGCCCTGTGCAATCTCCAGATGGATATCGTTCAATACGACGGTCGTGCCGTATCCAACGTGTAGGTGGTCGATGACAATGTGCGGTGATGCCGCAGAGGAAGTTGTTTTTTGCACAGCTGTGCATTCCACGATAATCAAACAATGCGCTGATTGTGCGGTGACATCGTGTCAGTGGCGTGTTGTCACCATGACATTTCAATGACACGACTGGTGGGGAATATGGGGAAATACTCTAAACGCTCGCCTTATATAAGTGCGCGAAAGCTCTGCGGAGTTTGCCATTATCCGGCGTAAAAAATTATGCTGAAGAGATAGCAGGCTTAGGATGAGCCGCAGGGAAGCGGCTCAAGCTTGCGCCACGTAGGGAACGTGTCGCAAGCGGTCCGTTAAGCCGGATATCGAAGAAGGCACCGCGTCAGCGGCATAATTTTCGCCGGAAAGCCAGGGGTCACGGGGCGAGCGGCGCGTGAGCCGCCCCGTGTCGGGCGTTTGCTACGAGGTAGCATGAAAATGGCGGGGTTGTGGCGCACGAAACCGTCTCTTGGTCTGCATAAAAATATGACTAAGAGACGGCCAACGGTATGTCGCGCTTACAACAGGTTCTACAACAACTGCGCCAAGCGGTTCAGGTCAGACTGAAGCGCTCCTGCTGTCACATCGCGCCCCGCGCCCGGCCCACGGATAACCAGCGGGTTATCCCGATACCAGCGGCTTTCAATCGCAAACACGTTATCACCCGGTAACAGCGACGCCAGAGGATGATCGGGGCGAACGGCTTCAACGCCCACGCGCGCTTTCCCGTTGCTGTCAAAGCGTGCGACGTGACGCAGAACCAGCCCCATCTCCTGTGCCGCTTCCAGACGGCGCAGCATCTGATCGTTAAGCGAATCGCCGTTCTCGAAGAAGTAGTCGACGGAACCCTGTTCACAACCCGACGGCACCAGCGACTCAACCCGAACCTGACTAGGCTCAATATCATAGCCCGCCTCACGCGCCAGAATCACCAGCTTACGCATGACGTCCTGACCGGAGAGGTCAACGCGTGGATCCGGCTCGGTCAACCCCTGCTGACAAGCCTGATCGACCAGTTCGGTGAACGGCACGGTGCCGTCGAACTGCAAGAACAGCCAGGAGAGCGTGCCGGAGAAAATCCCGCTAATCGCCAGAATACTGTCGCCGCTTTCCCGCAGATCGCGTACCGCAAAATTGACCGGCAAACCCGCGCCCACGGTTGCGTTATACAACCAGTGGCGATCCGTTTTCGCAAACGCATCGCGGATCTGGCGATAGTTATTGCCACCAGATGCGCCTGCCAGTTTGTTGGCACTGATGACGTGGAAACCATAGCTGGCAAAATCCAGATACAGATCGGCGACCGACTCACTGGCGGTGACGTCCAACACCACCAAATCATCAAAGGGGTGCGCCCGCATCCACAGAAACAGATCTTCGCCATCTCGCTCCTGCGCTTCACTTTCGAAGAAAGCCAACGCGCGGCTGGCATCCAATCCATCATAGTTCAGCAGGCTGCGCGTACTGTCCACCACGCCAGCCAGGACAAATTCAAAGCCAGTACGTGCAGACAGATTGCTCTGCTCACGCGCAAACAGCTCCAGCCAGCGTGAACCAATATTGCCTTTGCCGAACAGCACCAGACCGATGCGCTTCTCTGCCCGGAACAGCGAATGGTGCAGCCCGCGAATCAAGTGCTCCGTCGGGCCGACACGCAGCACCGCCACCAGACTGATGCCATCATCGGCCTGGCGGACAAATTCAATCGGCTGATCTTTCAACTGCTGATAGAAACGGTGGCTATGCAGCGGGTTTTTACCCACGCCCGCACCAACCATCGCAACCATCGCCAGTCCGTCACGCTGGTTGAGTTCAACCGGCAGCGAGGCCTGTACCAGCAGCTGCAGCGCGCTATCCACCACTTCAGAGGTGTAGCACAGTTGCAGCAGGTTACGATCCTGATGAGCGCCGATTGCCAGCGGTTTCAGCTGCGCACGGTTCAGAAGCTGTTCGACTTCTTTTTGTAGCAGCGCGAAATCGTGTTCTGAAGGAACCTGAACTTCAATCAGGCACACGTCATCGTGGCTGGTGACAATTTTGGCACCCGAGCCCGAGGCCAGCACGCGTTCGATACGCGTCGACCCCTGTTCAGGCTGATAACTGCAACGCAGTTGTAGGTCGATATCGCTGCCGGAAACAGGCTGCAACGTACGCGTATGCAGTACCGGCGCAGCCAGACGCGCCAGCTCACTGGCTTCATCCAACCGCAGCAGCGGCAGCAGACAGGCGTCTTTCACTTTGCGTGGATCGGCGCTATAAACCCCAGCGACGTCGCTCCAGATAGTCACACGTTCAACCCCCGCCAGCGCACCAATTTGCGTGGCGGAGTAGTCACTTCCGTTGCGCCCCAGCAGCACCGTTTCACCCGCGTTATTACGACAGATAAAACCCGTTACCACTAAACGCTGCCCTGCGTGTTGCGTCAGATATTGCTGCAACAGCGGCCAGGAACGACCTTCATCAACCTGCGGCTGCGCGGCACGTTCTGCACAGAGAAAGTCGCGCGCATCCAGCCAGGCCGCATTCATATCCGACTGATTCAATACGGCGGACATCAGACGAGCCGACCAGATTTCACCGTGTCCGACAACTTCGGCGTAAACGGCATCGGTAATCTTGCCATCCAGCAGCGTAGCCAACCGCTCCAGATCGCGAATAAACTGAGCGGTCAGCGTCTCTGCCGTTTGCGCAGGCAGGAGGCCGGCAATCAGTTCGCTGTGATAGCGGCGTAACGCCTGCTGCACCTGATGCGCCGACAGACGATCGCTCTGACTGAGTTTCAACCAGCTAATCAGTTGGTTTGTGGTACTGCCCGCGGCAGACACCACCATCAAATCACCGGGGTGGCTATACTCCGCCATAATACCAGCTACGCGCAGGTAACACTTCACATCGGCCAGACTGCTACCGCCAAACTTATGCAGTTGTCGGCCCGTTACCGATGGCGCTACTCCTAATGCACTCATTCTTACCTCTTGGCTGCGGCTTGAAACGCACGATCCAGATCGGCAACCAGATCATCGCCGTCTTCAATGCCAGTGGAAATACGCAGTAATGTTTCAGAGATACCCGCCGCGGCACGCGCTTCTGGCGCCATACCGGCATGCGTCATCGTTGCCGCATGAGAAATGAGACTTTCAACCCCGCCCAGCGATTCCGCCAGCGTGAACAGCTCCAGCGATGCCAGAAAACGCCGCAGGGTATCTTCATCACCATCCAGCTCAAAACTTAGCATAGCGCCAAAGCCAGATTGTTGACGGCGGGCAATATCATGACCGGGATTGTTCGGCAGTGAAGGATGGTACAACGCCTTCACCAGCGGCTGCGTCTGTAAGAATTCAACGATTTGTTGCGCGTTACGCTGCGCGGCTGCCATGCGCGGCGCCAGAGTACGCAGGCCGCGCAGCAACAGATAGCTGTCAAACGCCGCGCCTGTGACACCGATATTGTTCGCCCACCAGGCCAATTCAGTAATGGTATCGGCATCTTTGGCGATTACCGCACCCGCCACCACATCAGAGTGGCCATTCAGGTACTTGGTGCACGAATGCACCACCAGATCGGCACCCAGCTCCAGCGGCTTCTGCAACGCCGGGCTCAGGAAAGTGTTATCCACCACGCTAACCGCACCCGCTTCACGCGCAGCCTGACAAATCGCGGCAATATCCACGACACGCAACAGCGGATTGCTCGGGCTTTCCACCAGCACCAGCTTCGGCTTTTCTGCCAGCGCCGCGTTGAGTGCAGCGGTATCACTTTGATCGACAAATTTGACGCGAAACGCGCCGCGCTTATTCAGGCTGTCAAACAGACGATAGCTGCCGCCGTAGCAATCATGCGGCGCCACCAGCAAATCGCCGGGACGCAGGAACACCGTACAAACCAGCATAATCGCCGACATTCCGCTGCTCGTCATTACCGCACCTGCGCCACCTTCCAGTTCGGCAAGCGCACGCTGTACGACATCACGCGTGGGGTTACCGCGACGCGAATAGTCGTGTGCGCGTGGCTGGTTGAACCCGGTAAAGTTATACGTGCTGGAAAGGTGAATGGGGGGGACGACGCAGCCATACTGTTCATCATCATTTAACCCACTGCGGACTGCGATCGTTGCCTGTTTACGCGTCATCGGCTCATTTCCTGGCTGGAGGCTGAAAAGATAGGAACTTAAGAGTAAACGCAGTTTCAATAGACGTCAATACATCTAGACATCTAAACCTCTTTGCGTATAGATTGAGCACAGGCAGAATAACCGTTAGAATCGTGGCATTTCATGACAGATGCTGTCTTCATTAGATTAATTTTTAAGGTATCCCATGGCTGAGTGGAACGGCGAGTATGTCAGCCCTTACGCTGAACACGGTAAAAAAAGCGAGCAAGTCAAGAAGATAACAGTATCTATCCCTCTGAAAGTATTAAAGATACTGACTGACGAACGCACGCGTCGTCAGGTGAACAACCTGCGCCACGCCACCAACAGCGAACTGCTGTGCGAAGCGTTTCTGCACGCGTTCACGGGTCAACCGTTACCGAATGACGAAGACCTGCGTAAAGAACGCAGCGATGAAATTCCTGAAGCCGCGAAAATCATCATGCGCGAAATGGGTATCGACCCGGATACGTGGGAATACTGATCGCGTTTGCGCTATCGATTTTCTCGCTAACCCCGCCTTCTCCGGCGGGGTTTTGCTATGCAGAGAATCCCGCTCAACACATCACTCTTCATTAACCTCTAAAACCTCGCCCCTCCACCGCTCGCACTTCTTCCGAACGCTTCGTCTTCCACTCACGCTGTGAATCGGGATTGCATTTAATTTGTTATGTTATAACATATCACTTTTAACCTATAACGGTGATATGCCCGCATCATGACAGAGCCTCTCTCCGCCAGCCCCGTGCTGCTACAGCTGCACCATGTTTCCGTTGCCGACGCCAATCGCGCACCGAGGCTCAGTGATATTTCTCTGTCCATGCAGGCGGGTGAACGTTTAGCGCTGATTGGGCCCAACGGCAGCGGCAAATCCACGCTGCTACGTGTGTTAACCAGCGAGCTCGGCACGACAACGGGATACATTCATCTGAACGGTCAGCCGCTGAATACGCTCAGCCGCCATGAGCGAGCAAAGCGCATCGCGATTCTGGCGCAGAATGATACGCCAGATCTGCGTCTGCGGGTCGCGGAATATGTCGCTCTGGGGCGGATTCCCCATCACGGATTCAGCACGCCTGCGTACGATCGCCAGCTCATCGAAGAAGCGCTGGACGATACCGGATTATTACCACTGCGCCACCGCCTGCTAGGCACGCTCTCCGGTGGGGAGCGTCAACGCGCCGCGCTGGCGCGCGCTTTTGCGCAAACGCCGCAGCTCCTGCTGCTGGATGAACCGACAAACCACCTCGATCCGTTGGCGCGCGCACAGCTGCTGTCTCTGGTACGGAAACGCGGCATTTCAACGCTGGCAGTGCTGCACGACCTGCCCCTCATCACGCCCTTTGCCGATCGCGTCGCCGTTTTGCAACAGGGCACGCTACTCCGCTGGGGAACGCCTGCACACGCGCTGAGCGCCGACTGTGTGAAATCCGTCTTTGGGATGGAGAGTTTTACGGTGCCGCATCCGATAAACGGCTCGCCCATTCGCATCTTTGAAGCCCCTGAACTGCACTAAGGAATTCTGATGAAAATAACGCTTCTGTCTGGACTGCTGGCATTGACGTCGTGCTGGGCGAACGCCTCTGGTTTTCCGGTCACGGTCGACAGCTGTGGGCAACCGTTAACGTTCACCCAGCCGCCGCAGCGTGCCGTTATTCATGACCTGAATATGACGGAAATGGCATTTGCACTTGGGTTGCAAAAAAGTATTGTCGGGCTGACGGGTATCACTGGCTGGTATAAAGCCCCCCCTGACTTTATCAAACAGCAGGGCACGATCCCTGAGCTGGCAGCAAAGTACCCAACGTTGGAAAACCTGCTGGCCGTACACCCGGATTTCTTCTTTGCAGGGTGGAACTACGGCATGAAAGTCGGTGGTGAAGTCACGCCGCAAGCGCTGAAAAAATATGGCATTCAGACGCTGGTGCTCAGCGAAAGCTGCGTTTTCACCGAACCGCAGCAGCAGCGTCCGCGAGCCAGCATGGATCTGCTCTACGGCGACATGCTGAAACTGGGGAAGATCTTCGGTAAGCAGGAACAAGCTCAGGAACAGATTGACGGCTGGAAACAGCATATTGCTGCCCTGCAAACCCGTATTGGCGATCGGCCAAAACAGACGGTTTTCCTGTATGACTCTGGCGACGATAAGCCGTTTACCAGCGGGAAATTTGCCATGCCAACTGCCATCATTGAGGCGGCGGGCGGCAAGAACGTCATGGACGATATGGAAACGAGCTGGGCCTCGACATCGTGGGAAGGCGTAGCGGCACGCGAGCCTGATTTTATTATTTTGCTGGATTACCAGACGGGCAATGGCGCAGATGCGTTAAGACGTTTTCTGGAATCACACCCGCTGATGAAATTTACCCCCGCCGTACAGCAGCATCGCTATCTGAAGCTGCAATATGCGGAGCTCACTCCGGGGCCGGCGAATATCGCGGCCGTCGATAAACTGGCGCACGCACTCTACCCGGATGCCTTTCAGTGAGCCCAACGTCTTCACGTTATGCCGCAACCTTCGTTATTGCGCTGCTGATACTGGTCGGGCTGATGCTGGTAAATATTGCGACAGGCAGCACGACAATTCCCCTCACGCAGGTCGCCAGCGTCTTAGGGTTATCATCGGCGGATGTCTCGCCGATGACGTCACGTATCATTCTGGAACTGCGCATTCCCCGCAGCCTGCTGGCGGCACTGTGCGGTGCGGGGTTGGCGATGGTCGGAGCCTTTTTGCAAACGGCAACCCGTAACGATCTGGCCGACCCTTTTCTGTTTGGTCTGTCTGCCGGTGCCTCGGCGGGGGCGGTCGCCGTTATCACCCGTTTTGGCGAACAACTCGGTGACTGGGCGCTGCCGATGGCGGCTTTCTGTGGCGGTATTTTATCGGCCGTCGCCGTGACGGTGTTGTTCCTGCTGCAACAGGCGCGCGGTGCAGAACGTCTGATCATTTGCGGATTGGCGATCTCGTTTCTGTTCGGCGCACTGACGAACTATCTGGTGTTTTCCGGCGATCAGCGGGCCGCCAGCTCGATTCTTTTCTGGTCGCTGGGCGGGCTGGGCCTTGCCCGTTGGGACACGTTACCTTTTGCGGTGTTCAGCGTTCTGCTGCTATTCGGCCTCACAGCCCTACGCTGGCGTGCGCTTGATGCTCTGCTGGCTGGCGGACAAACCGCGGCCTCAATGGGGGTTAACCTGTCTCGTGTTCGGGTGGAAATTTTCATCTGCTGCGCTTTTGCCACCTCGCTACTGGTTGCGCTGACCGGCGTGATCGGTTTTATCGGCCTGATGATTCCCCATCTGGCCCGCCCGCTGAGCGGCGTGCTACACAAGAGGCTTCTGCCAATGACAGCCGTACTAGGTGCGATACTGCTGTGCGGTGGCGATTGGCTCAGCCGGCAGCTACTGGCACCACAGGAATTGCCCATCGGGATTATTACGGCGGGATTAGGCGGCATCTTCGTTCTGGGGATGCTGGTAAAACGTCAGCAGGGATGAAAAATGTAAGTTCAAAATAACTCCAATAACTCTAAAATGTTGCCTGCCGGAGTTATTGGGGTTATTGTTATTTAATAAAAGGGAGCGGAGTGCAGGGATGGATAGCAGGACGTTAATCGCAGAAATCAAGGCCGATGGGTGGGATCTGATACGAGTGAACGGAAGCCACCACCATTTTATGCCCCCCAGCAAACCGGGATTAGTCACAATCCCCCACCCCAAGAAGGATTTACCAATAGGTACGGTAAAAAGCATCAGGAAACAGGCAGGAATATGATCATCGCTGACTCGAAGAGGCTGAATTATGTTTTATCCCATTGCAATTGAAGCAGGCGACGATACTCATGCATACGGCGTAACAGTACCAGATTTACCGGGCTGTTTTTCTGCAGGCGATACGCTAGACGATGCTATCGCGAATGCTAAAGAAGCGATTACCGGACATATCGAGCTACTGGTTGAGATGGGTCAGGATATTCCCACCGTATCAACAGTAGGTCAGTTAGCAAAAGGGTCTGAGTATGCAGGATACACGTGGGCGGTTGTTGATATTGATGTAACTCGTTTAATGGGTGGCTCAGAAAAAATTAACGTTACATTGCCCAAATCGCTGATTGACCGCATTGATCGTTGTGTGGCGAGTAATCCAGAATTTAAAAGTCGTTCGGGTTTTCTTGCACAGGCGGCATTAGAGCGAATTTCGTCTTCCCGATGAACAATTTCTTGATGAACAATGCTGACACGCCAGAAACAACAAAGGCACCTGTCGGTGCCTTTGTCGAAAGTTACTATGTCAAAAGGGGCAATGCCAAAAAGGACAGTGCCAATTGACCAGTAAAACTTATTTTTTAGTGCCTGGTACGGAGAAACGCTTGTTGAAGCGGTCAACACGACCACCCGTTGCAACATCACGTTGTTTACCGGTGTAGAACGGGTGGCATTCGCCACAAACGTCCAGGTTCAGGTCACGACCCACGGTAGAATGGGTTTTAATCACGTTACCGCAAGAGCAAGTTACAGTAACTGCAGAATAATTAGGGTGAATACCTTTTTTCATGGGGAAACCTCAGTTAAGGCCGTGTCGCTATCCAGCCCTGTTCCGCCAGACACCACACGAAAGTTGTATAAGTAAGTTTCATTATGCAAACGGCACAATGGCGGCGGATCATACAGAATCCGCTACCCTGATGCAATCGCATCCACACATTATCCCTTGCAGCATGTACACTAGCGCCTTGCGTTATTTTCACCCCGCGTCGCGCATGATACAGACCACTCGGTTATGTCATTGATCGCCGCGCCAATCTACGTCGACTATCACGGAGAAGTTATGTCTGTCGCTCAGGTCGCTTTGCCCGTGCCATTGGCACGTACATTCGATTATTTGCTACCCGCCGGAGGCATCGCTCCGCAGGTCGGCGCGCGCGTCAGCGTCTCCTTTGGTAACCGTAAAGCGATCGGCATTATTACCGCGCTGAGCGACACCAGCGAACTTCCGCTTGAGCAATTAAAACCCGTGCATGACGTGCTGGACGAGCAGCCGCTGTTCCCCCCCAGCCTGTGGCGCATTTTGCTGTGGGCCGTTGAGTACTATCACTACCCGATTGGCGAAGTGCTGTTCCACGCGCTGCCGATCCTCCTGCGTCAGGGAAAACCCGCACACCGCGCCCCACTCTGGCAATGGTTTGCCACCGAACAAGGTCGGGCGACGCCGCTCAGCACGCTCAAACGCGCCGTGAAGCAGCAGCAGGCGCTGGCAGCTTTACTTCAGTCGCCGCTTTATCGCCACCAGGTGAGCGAAATCGGGCTGACGGAAACGGCGTTGCAGGCACTGCGTAGCAAAGGGCTATGCGAATTACAGGCTGCGGAGCAAACGCTTCATGACTGGCGTCAAAGCTTTAGTCTGGCAACTGACCGGCTGCGTCTGAACACCGAACAGGCTACTGCCGTCGGTGCGATCCGCAGCGAAGATAACCACTTTGCCGCCTGGCTGCTCGCGGGTATCACCGGTTCGGGCAAAACCGAAGTCTATCTCAGCGTGCTGGAGAACGTACTGGCGCAGGGCAAGCAAGCGCTGGTGTTAGTGCCGGAAATTGGCCTGACGCCGCAAACCATCGCCCGCTTTCGCGAACGCTTTAACGCGCCGGTGGATGTACTGCACTCGGCACTCAACGACAGCGAACGCTTGGCCGTCTGGCTACGCGCTCGCAGTGGCGAAGCGGCCATCGTTATCGGGACGCGATCAGCGTTATTTACGCCCTTTGCCCGTTTGGGGCTGATTGTGATCGATGAGGAACACGACAGCTCCTATAAACAGCAGGAAGGCTGGCGCTATCACGCCCGCGATTTGGCGGTATTCCGCGCCAGAGAGGAAGACATTCCCATCGTTATGGGGACGGCGACGCCCGCGCTGGAAACGCTGTATAACGTCCAGATCGGCAAATATCGTCGTCTGAACCTGACCAAACGAGCGGGCAATGCCGCGCTGGCCAAACAGCACGTTATCGATCTGAAAGGGCTGCCGCTAACGGCGGGGTTATCTCAACCGCTGATTACTCGCATCCGCCATCATTTGACGAACGATAATCAGGTCATTTTGTTCCTTAATCGGCGCGGATTCGCCCCGGTGGTGATGTGCCACGAATGTGGCTGGATTGCCGAGTGTCAGCGTTGCGATCACTACTATACCTATCACCAGCATCAGAAGATGTTGCGCTGCCACCACTGTGACAGCCAGCGCCCGGTGCCGCAGCAGTGCCCCAGCTGCGGCTCGACGAATATGGTGCCCGTCGGTCTGGGCACCGAGCAGCTTGAGCAAAGCCTTGCGCCGATCTTTCCCGATGTTCCGATCACCCGCATCGACCGTGATACCACCAGCCGCAAAGGGGCGCTTGAGCAACAGCTCTCGCAGGTCAGGCAGGGCGGCGCACGTCTTCTCATCGGCACACAAATGTTGGCGAAAGGCCACCACTTCCCTGACGTAACGCTGGTTGCCCTACTGGATGTGGACGGTTCGCTGTTCTCTGCCGATTTCCGCGCGGCAGAGCGTTTTGCCCAGCTCTATACTCAGGTGGCGGGTCGCGCGGGACGTGCAGGCAAGGCAGGCGAAGTGGCGTTGCAAACTCACCACCCGGAACATCCGCTATTACAAACGCTGCTGCAACAGGGCTACGATGCCTTTGCCAGCCAGGCACTTACCGAACGGAAAAGCGTTTTTCTGCCGCCGTTTACCAGCCATATCCTCTTCCGCGCTGACGATCACGATAATCAGCAGGCCGCGTTATTCCTCCAGCAGCTGCGTAATTTACTGGAAGCAAGCCCGCTGCGGGATGAATCACTCTGGCTGTTGGGCCCAGTCCCTGCCTTACAGCCAAAACGTGCGGGGCGCTTCCGCTGGCAGCTCTTGCTACAGCACCCTTCCCGAGCGCTATTACAAAAACTGGTCAGAACCTCAATGGCGCTGATCGGCACGCTGCCGCAGGCACGTAAAGTGAAATGGATGCTGGATGTCGACCCCACGGACGGTTAGCGTTTCCTGTTAGATCATTTCGTTTTTTTGCCACGCCTTTTTTGCGAGCGGCGTCGAGAACACGATATTCATCACACTTTCTGTGCAAATTAAGCAACAAAACCTGCGTTCAATCTGTTATCACTGTCGGCGCAGGCAGTATGCTGAGGCTGGTCGTGTACTGACGCATAGCGCCACTCCATCGGCATACTGCACCGAAAAGCGTTACCCGTTATCATAGAGAGTCAGCAGGCAGGAGCGTTCTGCTGACAGTCAGCGCCAGTTAACGCTGACGCAAGGAGAAAAGCGTTGAAGCAGAAGAAAGGCGTCACCACGGCGACGATGAAAGACGTGGCGGATGAGGCGGGCGTTTCCACCGCAACCGTATCCCGAACGTTAATGAACCCAGAAAAAGTCTCTGCGACCACCCGCAGGAAGGTCGAGCAGGCCGTCATCGCCGTTGGCTATTCGCCCCACGCGCTCAACAGGAACCTCAAGCGTAACGAGTCACGCACGATCCTGACGATCGTGCCAGATATTTGCGATCCTTATTTCTCTGAAATATTTCGCGGGATCGAGGAAACGGCAGCCGAACACGGCTATCTGGTGTTGATTGGCGACTGCGCCCACCAGCATCAGAAAGAAAAAACCTTCGTCGACCTGATTATTACCAAGCAGATCGACGGCATGCTGTTACTCGGCTCTAATCTGCCGTTTGACGCAGGCCAGGAAGAGCAGCGTAATCTGCCGCCAATGGTGATGGCGAATGAGTTTTCACCGGATCTGGCTCTGCCCACAGTGCATATCGATAACCTGACCGCCGCCTTTGAAGCCGTACATTATCTGCATCAGGCGGGTCACCAGCGCATCGCCTGTATTGCCGGCCCAGAGCACATGCACCTGAGCCAATATCGCCTACAGGGCTATATTCAAGCCCTGCGGCGCAACGGGATTCTTATCGATAATCAGTATATCTTTCGCGGTGATTTCACCTACGAAACCGGAATAAATGGCCTGATTGCGCTGATGCAGCACCCACAGCCGCCCAGCGCGATTTTCTGTCATAGCGATCTTATGGCGCTGGGCGTACTGGCGCAGGCCAGAAAGATGGGACTGGATATCCCGCGCGACCTCTCCGTCATCGGTTTTGACGATATCGAACAGGCACAGTACTGCTGGCCCCCGCTGACTTCTGTCGCCCAACCGCGTTATCAGATCGGACGCGAGGCAATGCTGCTACTCTTAGAGCAGTTGCAAGGCAACACGGTACAAAGCGGTTCCCGTCTGTTGTCCAGCGAACTGGTTATACGCGACAGCGTCGCCGCGCCGAATTACGCCCGTAACAGGCTTTAAGACTTCAGGTGCTGGTCAAATATTTGAGGGTTCAGTAACATGACCCCCTAATTATGTTATTTACTTATAAATTCACAGCGAAACAACAGTGGCACAAAGAGACTACGTGAGCCGGGGACGTTCATCAGGGACGCGTCGGAAAACGACAAATAGCCGAAAAAAAGGCAAGGCTTCAGGTGCATCAAAAACGATGATCGCACTCGCTGTTGCCGTTTTGGTCACCTTCGCGGGCGGTCTGTACTTTATCGCCCATAACAAACCGGACGAGTCCCCCGTTCTGCCGCATCAAAACGTGGGCAAAGGTAATGGGCTGCCACCTAAGCCGGAAGAACGCTGGCGCTACATCAAAGAGCTGGAAAATCGTCAGTTGGGCGTCACAACGCCAACGGAGCCTTCTGCAGGTGGTGAGATCCGCTCGCCGGTACAGTTGACCGATGAACAGCGCCAATTGTTAGAACAGATGCAGTCTGATATGCGTCGTCAGCCAACGCAGCTCTCTGAGGTGCCGTATAACGACCAGACGCAGGTTCCGCGCTCTCAGGTAACGATTAAGCCGTCGACGCAACCGATGCAGCAGCCGCCTGTTGTGACAACACAGCCCGCAACGCGTGCACCAGCGGTCACGCAAACGACGCCTGTTGTTCCAAGACAAGAAACGCCAAGACAAGAAGCACCAAAACAGGAAGCGCCGAAGCAACAGCCGGTCAAACAGCCTGAAGCGCCAAAAGCCGAGAAAACTCAACGTTGGGCGATTCAGTGTGGTTCCTTCAAAACCATGGACCCTGCCGAATCAGTGAGAGCGCAGCTGGCATTTGCCGGTATCGAAAGCCGCATCACCTCTAACGGCGGCTGGAACCGTATTATGCTGGGGCCTTACAACAACCGTGCTGCCGCGGATAGCATGATCCAACGCCTGAAAAGCGCGGGCGCATCAAACTGTATTCCTCTTGCCAGCGGGGGTTGAAAAACCCCACGCCTTCCCCCATCTATAACATCAATGCGCCCCGAATCATGCGGGGATCTTTTTCTTCAAACGGGGACTGACTCGTGACAACAATTGTAAGCGTACGCCGCAATGGCCAGGTGGTCATTGGCGGTGATGGACAAGCCACTCTGGGCAACACCGTGATGAAAGGCAACGTGCGTAAGGTACGTCGTCTCTACCATGACCGCGTCATTGCTGGTTTCGCAGGCGGCACGGCGGATGCCTTCACCCTTTTTGAGCTTTTTGAACGTAAGCTGGAATTACACCAGGGTCATCTGGTGAAAGCCGCTGTCGAGCTGGCGAAAGACTGGCGTACCGACCGTATGCTACGCAAACTGGAAGCACTACTGGCCGTCGCGGACGAAAATGCCTCGCTGATCATTACCGGTAATGGCGATGTCGTGCAGCCTGAAAATGACCTGATCGCTATTGGTTCCGGTGGTCCTTATGCGCAGGCCGCCGCACGTGCGTTGCTGGAAAACACCGAGCTGGGTGCACGTGATATCGTCGAGAAATCTCTGGGGATTGCTGGCGACATCTGTATCTATACCAACCAGTTCCACACGATAGAAGAATTAGCCTCCAAGGCGTAAGGATCAACTATGTCTGAAATGACCCCGCGCGAGATAGTCAGCGAACTCGACAGCTATATCATCGGCCAGCATAAAGCGAAACGCGCCGTTTCCATCGCGCTGCGTAACCGCTGGCGCCGTATGCAGTTGGACGAAGCACTTCGTCATGAAGTGACGCCTAAAAATATTCTCATGATCGGCCCGACCGGCGTCGGTAAAACCGAAATTGCTCGCCGTCTGGCGAAGCTCGCCAATGCGCCGTTCATCAAAGTGGAAGCCACTAAATTCACCGAAGTGGGCTATGTAGGTAAAGAAGTTGACTCCATCATCCGCGATCTGACGGATTCCGCGATCAAGATGGTGCGCCTCCAGTCCATCGAAAAAAACCGCTTCCGTGCGGAAGAGATGGCAGAAGACCGCATTCTGGACGTGCTGATTCCACCAGCGAAAAACAACTGGGGTCAGGCAGAAAGCACACCAGAACCTTCCGCTGCGCGTCAGGCATTCCGTAAGAAACTGCGTGAAGGCCAGTTGGACGACAAAGAGATCGAGATCGATCTGGCTGCCGCACCCGTTGGCGTCGAGATCATGGCTCCGCCGGGCATGGAAGAGATGACCAACCAGCTACAGTCCATGTTCCAGAATCTGGCAGGCCAGAAACAAAAAGCCCGCAAGATCAAAATCAAAGACGCGTTCAAACTACTGGTGGAAGAAGAAGCCGCCAAGCTGGTGAATCCGGAAGAGCTGAAACAGCAGGCGATTGAGGCCGTTGAGCAGCACGGTATCGTGTTCATCGACGAGATCGACAAAATCTGTAAGCGTGGCGAAAGCTCCGGCCCGGATGTTTCTCGTGAAGGCGTTCAGCGTGACCTGCTGCCGCTGGTTGAAGGCTGCACTGTGTCTACCAAGCACGGTATGGTCAAAACCGACCACATCCTGTTTATCGCCTCCGGCGCATTCCAGGTTGCCAGCCCGTCCGATCTGATTCCAGAATTGCAGGGACGTCTGCCGATTCGCGTGGAATTGCAGGCGCTGACGACGGAAGATTTTGAGCGTATCCTGACAGAGCCGAGCGCTTCGCTGACCGAACAGTACAAAGCGCTGATGGCGACGGAAGGTGTGGATATTTCGTTCACCGCTGATGGTATCCGCCGCATTGCCGAAGCCGCCTGGCAGGTAAACGAAAGCACCGAGAATATCGGCGCGCGCCGTCTGCATACCGTGATGGAGCGTCTGATCGAAGACGTTTCTTATGACGCCAGCGAAATGAACGGTCAAAGCGTTACCATTGACGCAGATTACGTACGTAATCATCTGGATGAATTAGTAGCAGATGAAGATCTGAGTCGATTTATCTTATAATCCGTTTTCGCGGATCGCACGATTAACGATAAAGTGGGAGGCGTTGGCCTCCCACTTTTGTTTCTGACGCCGCCATCACTGACTTTTCTTGTTTATAAACGGATGATTCACGCAATTGGATCGTCAATAAAAATTGAAGCGCACCATGACCTTATCAACCCATAGCAGCAAAACCAAAGCCTGGCTGGATAGTCTGCGTCCAAAAACGTTGCCACTCGCTTTCGCATCTATCGTCACTGGCTCGGCGATTGCGAGCTGGCATAGCAGCTTTAAACCGGGCGTAGCATTACTGGCGTTGTTGACCGCCGGACTGCTGCAAATCCTTTCCAATCTGGCTAACGACTATGGGGATGCGGTAAAAGGCAGCGATACCGAGGACCGTATCGGGCCGCTGCGCGGCATCCAGACCGGCGCCATTACGCTGACGCAGCTGCGCAATGCGCTGATCGTGACGGTCGTGCTTACCATCATTTCCGGCGTGAGTCTGGTGATTCTGGCGTGTGAAAAGCCGGCGGATATCTTTGGTTTCCTGATTCTGGGGCTGCTGGCGATTTTCGCCGCCATCACCTATACCGTCGGTAATAAACCCTATGGTTACATTGGGCTCGGCGATATCTCGGTGCTGATCTTTTTCGGCTGGCTCAGCGTCGCCGGGTCGTATTATCTGCAAACCGGCCACTTCGACAGCATCGTCATGCTCCCTGCGACGGCCTGCGGTTTGTTGGCAACAGCAGTATTGAACATCAATAACCTGCGCGATATCGACAACGATCGCATCAGTGGCAAGAACACGCTGGCTGTGCGCCTCGGCGCGGAAAAAGCGCGTTTCTACCACACGATGCTGCTGTTGCTGGCGCCGGTTTGTCTCGGTCTGTTTGCAACATTTTATCTGCACAGCCTGGCGGGCTGGCTTTTTATTCTGACGCTCCCGTTGCTGATTAAACAGGCGCGCTATGTGCTGCGTGAAACCAGCGCATTCAGCATGCGTCCGATGTTGGAAAAAACGGTGAAAGGCGCGCTGCTGACCAACATTCTGTTCGCCGTTGGCGTGATACTGAGTTAGTGCGGGTAAAGTGAGCGCAGGCGAAAAGCGGCACGTATTTACTGATGCGCATCAAGTTAACATTTGATGATTTTGCCAACAGCCGCCAGAAAGGGATATACTCATGATTCCAGCGGCAAACAGACGTTAATCCTATGAAATACGATACTTCCGAACTGTGCGATATCTATCACGAAGAGGTGAATGTTGTTGAGCCTCTGTTCTCTAACTTTGGCGGGCGTACTTCATTTGGTGGCAAAATCACCACGGTGAAATGTTTTGAGGATAACGGCCTGCTTTTCGATCTCCTTGAAGAGAACGGCCTCGGGCGCGTGCTGCTGGTCGATGGCGGGGGCTCCGTGCGCCGTGCGTTGATCAACGCGGAAATCGCCCGGCTGGCGACGCAAAACGAATGGGAAGGCATTGTCGTGTATGGCGCAGTGCGTCAGGTTGACGACTTGGCTGAGTTGGATATCGGTATTCAGGCGATGGCGGCTATTCCGGTCGGCGCAGGCAGCGAAGGCATCGGCGAGAGCGATATTCGCGTCAACTTCGGTGGCGTAACCTTCTTCTCCGGTGACCATTTGTATGCCGATAACACCGGTATTATTTTGGCGGAAGACCCGCTGGATATTGAATAATCCCCGTTGAATCTCCGCGTTTTTATCGCGGCAATGTCATCACAAAAAAGGGCGATATACGCCCTTTTTTATTTGGCTCAATCGATAATCGATTCCGTCGCCTGAGCCGACAAGTCCTATTAGACTTCTTCCATTTTGCCTAACAGCGCGCGCAGGCGCTCTTGCCATACCACTTGCTCTTCTTTCAACTGTTCGTTCTCGCGCACCAGCGCTTCACGTGAACCCGCAGCCGCCTGAACATCCTGCGACAGCGCATTGTTCTGCTCTTTCAGCTCTTCAATTTCCATTTGCAACAGCGTGATGGTATCAATCGCCTGCTGAACTTTCGCTTCCAGCTTTTCAAACACTTCAAATGACATTCTTCAAACCCCTTTTAATCGCAACAAGGCAAAGATCGGTTAACGCTGGCTTTCGGACTCTGTAACCAACACCCAACGGTGTCGCCATCCGCCCGTAAACATAATCCTGACCGCGGGACGGCTGGCAAGACAGACCATAGCGAAATTGTATGTAGCCAACCGCCACCTGTCTAGCGCACATCCCCCACTACGCGAGTGTGGCAGCTTTTCTTACGTAACACTATCAGTACAAACTTAAAAACGGGCAGTACAAACTGAAAAACAGGCTGCGCAAACGGAAAAGCGAGTGGCATAGGTTGAAAACTACTCCTGTTCGCTTCCCCATTACTCCTATGTTACCCAAAATAATTCAAATTGTAGGAAGGCGGCAATCGCTCGAATCCCCAGGAGCTTACACCAGTAAGTGACTGGGGTGAGTAAGGGAAGCCAACGCACATACAGTTTGAAGTATGACGGGTAAGTGTTAATAAATTTAACCTGAGCGTTACTATCAACCTTGTGCGAAAAACCACGGCGAGTCATTTTATAAGCGAATACGCTCATTTTCTTGACGCGCAACACACATTTCAATTTCGATATTTCTCGTTTTCGAGCATTAACGATAAATTCACATCATAAATACATTTAAAACAGAGGATGCCACTCAGCGGTATCCTTAGACCTACCACTCTGTATGTTACCCAGCAGGAAAAAAATATGAGCCAAGCAGAACGTTCAACGCTAAAAGGCCAGTGTATCGCCGAGTTTCTCGGCACTGGCCTGCTGATTTTCTTCGGTGTCGGCTGCGTCGCCGCATTGAAACTGGCGGGAGCCAGCTTCGGACAGTGGGAGATCAGCATCATTTGGGGTCTGGGGGTTGCGATGGCAATCTACCTGACCGCCGCGATTTCCGGTGCCCACCTCAACCCAGCAGTAACCATCGCGCTGTGGCTGTTTGCCTGTTTCGATGGGCGCAAAGTGGTGCCTTACATTCTGGCGCAGATTGCCGGGGCATTTTGTGCCGCCGCACTGGTCTACGGTCTGTATCACAATCTGTTCGTTGATTTCGAGCAGACCAACAACATGGTGCGCGGCAGTACGGAAAGCCTGAGTTTAGCCGGCATTTTCTCAACGTATCCGAACCCGCACATTTCCGTCATGCAGGCGCTGCTGGTTGAAACCGTCATCACCGCCATCCTGATGTGTCTGATTCTGGCGCTGACCGATGATGGTAACGGTATCCCACGCGGGCCACTCGCTCCCCTGCTGATCGGTATTCTGATTGCTGTCATCGGTGCATCTATGGGGCCGCTGACCGGCTTCGCCCTCAACCCGGCGCGTGACTTTGGTCCTAAGCTGTTCGCTTTCCTGGCGGGTTGGGGCAACGTCGCCTTTACTGGCGCACGCGAAATCCCTTACTTCCTGGTTCCTATCTTTGGCCCCATCATCGGTGCCTGTCTGGGTGCCTTCGGTTATCGCGCACTGATTGGCCGTAATTTGCCATGCGATGTGTGCGAACCCGAGGCAGAAACTACCACGCGTCGTGAAAGCCGTTAAACTTAACGCCACGACCATCCTATTTCACGGTTAATCATTACAGGATTGGATTTATGAACCCGGAAAAAAAATACATCGTCGCACTCGACCAGGGCACAACCAGCTCCCGCGCCATCGTGTTGGATCACGATGCCAACATCGTGAGCGTTTCACAGCGTGAATTCACCCAGATCTACCCAAAAGCGGGCTGGGTAGAGCATGACCCAATGGAGATTTGGGCGTCACAGAGCTCAACGTTGGTCGAAGTGCTGGCCAAAGCCGACATCAGCTCGGATGAAGTCGCGGGCATTGGTATCACCAACCAGCGTGAAACCACCGTCGTCTGGGAAAAAGAGAGCGGCAAGCCGATTTATAACGCCATTGTCTGGCAGTGTCGTCGTACCGCGGACATTTGCGAAAAGCTGAAGAAAGACGGTCTGGAAGAGTACGTTCGCAACACCACCGGACTGGTGGTCGACCCCTACTTCTCCGGCACCAAAGTGAAATGGATTCTGGATCACGTTGAAGGCTCTCGTGAACGCGCCAAACGCGGCGAACTGCTGTTTGGTACGATTGATACCTGGCTGATTTGGAAAATGACGCAGGGGCGTGTTCACGTAACGGATTACACCAACGCTTCCCGCACCATGCTGTTTAATATTCATACGCTGGAGTGGGATACCCGCATGCTGGAAGCGCTGGATATCCCGCGTGAGATGCTACCGGAAGTACGCGCATCTTCAGAAGTCTACGGTCAGACCAACATTGGCGGTAAAGGCGGCACACGTATTCCTATCGCCGGTATCGCGGGTGACCAGCAGGCGGCGCTGTACGGCCAGCTTTGCGTCAACCCAGGACAAGCGAAAAACACCTACGGCACCGGCTGCTTCCTGCTGATGAATACCGGTAAAGAAGCGGTGCTGTCCAAACACGGCTTGCTGACCACCATCGCCTGCGGCCCACGCGGCGAAGTTAACTACGCGCTGGAAGGCTCGGTGTTCGTTGGCGGCGCCTCTATCCAATGGTTACGTGACGAGCTGAAGCTGATCGGCGACTCAATGGACTCCGAATACTTCGCAACGAAAGTGAAGGACACCAACGGCGTCTACGTCGTACCGGCTTTCACCGGTTTGGGCGCACCTTACTGGGACCCGTATGCCCGTGGCGCGATCTTCGGTCTGACCCGCGGCGTGAACGCGAACCACATCATTCGTGCGACGCTGGAATCCATTGCCTTCCAGACCCGCGATGTACTGGATGCCATGCAGGCAGATGCCGATACCCGCCTGAAAGCGCTGCGTGTCGACGGCGGTGCGGTCGCCAACAACTTCCTGATGCAGTTCCAGTCCGATATTCTCGGCACGCGCGTGGAACGCCCAGAAGTGCGCGAATCCACCGCGCTGGGTGCGGCTTTCCTGGCAGGCCTCGCCACTGGATTCTGGAACGATCTGGACGAAGTGAAGAGCAAAGCCACGATCGAGCGCGAATTCCGCCCCAGCATTGAAACCGTGGAGCGTAATTATCGTTACAGCGGCTGGCAGAAAGCCGTGGCTCGCGCCCGTAACTGGGAAGATCACGACGCCTAATCCATCACCACATCGGGCGCGCCTGTCGCGCCCGTTTTTTCCCTATCGCCCAACCGCCACTCTCCCCCGTTGTGATAAAATCCTCGCCCATATCCTAATGTTGATCGTTTAAGAACCGAGATACCGGGGCGACCACGGTGCGAGGCGTCCCTGCGGGAACCTCATCACCGCGTTTCACCTAAATCCAGGCTTAAGTGGCTAACATAAGGCCACTTCTTTCCCGAACGACAACAGACAGGTATTTATGAAACGTGAATTAGCCATCGAGTTCTCGCGCGTCACCGAAGCAGCCGCGCTGGCAGGCTATAAGTGGTTAGGTCGTGGCGACAAGAATGCCGCCGACAATGCCGCCGTACAGGCGATGCGTATCATGCTGAATCAAGTCAATATCAACGGTCAGATTGTCATCGGCGAAGGGGAAATCGACGAAGCACCTATGCTGTTTATCGGTGAGCAGGTCGGCACCGGCAAGGGCGATGCCGTAGACATCGCCGTCGATCCGATTGAAGGCACGCGGATGACGGCAATGGGTCAGGCGAATGCGCTGGCCGTGCTGGCCGTTGGCGAAAAAGGCGCATTTCTGCACGCGCCAGACATGTACATGGAAAAACTGATCGTCGGGCCTGAAGCGAAAGGCGCGATTGACCTCAACCTACCGCTGGCAGACAACCTGCGCAATATCGCACTGAAGCTGGGTAAACCGCTCAGCCAGTTAACCGTAACGACACTGGCTAAACCGCGCCACGATGCCTCCATCGCGGAAATGCAGCAGTTGGGCGTGAAAGTGTTCGCCATTCCAGACGGCGACGTAGCCGCATCCATTCTCACCTGCATGCCGGACAGCGAAGTTGACGTGCTATATGGCATCGGCGGCGCGCCAGAAGGCGTGATCTCGGCGGCCGTGATTCGCGCGCTTGATGGCGATATGCAAGGGCGTTTGCTGGCACGTCATCAGGTTAAAGGCGATAGCGCTGAAAACCGCCGCATCGGTGAAGATGAGCTGGCACGCTGTCGACAAATGGGCATCGAGGCGGGCAGCGTCCTCAAACTTGATGATATGGCACGTAATGACAACGTGATTTTCTCCGCGACCGGCATCACCAAAGGTGATTTACTGGACGGGATCGCGCGTAAAGGCAACATGGCCACCACGGAAACGCTGCTGATCCGCGGCAAATCCCGCACGATCCGCCGGATTAAGTCGACACACTATCTGGATCGCAAGGATCGCACGCTGCACGAATTTTTGCTGTAACAGGCGATTGCCCGGCTGACTGATTGTTTCACAGTTGTTAATAAATAGCGTATCTTAAACGCACGACTTAAATGCACGAATAGTGGCGTCAATACCCTAGATAATTCGAGTTGCAGGAAGGCGGCAACCGCGCGAGTCCCCAGGAGCTTACTCAAGTAAGTGACTGGGGCGAGTAAGAGAAGCCAACACACATGCAGCTTGAAGTATGACGGGTACAACAGGAGCAAAAAATATGGCTGAATGGGTGACAGGCAAAGTGGTTCAGGTGGAAAACTGGACAGAGAGTCTGTTTAGCATTCGGGTTCACGCGCCCACCGATTCATTCACTGCCGGACAGTATGGCAAACTGGCGCTGGAGATTGAGGGTGAGAAAGTGCAGCGCGCGTATTCCTACGTGAATGCGCCCAGCGATCCCACGCTTGAGTTCTATCTGGTGACGGTGCCGGAAGGCAAGCTCAGCCCCCACCTGCATGCGCTAAAGCCGGGCTCAGACGTCCTGATCGTCAAAGAAGCTGCCGGCTTTTTCGTGCTGGAAGAGGTCCCTGATTGTGAAACGCTGTGGATGCTGGCAACAGGGACGGGCATTGGCCCTTATCTGTCAATCCTTCAGGAAGGCAAGGATCTGGAGCGCTTTAAGAACATCGTGCTGGTTCACGCCGCTCGATTCTCACACGATCTGAGCTATCTGCCGCTGATGCAGCAATTACAGCAGCGCTACCACGGCAAGCTGCGTATTCAGACAGTAGTCAGCCGGGAAGAGGAAACAGGCTCGCTGACAGGCCGCATTCCTCAGCTTATCAGCAACGGTTCGCTGGAAGCTGCCGTGGGCTTGCCGATGGATGCGGCAACCAGCCACGTCATGCTGTGCGGCAACCCACAGATGGTGCGCGACACCCAGCTGTTGCTGAAAGAAGAACGGCAAATGACCAAGCACCTGCGCCGCAGACCTGGTCATATGACAGCCGAAAACTATTGGTAAACAGCCGGTTATTTTAATTAGCGGCGGAAGCGAAACGGCTCCGCCTCTACGCCAAACCGGTTTTCCCCTTTTGTTCCGAGGAAAACACCGCAGTCGAGCAGCGTCATCACGACAATCAGGATCGGCAGGAAACGGCCAATTCCCCACTGCCAGATGGATGAGAACATCGTCCAGTTCCCCGAAGCCAGCATCCACGCCACCACTAACAGCAGTGCCCACCAGCCGCTCTTATTACGGTCGTGCAACCGTTTCACCATAATCGCCGCCGTCGGCCACAGCAATACCACCAAACCAAACGCCGTCGATTGCGTATCCAGCCAGCTTTGGCCGGATAGCGTAAACAGCACCGCCATCAGCGCGACCCAGATAGCCATCCAAAGCCAGAAATCACGACGACCGACCCGGCCTTTAAACGAGAAGCACCACTGCTGTAATGTCATTAACGATAACGCCCTGAATTGTCAGCCTGTCTGACCGAATTAATCTGTATTTTATGCTGGCTGATTTTACCTCAACCTAGACAGTTGCCCGCAATCTTTACGCGATTTTTGTCAGCCACGTGCGATTTCTCACAACGACGTACTATTTTTGACAACGACGTACAAATGCCGCTTTAATCAAACGTATTCCGCCGTTATTGGCCTGGACATCTTCTGAAGTGGCTGACCCGAATCCCTATGACACGAAAACGCATCGCTTCACTGTTGGTTTTATCATCGCTGGTGCTGTACCAGACTCACGCGGCAGCCGATCCGACGTTCCCGCCCAAACCCTCAGCCAATGCGCCGTACCTGCTGGCCGGAGCCCCAACCTTTGATCAAACCATCACGCAGTTCCGTTCCCGCTACAACCTGAGCAACCCAACGCTGCCGATCGGTGAATTTCGGGTTGTCGACACCGGTAATATCACCAGCATGCTGACCCGCGCCGCCAGCCGAATCAACGACCACCTCTATGCCTCAACCGCGCTGGAAAAAGGCACCGGGAAAATCAAAACGCTGCAAATCACCTGGCTACCGCAGCCACAGAGCGATCAAGAGACCGCAGCGCGTCGTAAGCAGGCTATCGACTATATGGCCGCGCTGGCACGCACGTTCGCCCCGTCGCTGACGGAAGAACAGAGCGTGAAAAAAGTCACCGAACTGCTGGAAAAGGGCAAAGGAAAGCGCTTTTATCCGCAAACGGAAGGCGCCTTGCGTTATGTTGTTGCAGATGATGGCGAAAAAGGGCTAACTTTTGCTGTTGAACCGATTAAGCTAACGCTATCTGAACCGTGATCAACACGGTAATTCATGACGAAAAACAGAGCCACGATCACATTTCGTCTCTATACTGTGGGCAGGTCATATTGCCTGACGGCAGTAAAATTTATGCGTCGCCTCAATAACGCATTGATTTATTAAACTTTTCATTTATTAATGCCTTGATTCATTCGCGATTCCGGCTGGAGGAAAAAAGATGCGACATCCATTAGTTATGGGTAACTGGAAGCTGAACGGCAGCACTCACATGGTCAACGAACTGATCGCGGGTCTGCGTAAAGAGCTCAGCACCGTTGACGGCTGTGGCGTAGCGATTGCACCACCTGCTCTCTACCTCGATCAGGCTAATCACCAACTGGCTGGCAGCCGCATCGCACTGGGCGCGCAGAACGTTGACGTGAACCTCTCTGGTGCCTTCACCGGTGAAACCTCTGCCGACATGCTGAAAGACATCGGCGCGAAATACATCATCATCGGCCACTCTGAGCGCCGCACCTACCACAAAGAAAGCGATGAATTCATTGCGAAGAAATTTGGCGTGCTGAAAGACGCGGGCCTGATTCCGGTGCTGTGCATTGGCGAAACTGAAGCAGAAAACGAAGCAGGCCAGACGGAAGCCGTCTGTGCACGTCAGTTGGACGCCGTGCTGAACACGCTGGGCGCGAAAGCGTTTGAAAACACCGTTATCGCCTACGAACCTGTATGGGCAATCGGTACCGGAAAATCTGCAACTCCAGCTCAGGCGCAAGCCGTTCACAAATTCATCCGTGACCACATCGCCAAGCAAGATGCCGCAGTTGCTGAACAAGTGATCATCCAGTACGGCGGCTCTGTGAATGCAGCGAATGCTGCCGAGCTGTTCACCCAGCCGGACATCGATGGCGCGCTGGTTGGCGGTGCTTCACTGAAAGCCGACGCCTTTGCCGTTATCGTGAAAGCCGCAGCCGACGCGAAACGCGGCTAAGCGTTTATAGAAAACGGACGAAACAAACCTTCGCCCGATCAAAAAGCCGGTTCACGCTCTCGCGCCAACCGGCTTTTTTTATGACGGATATCCCTATCCGTCACCCTTCTTCTAAGCCGTCAGTTAACGGCTCAACAGTTACTTCACCGCAGGGATTTGCTGCGTAATGCAGTGAATATTTCCACCGCCCAGCAGGATTTCCCGGGCAGGCACGCCGCTAATCAAGTAGCCAGGGAACATCTGTTGCAGCAGGTCGCGGGCAACGCCATCTGTCTTCTCATCCAGCAGTGGGAAAATTATCTGCTGGTTGCTGATCAGGAAATTCACATAGGAACCCGCCAGACGAGAACCGGCAAGGCGTTCAACCGCATCGCCGCTGTCCACGCCCTGCGCTTCCTCTTTGGTCGCATACAGCGGGCCAGGGGCCGGCAGCTTCCAGATTTTCAGCTCACGCCCTTGTGCATCCCGCGCGGCCGATAGCACCTCATAGGCCGCAACGGAGCGGGCATACTGCGGATCGTTTTCGTCATCCGTCCAGTGCAGCGCCACTTCACCGGGGCGTACGAAGCAGCACATGTTATCGATATGCCCGTCGGTTTCGTCGTTGTATACGCCCTCTTCCAGCCAGATAATCGTCGAGATGCTGAGGTAATCACGCATCAGCTGTTCGATTTCTGCCTTACTCAGATGCGGGTTACGGTTCGGATTGAGCAAGCATTCCGCTGTGGTCAGCAATGTGCCTTCACCATCGACATGGATCGAGCCGCCTTCCAGAATCAGTGGCGCGGCGTAACGCGCAGCCTGATGATAGTCCAGCACCTGTGCCGCGACTTTCTCATCCTGACGCCAGTCTTCATACAGACCGCCAAGTTCGCCGCCCCAGGCGTTGAACTGCCAGTCGATACCCCGACGTTCACCCGCCTGATTCAGCACGATGGTTGGGCCGGTATCGCGCATCCAGGCGTCGTCGCTTTCCATTTCCACCAGCGTGACATTTACCGACATCACTTGTTGCGCATTCGCCATGTAACGTGCGGGCACACCCATGATAACCGGCGTATTCTGAGCGATAGCTTCTGCCACGCGCGCGAACGTTTTTTGCGCTGGAATGCCTTGTTCGCGCCAGTTGTCAGTGCGATACGGCCAAATCATCCACACGGCATCATGCGGCGCCCATTCGGCGGGCATCGCAAAACCATCCTGATGCGGCGTGGTGAGATGAGGAGTAGCTAGCTGTGACATCACTTATCTCCAGGTCTTGCCGTCAGAAGTGGCGATTCTGCCGTACATGTCCGGACGACGGTCGCGGAACAGGCCCCATGACGCACGCTGTGCAGCAATGGCTTCTAAATCAAACTCATGCACCAGAATCGCTTCGTCCGTCTTATTGGCCTGTGCCAACAGCGCACCCGTTTGGTCGGCAATGAAGGACGAGCCGTAGAACGTCATTTCCAGACCGTCGATGTATTTGCTGGCTTCCGTACCGATACGGTTGGAGGCGATCACCGGTACCAGATTCGCGGCGGCATGACCTTGCTGAACGCGGGTCCAATGCGGCTGGCTGTCGATATCCGGGTAAGCAGGTTCGGAACCAATCGCGGTCGGATAGAAAATCAGCTCTGCGCCCTGCAACGCCAGGCTGCGTGCGGTTTCCGGGAACCACTGATCCCAGCAAATGCCCACGCCGATTTTTGCGTAGCGCGTCTGCCAGACTTTAAAACCGGTATCGCCCGGAATGAAGAATTGCTTCTCCTGATACGCTGGGCCGTTCGGAATGTGTGTTTTGCGGTAAACGTCCAGCACGGCACCGTCCGCGTCAATCATCACCAGCGAATTGTAATAGGCGTTATTGGCACGCTCAAAGAAGCTCAACGGCAGCACCACGTTCAGCTCCGCCGCCAGTGCGGAAAAATGCTTAATCAGCGGGCTGGTTTCCAGCTCCTGCGCCAGCGCATAATGCTCTGGGCTTTGATCGATACAGAAATACGGTGCGGCAAACAGTTCCTGAATCAGGATAACCTGCGCGCCTTTTGCATGCGCTTGTCGCACCAGTTTTTCGGCGTTTTCAATGTTCTTAGGCAGATCCCAGGAACACGCCATTTGTGTTGCGGCAACGGTAACTTTTTTCATGCGAAAACCTCAATAATAACGATATATACCCGCCCTTTCTCAGCGGCAAGTATCGGCAATAAGTGTTTCTCTCGGTCACGATTATGCATCGGCGCTCACCTGCGCGGCCTTAACGAGTGTCTACTCTAAATAATTCAAGTTTCAGGCAGGCGGCAAGAGAAGGACAAATTCGTCGGGAACGAATTTGACCAGCCAAAGGCTGGCCTCCGGTGAGAGACAGGATGTCTCTCATTTCATCCCGATGAGCTTACTCAAGTAAGTGATTCGGGTGAGTGAACGCAGCCAACGTACATGCAACTTGAAGTATGACGAGTATAGGCCAACACACCTGCGCATACCCAATAGGAATATCCTGTTAAGGTATTGACCGAAAATGACATGCGCATTATGCCAGTTAATGACGAGACTTCACTATGCTGAAAATGAATGATCTCGCGTGACGAGCAGAAAAGAAAAACCGCCTTTTCCACGGCGGTTTCTACCAATGATTAAGATTGAGAGAAAGCAGTAGACAGCAGCATCAGGCTTCAACAGTATCCGCCTGCTGTAAAGCCTGGCTGACCGCTTGTCGTTGCTCCAACAATGCAGTGCTAGTTCGGTCGCGGGGATAAGTGAGATTTATCGGCAGAATCCTGCTAATCCGGCCGGGTCGGGGCGACATCACCACCACCCTGTCCGCCAGAAAAACCGCCTCTTCCACATCGTGTGTCACCAGCAGGATCGTCAAATCCGTTTGCTGGCGTATCTCTGCCAAACGCGCCTGCAACTGCTGCTTGGTTAGCGCGTCCAATGCCCCAAAAGGTTCATCCAGCAAGAGAATGCGCGGCGTCGACACCAGCCCACGAGCAATTGCCACACGCTGCGCCATTCCCCCGGATAGCTGATGCGGCCATGCGTCGGCAAAGCCTTCCAGCCCCATCATCTGGAGATAGTGCGCAATACGTCGCTCTACTTCAGCAGGAGAAAGATTGAGGTTGAGCATACCGAGGCGAATATTGTCCGTCACGGTGAGCCACGGAAACAGGCGCGGTTCCTGAAACACCAGACTGACATCGTCGGGAATACCGCGCACAGGCCGCTCGCCAATCAGAATGCGTCCGCGTTCCGTGGTATCAATCCCGGCCGCCAAACGCAGCAGCGTCGATTTGCCACAGCCGCTGGCACCGATAATGGCAACCAGTTCGCCCGCATGCAGCGACAGATCGATATCCTGCAACACCGTCAGCGGGGTGCCGTTGACGATAAAGTGTTTGGTAATGTGCTGAAAATGCAGGGACATAGCTTCTCCGTTAACGGTCACGCAAAGCGCCAGCGGGTCAACCGCCGCTCAGATAAGGTAATCAGCCGGGAAAAGAGCGCGGCGACGGCAGCAATTAGCACCACACCCGCCATGATGCGATCGGATTCAAGCAACTGCTGCGCGCGAATCATCATGCCGCCCAGCCCTTCTCCCGACGGCATGAAATACTCTGCGCCAATCGCGCCTGTCCACGCGTGCATCAACGCCAGCCGCAGGCCGGAAAACAGCGGCGGCAATACGCTGGGCAGTATCAGCGTGCGGAGCGTCTGAACTGGCGTCAGACGTAGCACCTGCGCCACTTCCAACAGCGCAGGGGGAAGCTGGGCGATCCCCTGACGGGTTGCCAGCATCACGGGAAAGAATGCCGCCACGGCGATAAACACGATTTTGGCGCTCTCCCCTAAACCGAACCAGGCGGTGATCAGCGGCAGCCAGGCGAATAGCGCCACGCAGCGCAGCGCGGACAGCGCCGGATTAAACAGCCTGTCGGCAATACGCCAGCCACCGAGCATCGCACCTACCAGCACGCCGATCGCACTCCCCAGCGTAAAACCCTGTAGCGCACGCAGCAGGCTGGCCTTGAGGTCAGCCTGCAATCCTCCCTGAGCCAGACCTGTCCACAGCGCGTCGATCACGTGACTCGGCGCAGGAAGGAAAGCCATATTCACCCACTCGTAGGTGCTACTAACCTGCCACAGCACAACCAGTACCAGTGGTGCTAACCAGGGCGTCAGCGACAGGCTCGGCAGCGCATAGCCCAAGCTATCGCGCCCCAGCACCGGTGCAGGCCAGTGAATCCAGCGACGCTCCAGCTTCAGCAGCACACGCTCTCCGGCAAATCCCAGGATTCCAATAATCAGAATGCAGACGAACACTAAATCCAACATGAACAGCTGGCGGCTTTGTACCAGCAGATAGCCCAACCCTTCGCTGGATGCCAGCAGTTCAACCGCAATCAACGCGACCCATCCGGTAGAAAACGCCAGCCGCACGCCCGTCATCACATAGGGCAGCATCGCAGGCAGAATCAGGTAGCGCAGGAAAGCGGCAGACGATAAACGCAGGCTACGAGCCATTTCATGCAGCTTTTGCGGCGTCTGTTGAATGCCAGCGCAGGTGTAGAGCGTCACTGGCACCGTCACCGATTTCACCAGCACGACCAGCTTCAGCGCCTCCCCGATACCCAGTGACAGCATTAAGAGCGGAATCCAGGCGAGCGTCGGGATCTGCGCAATGACGGTGAACAACGGCATAAACAGCGCATTCAGCCGTCGATTCAGGCCGAACAAGCTACCCAGCACCAGACCCAGCACGATCCCCCCGCTAAAGCCAATCGCCAGCCGCAGCAGGCTAATGGGCAACTGATGAACCAGTTCTTCGGGGATAAAAGCCCGTGCGCTATCGATGACAGCCAGTGGTGAAGGCAGGATTTGTTCAGACATCCACCCGTGACGACTGGCAAGCCACCAGCCTGCAAGCACCAGCAGCGGCACAACCAGAGACACGACTAACGCAGAGTATCCCGCCGACAGCGCAACGGCAGTCAGCGAAGCATCAGGGGCGGAGCGTATCCGCAGCGGATATTTGGGCATCATGATCGTCGGTATCCGGCGGCGTTATTTTTGCGTCAGCAGGGAAAGACGGGTAATCCCCGCCTGCTCGACATCAGCCAGCAGCGCGGCGACAGCACCGTAACTCGCATCTTTATCTGCCTGCACCTGCACCACCAGCTCCGCATTACCTGCTTTAGCCTGTTGCAGGTGCGGCACCAGCTGTTCGCGTGCCAGATTCTCTTTATTGATGAACACGCGCTGCTCACCATCGATACTAATCACTACTGGATCGGCACGGTCTGCGGGTGCCACCGCCGACGTTTTCGGGAGCTGAATCGGAATGGCATTAGTCAACATCGGCGCGGTAACAATAAACACCACCAGCAGTACCAGCATGACGTCCACGAGCGGCGTGATATTCATTTCACTCATGACGTCTTCATCATTACGCGAGGTAAACGCCATATCAGACCACCTCTCTCAGGTTCTTCACGGAGAAGGCGGCAGACGATGGCTCCGCGCTGGCGTGAACCGTGCTGACATGAAAATCGTGTGCCTGCATCACGCTGTAGACATCATGGGCAAAGTCATCCATGTCCGCGACGGCCAGCTTGAGGCGACGTAAAAAGTAGTTGTAGATCAGCACCGCAGGCACCGCGACGGCAATCCCGATTCCGGTCGCAATCAGCGCGTTACCAATCGGCCCCGCCACGGTATCGAGACTGGCAGAACCAGAAAGCCCGATCTCCTGTAAGGCCGCCATAATCCCCCAGACGGTGCCAAACAGGCCGATAAACGGCGATGTACTACCGATGCTGGCCAGTACAGCCAGCCCGCTTTCCAACGTACGGCGCTCGCGCTGAATCTGCCGTTGCAGCGCGCGCTCAACCCGATCGGGCAGATGAATATTCAACGCAAGCTGCCCACTCATCTGCTCCGGCGCTTTAACGGCGGCCAACGCCAGATTAGCGAGTGAGCCGGGCTGTTTGGCGCTGGTTTCCGACGTCTGACTCACGTCATCCTGCTGCCAGAACGCCGCGCGGAAACGCCGATCGCGCCGCTGCGCTCGCCCGTATTGGACGAATTTCAGCAGCCCCAGCCCCCAGGTGACGAGGGAAAACAGCAGCAATAACAGAATCACTGCGCCTTCCGCAGAAAAAAGCTCAATGTGTCCAAGCGTCATAACCAATACCTCATGAGTTCAGCGAAAAATCGACGGGAACAACCACCCAACCGCTCACTGGCTGATTGCCGCGGCGCGCCGGAACGAAAGACCAGCTCAGCACCGTGTTTCTGGCGGCATCGTCCAGTGAGGGATAGCCGCTTGATTGATGAATCCGAATGGTTTGCACCTTGCCATCGGCACGTACCTGCACATTCAGGAGTACGGTGCCTTCATAACCGCGGCTAATTGCCACGTCGGGATAAGACGGCGCCGGATTATGCAGATAGTCCGCATTCGCCAGCGGCGGCGTTAACGGCGCGTCTACGGGTGGCGCGACCGCCTGTTGTGCCACCGGAGCTGGCGTGACCGGGGCACTTGCCGATACCGTTTCAGCCTGAGGTTTTGGCGTCGGCGCAGGCGGGGTCTTTTTCACCGCGACCTTTTTCGGCGCGGGTTCCGGCTTTTTCTCAGGCACTTTTCTCTCAGGTTCTTTTTTTTCAGGTTCCGGCGGCAATAGCGCGTTGTCATCCACTGGCTTGTCGACGACGGGCGGAGTGAGTTCCGGCGGAGGGGCTACGACTTCAGGTTCAGCCGGCTGGGCTTGCAGTACCGGATCGGCAACCGCCGCAACCAGTTCGATGCTAATAGGCTGTGGCCGGGCGGGCACCGTAACGGGCGGTGTCGACGCGCTGCTGAATAACGCCAATACTGCCGCGTGCAATAACAATGTCGCGATCGCCGCCAGCCAACGCTCCGGTCGGGACGAAACCGTCGTATTCAACGCCGGCACGCGCGACTGCACGACGCCGTTCACCCGGCTGGCGTGCGGAGTCAGCTCCGGTGAATAAGACCGGGATCCTGACACCGCTCCCGCATAGAGTAATTCCGTCATGGTTAGTGCTCCTGACCGTGTTGATTGATACCCGTCATGCTTTAACTTGCAGGCGACATTGAGAGGTAACCTAAAATAGCGCTGGAATAAGCGATTCTTTCCGAGTGCTTAATAAAGTCAACGTATGTATCTGCATATCGATATTCATTTATACCCGTCATACTTCAAGTTGCATGTGCGTTGGCTGCGTTCACTCACCCGAATCACTTACCTGAGTAAGCTCATCGGGATTCCTTTCCTTGCCGCCTTCCTGAAACTCGAATTATTTAGGATATAATTATTTATTTCATCGAAAAGATAATGACGTTCCTGCTTACCGACAAACTAAAGGCAATAAACCCAAACAGGCTAATGCATAGTTGGAATAGTTTTTTTTCGTTCGCTGCATAACGATGAAATAAGCGATGAATGCTGATTTAGCTATTTACTAAAAATAATAATGCTTTTTTTGTATTAGTCAGTTTATTGCCAAGCCTTTAAATGTGTTTCTGCAACAAGATGACGCCGCGCTAAACCGGCGCAATAACAACAGAGATATTCGCACACTCACATTCAAACACTTCATCACTGGCGGGCGAAAAATGAAAACATCAGGACGAAAATGGTTAGTGACCAGCTTATTGGCAATGGGAATAGCCTGGTCAGGCATTGCATCGGCGATTACTGAAATTCGTATTGCCGCGCCAGACATCGGCGCAGGCACAAAACCCAGCGGCGGCGGCCTGCTTGACGTCATCCACAGCCAGAAGCTGCTGGAGCGCGAGTTTGGCAAAGACGGGATCAGCGTCCGCTGGACGTTTATTAAAGGCGCAGGCCCCGTTATCAATGAAGCGTTCGGCAACCATCAGGTTGACGTGGCCTATCTGGGGGATTTAGCCAGCATTATCGGCCGTGCGCGCGGGTTGGATACGCGCGTGATCGCCGTGGCATCACGCGGCATCAATCACTATCTGGCGGTGGCGAAAGGTTCCGGTATTGAGAAAATCGCCGATCTGAAAGGTAAACGCATCGGGATCTTTCGCGGAACAGCCGGTGAGCTTTCGTTCGTCAGCGCGCTTGATTCCCAGGGCCTAAAACCCTCTGATGTGAAGCTGATTAATCTCGACTTCGCGGCGGCCAGCGCGGCGTTAGCCGCCGGACAGATTGACGCCACCTGGGGCGGCAGCAATACGCTTTCGCTGAGAGATAAAGGGCTGGCGGACATCCCACTGTCTAGCCGTGACCTGAATGGCGCAGGCCAGCTCAGCGGCTTCCTGCTGGTGGATGAGAAATTTGCCAAAGGTAACGAGGATATTCTGCGCCGCCTGGTCAAAGTTCAACGAGAAGCGGCAAACTGGGCCAGCGATGAAAAAAATAAAGATGAATTTATTCGACTCTTAGCCACCCAATCAGGTTATCCGGAAAATATATTACGCGTCGAATGGGATACATTGCCGCCATTAACCGAGCGTCTTTCACCCGAATTGGATAAAGCCTTTGTGGAAAAATTAAAACGCGCCGTCACATTGGCCTATGAGTCACGTCTTATTCGGCAACCTTTTGATGTCGATAAATGGCTGGATGACTCTTATCTAAAAGCAACGCAGTAATTTACTCCCCCCCAAATTATAACCCACGTATTGCCGTGACATTCACGGCAATCGGCAGCCTATTGACGACATTCGGAAGAAGCTATGTATTTAAAAAAACACCAGCAGTATTTAAAAGAACACCAGCGCAAAATAACATCGGGCATTTTAATGAGCTGCGTCTTAACGCTTCCTGCGATGGCGCGAGCAGCCGATCCGCAAATTACAACGGATAACGTTCCACGAACCGAGGCAACGACCGCCGCCCCCGTTCAACTAAAACGCGTGAAAGTGAACGCCCAGCGTACGCCCGTTCAGCCGCCCACCACACTGGCATCAGTGATCGATGGCAAAACGCTTGAAGAAGAACGGATATATCGCTTTGAAGAACTGTCGCAGCTGGTAACAGGGCTGGATGTCGATACCGTCGATGTGATGGACACTACCGTGACCATTCGTGGGATTGGCGACGGCGGCGAGAGCGGGACGAATATCGGGATGCCGGGCAGCGTAGGGCTGTTTGTCGATGGTGTTTACTTATCCCGCCCCGGCGTCATCTCTAATGACTTGCTGGATATCGACAGCACCCGCGTATTGAAAGGCCCACAGGGCGCGGCCTACGGTTTTAATACTACCGGCGGCGCCATTGATATCCGCACCCGCAAGCCGACCTTCACGCCTGAATATTCATTGGAGCAATCCTTCGGGCAGCGCGGCTATCTGCAATCCAAACTGATGGCGTCCGGGCCACTCAGCGACCACTGGGCGGGACGCATCAACCTGTCGCGCACGGAACGCGGTGGAAACGTCACGAATATAGAAAACGGCCATAAGCTGGGAGGCAGCACCAATAACGGCGTGCGCGGCCAACTGCTTTATCAGCCTAATGACAGTTTTAGCCTCAGAATTACCGGCGACTACAGCGATTCCACCCAGCGTCCGGTTTCCGTGCTGGTGAGCGCAACCGACGCATTTCGTACCCGTGCGCAGCAGACCGGCCTCAAGGTCGTCGGCGGTCGCCAGGTCGCCATGGACGACGAGAATATTATTCGTGTTGCGCAAGGCGGTGGCTCGGTAGAGGCCAATTGGAGGCTGAAAAACGGCTATAGCGTCAATTCGCTGTCGTCACTGCGCTATTTCCGCGTATTACCCAGCACGGCGGACAACTGGAATATTCCGCTCTATCACGATAGCGGCGCTGACGTACGCGATCGCGTCTGGTCACAAAGTTTTTGGCTGGATTCGCCCAAAGGCAACACGTTCGACTATTCGCTGGGGGTCGATTACTGGGGAGAGAATCTCGACACCGAGGCAAACAGTCGCTACTACAACGACAACCGTGTGCGGACATGGGTAGGAAATGGCTATCAGGGCATTAACGTTCAGCGCTTTGGTACGCTGGATGACACCGTTTATTCCGTCTATGGCCGCGGAACCTGGCATGCCGCCGATAAACTGGATGTGATTGTCGGCCTGCGCCAGACCTATGAGAAAAAGGAGGGGACGTTTGTGCGCAAAAACCGCGCAACCTTTGACTCTGGCCCGCTCTCGCAAACCAACCGCCTGCCTTCGGGCTCCATCAGCCTGAACTGGTTTGCGGCACCGAATGTGACTCCGTACGTCACGTTGGGCTACGGGGAAAAATCCGGTGGCCTGAACGTCTCATCCGGAGCCGCACGACAGCTGGGAATCGATTCGCTGTACGTCGATCCAGAGAAAACCCGTTCAGCGGAACTGGGGGTTAAAACCCACTGGCTACAGCGCAAAGTGGAATGGAATACCGCGCTGTTCTGGAGCGTCGTCGAAGATTTCCAGAACAATGCCTATGACGAAGCAACGGATACCAGCTACCTGATTAACGCCGGGAAATTCCGCTCGCGCGGCGGTGAAACGCAACTGACGGTGCGCCCGATTGACGGGTTGAGCATCAGTCTGGCCGGTACCGTTCTGGATGCCCGCTACCTGAATTTCCCTAACGCCCGCTGCCCGGCAGAGATCTCCGCCGTCTCGTGCGATATGTCGGGGAAACGCGTCTTCAAGTCCCCGACGCTGAGCTACAACACGCGTGTGCGTTACCAATGGGATACGCCAAATAATCTGCAAGCCTCGGTTTCCGGTCAATGGTCATGGCGGAGCTGGGCCTACGGTACGCTCGACGATTCCGAATACAATCGCATTCCAGCGTATGGCGTCCTGAACCTGTCCAGCGGGCTGGGCGGCAAGCAAGGCGACAACCGCTGGAACGTATCGCTATGGGTGAAAAATGCGCTGGATAAAAACTACTACCGCTCCGTCAGAGGCTCCAGCGCCACAACGGGTGTGATCGGTGAACCGCGCATGGTCGGAATATCGGTCGGCTACGACTTCAAGGGCTAACGTCATGAGCAAGATGCCTTACTCACGCCGACGTTTCCTGCGCGACAGCACGCTGCTGGCGCTGTCGGCTCCGTTCTGGACATCGGCGCACGCCACCGCGCCTCGTGACTCTGCCTACGCGGGCGAATCCGCACCGCAGGTCAACCTGCGCTGGCTGGACGGGCAGCGGCCCCGCGCGTTCACCGGCGTGACCTGGGGCGTCGCCTGGCCGCAGGGAGCGGTGCGCAACGACAGCGGCTTCCAACTGCGCGATGCGCAACAGCGCGCTTACGATCTGCAAAGTTGGCCGCTGGCGCGCTGGCCGGACGGTTCGATTAAATGGTCGGCACATGCCCTGGGTGGCGACACGCCGCCGGAAGACGGACTAATACTGCGACCGATTCCCGCTAAGGACGGCTCGACGGGTTCAGCAATAGTCCGCGAGCATGAGCACGGCTGGACGGTGGAGACGGGCCGCATTCGCTACGAGATCCCACGCTCTGGCACTCGTTTGATCTCAGAAATATGGCGGGATAATCGGCTGGCGTTAACCAACGGCAGGCTGGTGTTGCGCATGCAGCGAGGCGCGGAAACGGAGAGTACGCTGACGCAGGACGCATATCAGGGCGTGATCGACACGGTCACGGTGGAGCAAAACGGGCCGCAGCGGACGGTGATTGCACTACGCGGTACACACCACGCACCACAGCAGGGGGTAACGCGCATCCCCTTTATTATCCGGCTTTATAGCTATGCGAACACCGATTCACTGCGTGTCCTACACACGCTGATCTATGACAACGATGATGACCTCGTCAGCCTGAAAGGACTTGGACTGGCGTTCGACGTTCCGTTACAGGGGGAGTTGCACGACCGCCACGTCCGTTTCGTCTCGGATCAGGGCGGGCTCTTCCGTGAGGCGGTACGTGGCCTGAGCGGGCTACGGCGCGATCCCGGTCCGGCCGTTATCGCAGCACAGTTGGCCGGGCAAGCCACGCCGCCGATCGCGGATTTTTCACCGGAGGTCGGAAAACGGCTGGATTATATTCCCGCGTTTGGCAGCTACCGCCTGACGCAGCACCATCCCGACGGTTTCCAGATACATAAACGCACGGCGGCCGGACAGGGCTGGTTACTTTCCGCCACCGGCGAACGGGCGGCGGGCGTCGGCTATCTGGGCACGCCAACCGGCGGTGTGGCGTTCGGGATACGCCATTTCTGGCAGAGCTACCCGGCCTGTCTGGAAATTGACAATGCTCACACCGACGTCGCGACCGTCACACTCTGGCTGTGGTCACCCTGGGCGGAACCGATGGATATGCGCTTTTATCATGACGGGCTGGGTCAGGATACCCATGACAAACAGCGCGAAGGACTGGCCATTACCTATGAAGATTACGAACCGGGATTCGGTTCGGCAGTCGGCGTAGCGCGCACCAGCGAACTGTTTATTGATGTGCTACCTGCGACGCCAGACGCGGAAGATCTGGTGAATCGGGCGCGACGCATGCAGCAACCGCCGTTGCTGGTGGCAGACGCTCAGGATCTGCACCGCGCGCAGGCGTTTGGATCAATGTGGGCCCCCTCCTCTGCCACCACGCCAGCCCGAATTCGGCTGGAGAAACAGCTGGATACGTATTTCGACGTCTACCAGCAGGAGGTCGAGCAGCGGAAATGGTACGGCTTTTGGGATTTCGGCGACGTGATGCACACCTATGACAGCGACCGTCACGTCTGGCGCTACGACGTAGGTGGCTACGCGTGGGATAACTCGGAGCTCAGCACCGATCTGTGGCTCTGGTATTACTTTCTGCACAGCGGGCGCGCTGAGGCGTTTCGCATGGCGGAAGCCATGACGCGCCACACGGGCGAAGTGGACGTACACCATTTGGGACGCTTCAGTCCACTGGGGTCGAGGCACAATGTCCGCCACTGGGGCGACAGCGCCAAACAGCTGCGCATTTCTACCGTCGCTAACCGCCGCTTTCTCTACTACCTCACTGCCGATGAGCGCATCGGTGAACTGATGGACGAGCAGGTCGAGGCGCTGCGTACGCTCGGCACCGTCCTGCCCGGCCGCAAAATCGGCCAGACGCATCCCGATAACCCAAACCATATCAGTCTGGGGTTCGGCACCGACTGGGGGGCCGTTGCTGCCGCGTGGCTCACCGCGTGGGAACGCCATGGCGATCCAGCAATGCGCGCACGCCTGCTCACCAGTATGCAGACCATTGCAGCCCAGCCGCACGGCTTTTTCACTGGCAGCGCCGCCATCGATCCCGACACCGGCCGCTTTCTTCCCGCGTCTGCGGATCAGGTAGAAATTTCACACCTGAGCGCGGTTTTCGGTCTGACAGAAATCTGTAGCGAGCTGGTTGAAGCGTTGCCCGATCCCGCTTTTACACGCGCGTGGCTCGACTACTGTCGACTGTATAACGACCCCATCGCGTTAAGCGCAACCGTGGGTAAAACGGTGAAAAAGCTCAATCTGGCGCAGGGACATGCCCGACTGACTGCGTTTGCCGCACGACGGTTGAACGAGCGTGCACTGGCACAGCGCGCCTGGGCAGAGTTTACCGCTGGCAGCGGCGGCATCGCCCATCCGACGCTCGAGCAGCGACGTGTAACGCCACCTACCGTGCTCTACCCCATCAACGAGCCGGTCATCGATTCCACCATTGATAAACATTCTGGCAGCACTACGGCCGTCAATCTGGCGACCAACGCCGTCGCCCAGTGGGGGTTAACGGCCATCGCCCTGCTGGCTTTGCTGGATGACATTCCCTCTTCTTAATGCCGCCAGCCGGCGGCACGCTACAGGACATCACCATGACTGACCCAGGCTGTACTGAAAACACGCTTCTCCTGTCACCGCAGGCAGACGACACTCATGACATTATTGATTCGCCACACCGTTCAACGTTTATCTGGTCCACGGATTCCATCGGCCAGCCGTTACGCTGGCAGGTGGAGCAGGAAGATCCTGACCGCACGGCAATCCAGACCACGCCAGAGCATCTGGCGCTGGAAAGCGCCGCCGGGCTGACGATCTGGCTGGACGCCCCACTTTCAGGCACCTATCGCATTGCCTTCACGCGCGAAGTGTTGGTCGCAGATCGTCCCTACGACCGTGTATCCGACCTGAACCAGTTCTGGGCCGCGCGCGACCTGCACCACCCAAACCTGTTTACCCGGTACGGCAAGCTCAACGAATATGACAGCCTGAATCTGTACTATGTCGGGATGGGCGGCAACTGGAACAGCACTACGCGCTTCCGTTATTACGACGGTCACGGTGAGCGCCTGCTGCTCGGCGAATACACCGATGCCACGCACCTGCTGCGTCCTAATCATCGCTATCGCATCGTGATTGAGGTGGATCGGCGGGAAACGCGTTTTTGGGTCGACGATGTGCTCTATTTCCACGCCAGCTATCCGAATACGCCCGCTCCCGGCTATTTCGGCTTTCGGACGGTATTTTCGCGTCAGGAAATCAGCGACTTCAGCATCACTCCGCTGTAAGCACCGCTGGCGTACCGTGCAGGTCGCTGTCGACCTGCACAAACGTGTCAATCAGCTTGCGTGCCAGCAGAGATAGACGGGCATCCGCCAGATAAATAATGCCGTAGTGGGTATAAAACTCGTCGGTGTTGTCGTCAAGACCCGCAATCTTCAACATATGCAGACCGTGTCGTTCGGGCTCGTTGAAATGGTTGGTTGTCCCGATGGCATCTGAATGACGAACCACATCCAGCAGGCTGTAGCCATTCTCACACTCAATGCTGGTGCGAATATCCAGTTTACCGCTCAGTTGCACCAGCGCACGATGCAGGTTGGGTGGGCGGATCGTTGCCGCCAGCGGGTAGGAAAAGAATTGCTCGACAGTGATCTCTTCCTGCGCCGCCAGCGGATGCCCGCTACGGCAGCAGAAGCCCCAACGGTGCTGGCTCAGCGGCTGCACCCGATAACGGGTATCGAATTCAAAATTGCGCATGTCCGCCACGATAAAATCCAGCTCTTCGGCCATGAGCCGGTGGCCCAGCGCCTGCCAGTTATCAACGCGAAAGACCATCCGCACCTTTGGGTAATGTCGCGAGAAATCCCCGATCACCTGCGGCATTAGCCAAGCCGCGGGAGCTGGACCACAGCCAAAATTCACTTCGCCCGCTTCTTTCTCGTTGAATTGCTGAATATCGTTAAACAGATCGTGCGTCTGATTAATCAGGCGGCGCGCATGTTCAAGCACCACCAGTCCTTTCGGCGTTGGCTCTAATTGATTCATACGATCGATCAGACGCGTGCCAATGGTCTGCTCCAGCGACTGGATGCTGCGGCTGAAGGCGGATTGGGAAAGCTTCATCGCCTGTGCTGCCGACGTAAAATTTCGATGCTCAATCAGGGCAATAAAGTGGCGCAGTTGGCGAAGATCGATGTTCATAGCGGCAATCGGCGTGTCATCAAGACGGAAGGAATAGGCAGGCTAGCAGGTCTAGACGTGCGGAAAAAATAATAAAACCGATGTTTATATTCTCGTCGGTTATATATGCAGCGCGGTCTCTTGTACGTCAACCCAGAGACATCGCGAGTTTTGCCGTTATCCGGCGTAAAAAATTATGCTGAGGAGATAGCGGGCTTAGGATGAGCCGCAGGGATGCGGCTCAAGCTTGCGCCACGTAGGGAACGTGTCGCAAGCGGTCCTTTAAGCCAGATACCGACGAAGGCACCGCGTAGCGGCATAATTCGCGCCGAAAGCCTGGGGTCACGGGGCGAGCGGCGCTTGAGCCGTCCCGTGTCGGGCGCGTGCTACGAGGTAGCATGAAAATAATGCCATTATCGCGCACGAAACTATCTCAACATCTGCATAAAAATGGACGAAGAGATAGAGCGCATCAGCTTTCGTGGATTAGAACAGCTTTTTCGCCGTATCCAACCAGTCCCCTTTGAAAGGACGCTTCATGTTCTCGATGGCGTCAACGATATCGTGGTGCACCATTTTCTCATTCTGGATACCGACACAGCGGCCGCCGTAGCCCTGCTGTAGCAGTTCAATCGAGTAGGCACCCATGCGCGAAGCCAGAATGCGGTCATACGCAACCGGTGAGCCACCGCGCTGAATGTGGCCGAGTACGGTCGCACGGGTTTCGCGCCCCGTTTCTTTTTCAATGTATTTCGCCAGCTCGTCGACGTCGCACACCAGTTCGGTGATCGCCACAATCGCGTGTTTCTTGCCTTTCTCGATACCCGCTTTGATTTCGCAGACCAGATCTTCCGGGCTGAACGGCACTTCCGGCAGAACGATAAATTCACAACCGCCAGCAATCGCCGCCGCCAGCGTCAGATCGCCGCAGTGGCGTCCCATGACTTCAACAATGGAAATACGCTGGTGTGAAGAGGAGGTATCACGCAGGCGGTCAATCGCTTCCAGCACGGTTTCCAGCGCGGTAAAGTAGCCAATCGTGTAGTCCGTACCCGCCACATCGTTATCGATCGTGCCGGGCAAGCCGATACAAGGGAAACCCATTTCGGTCAGACGCTTGGCACCCATATAGGAACCGTCACCGCCGATAACGACCAGCGCATCCAGACCGCGTCTTTTCATATTTTCTACACAAACCTGACGCACTGCTTCGTCACGAAACTGCGGGAAACGCGCAGATCCCAGGAACGTGCCGCCACGGTTAATCACATCCGATACGCTGTAGCGATCCAACTGCTCCATGCGATCTTCGTACAAGCCCTGATAACCATCATAAATGCCGTAAACTTCCAGCCCTTCCGTAAGTGCAGCGCGAACCACACCACGAATTGCCGCATTCATACCTGGTGCATCGCCACCGCTCGTCAACACTCCGATTCTTCTAATCATGACAACCTCTGGACTTGTAGATGTAATTTTGCAGGATTCTTCTATCGTAAATTCACCGCCGCCGTGACACGGCAGCAACGCCTTATTCTTTTATTAGCATATTATAACAAACACCCGAAGCTGAATTGATTCAGGTCAGGCTAAATTGTGCATAAATTTTCATGGCCTATCACGTTTTTAACATAAAATGCTGAAAACATAGCCGACTATATCGCCAACCTGCCGCGCTGATTTTCCGGCACGGCGGAAATCGGATCCTGATGAATAATAATGTCAGCACCCGGAAAACGTTTAAGTAATGCCTGCTCCAAATCGTCGGCAATTTGATGGGCCTGAACCAGCGGCAGTGCATCATCCATTTCCAGATGCAGTTGAATAAAGCGCGTTGGGCCAGAACGTCGGGTACGCAACGCATGCGCGCCGCGAATGCCCGGCCAGTTCACGATAACCTCAGCAATCGCACGATGCTCGTCATCCGGCAGCGCCCGATCCAGCAGCGACTGCACAGCGTCATACCCCATGCGCAACGCGCTATATAAAATATAGCCGCCGATACCCAGAGCAAACAGCGAGTCGGCGCGCGTAACACCTTTCCAACTGAGTGCCAACGCCACCAGAATCGCACCATTCATCAACAGGTCGGACTGATAATGCAGCATATCCGCACGTACCGCCTGACTGTGCGTACGCTTCACGACCCAACGCTGGAACGATACCAGCAGCAGCGTGGCCACTAACGCAATGAGCGTCACCCACACGCCCACTTCCGGCGCGTGCAGCGTCTGCGGTTCCAGCGAGTGTTGCAGCCCCGTCAGAATCAGGAACAGCGCCGAACCGGAGATAAACATGCTCTGTGCCAGCGCAGCCAGCGATTCCGCTTTACCGTGGCCGAACGCATGTTCAGTATCCGCTGGCTGCAATGAGTAGCGCACCACCAACAGATTCACCAGCGACGCGGCGATATCCACCAGCGAATCAACCAGCGACGCCAGCAGGCTCACCGAACCCGTGTGCCACCAGGCAAACACTTTCATTATGAACAGTACCAGCGCCACAGCGGTTGCGCTCACTGCTGCCAGCGTCACTAGACGCGCATAGTGTGGATTCATCATGCCCTCACAGAAAACCGATCGTCTGGGTTGTTACCCACGTTCAACTCGTTAATGATGTTTTTAACACACGGGAATAGCGAACAAACGTCAAAATGCAGCATACCGTCGCCAGCATCGCCATCGCCGCCCCCATGAAGCCGATGTCGGGCAAGCCCAAATGGATAATAACCTGATTTCCCAGCAGCGCACCGCCGCCGATGCCAATGTTATAAATCCCCGAATAGAGCGCCATTGCCACGTCGGTCGCATCCGATGCCAGCGTCAGCACTTTGACCTGCATACCCAGGCTCAGCGCCATAATCGCGATGCCCCAGACGATGCACAGCGTCGACAGGCTCCAACCGCTGAATGACAGGGGCAGCAATAGCAGCAAACACACCGCTAAAAACGCGAAGGAAACAATCAGAAAGCCCGCCGGATACTTACTGCTGTAACGGCTAAACAGCATGCTACCAATGATTCCGGCACCGCCAAAAATCAATAGCAAGATGGTCGTGAAGTTCTCACTCAACAACGCCACTTTCTGGATAAACGGCTCAATATAACTGTAGGCGGTAAAATGCGCCGTCACGATCATGACGGTCAGGCCGTACACGCACAGTAGTGCCGGACGTTTCAGCAGAAGAGGCAAACTCTTCAATGAACCGGAATTGCTGCTTGGCAACACGGGCAGCAGTTTCATCAGACCCACCATAATCGCCGCAGCAATCAGGCCAATCAGGACAAACGTCACACGCCACCCCAGATACTGACCGACCACACGTCCCAGCGGTAACCCCAGCACCAGCGCCAACGCCGTGCCGGTCGCCAGCAGGCTTAATGCCTGCGCTTTTTTGTCCGCAGGCGCCAGACGCACCACCAGCGATGCCGTAATCGACCAGAATATTGCATGAGCCAGCGCCACGCCGATACGGGCGATCACCAGTACCCAATAGTTCCAGGCCAGACCGGATAGCACATTACTGATGGCGAACAGGATAAAGATTTTGATCAGCAGGCTACGTCGTTCCATATCGCTGGACAGCAGCATACAGGGTAACGACATCAGCCCGACCACCCAGGCGTAAATCGTAATGATCAGCCCAACCTGCGCGGCGCTCATGGAAAAGCTGGCGGCGATATCTGACAACAACGCAACAGGGGCAAATTCCGCGGTGTTAAAAATGAATGCCGCCAGAGAAAGGCTGACGACGCGTAACCAGGCGGTCGAACGGGAAGAACGGGTCATGGTATTGATATCAAAAGTTAAAATAAAAGAATGCGCCCTCTGTCGTGGCAGAGGCTAGCGCGATGGAGCAATGGTACAGGGAAAGTATGACATCGCCATGTAATCGGCGAGCGGCCAAGGGTGTTTCAGCGTGCTTTTATGAGGATGTCAGCCAAAAGCCTGAAGACAGGTAAGGGAGCATTCATGAGCATCATTTTTGGTGTTCATATTCTACGCGTTATATCTCATATTGTGCTGATTTTTTCGTGCCGAATTTTAGGCAAAAAAAAGCCCTCCATCATGGAGGGCAAAAAGACAGGGATGGTGTCTATGGCAAGGAAAAACAGGGTGTGTACCTACTACACATTACTACTCGGACTGCACTACGTTTACTACAGACTACTTACTACACTAGCGCTACTACTCGGGATTCTCTGTCTCAGTCTGGTTTGTCGTGCCTGGTGCTGGCGCGGCCATCTGGTTAAACATGGATATCTGCTGCTGCATCTCTTTCATGCGTTGCTTATGCTTCACATCTAAGATCTCTTTCTGCGCCGGCGTCAGCAGGTTATACATTTGGTTGCGCACTCGGGTCATCTGAATCTGACGCTCAATCTGCACACTCATCATTCGGGTTATCTGCGCTCGCACCGCCGCTTCATCAAACGTTTCTGCCGTCACCAGCTTGTGCATGGCTTTAACATCTTCGGCATTAAACGCCGGTTTGTCCTGACGACTCTGGTGCATCAAATCACGCATTTGCTGGCGCTGTTGCTCAGTCAACCTCACGCCATCGAACATACCTTGCTGGCCGGAGACCCCTTTTATGGCGGAATCATCGATATGCCAGCCGCTCGCCGGGGCGTCTCCACTTTCTGCTGCGACGGCGGTAAAAGTGCCTAGCATAAGCAGTGAAGCAAGAGATAAGGTTGCGAACTGTTGCATCGATAACTCTCCAGAGCGGTACGTCATTTTGTGAATCAATGAGCAGGAGTTTACGCATCTTGCTGCAAACATGCGTCAGAGGATGTAAAACTACGTAAAGTCATGGAATAGCGCTAATCTATGTCGTATTTTGCCCTTGGAGGTAGAGAAAACATGAATAAAATTCTGCTGGTTGATGACGATAGAGAGCTGACATCTTTATTGAAAGAGTTGCTCGAAATGGAAGGTTTTAACGTCGTTGTCGCCTATGACGGCGAGCAGGCGTTACAGATATTAGATAACACCATTGACCTGTTATTACTGGATGTGATGATGCCGAAGAAAAACGGTATCGATACATTAAAAGAACTACGACAGCAGCATCAAACGCCGGTCATCATGTTGACCGCCCGCGGCAGTGAATTAGACCGCGTTCTTGGTCTGGAACTGGGTGCGGATGACTATCTGCCGAAGCCCTTTAACGACAGAGAACTGGTGGCGCGTATTCGCGCGATTCTTCGCCGTTCCAATTGGACCGATCAGCAGCAAGCTGGCGATAACAGCGCGCCGACGCTGGAAGTTGACGGCCTGCGTCTGAACCCCGGGCGTCAGGAAGCCAGCTTTGACGATATCGTACTGGATTTGACAGGCACCGAATTCACACTGCTCTACCTGCTGGCACAGCGGTTGGGACAGGTGGTTTCACGCGAACATTTAAGCCAGGAAGTGCTGGGGAAACGACTGACGCCGTTTGACCGTGCGATCGATATGCACATCTCGAACCTGCGTCGTAAACTGCCAGAACGCAAGGACGGCTTGCCCTGGTTTAAAACGCTGCGTGGACGAGGCTATTTGATGGTATCGGCTGCATGATCAATAGTTTGACCGCCCGTATTTTTGCCATTTTTTGGTTAACGCTGGCGCTGGTACTCATGCTGGTTCTGATGGTGCCCAAGCTGGACTCGCGCCAGCTTACCGCCCTGCTGGAAAACGAGCAGCGGCAGGGCATCATGCTGGAACAGCATATTGAAGCAGACCTTGCCAACACGCCCGCCAACGATCTGCGCTGGTGGCTACGGCTGTTCTGGGTGTTGGAGAAGTGGGCTCCGCCGGGACAGCGCCTTTTTCTGGTCACCAGTGAAGGCCGTATCTTCGGCGTAGAGAAGCATGAAACCCCAATTGTGCGTAATTTTATCGGGCTGTCGGATAACGCCGATCACCCACAAAAGAAAAATTACGGCCGCATTGAGCTTCTCGGCCCTTTTGCGATCCGCGATGGTGATGACAACTATCAGCTCTACCTGATTCGTCCTGCCAGCAGCCCGCAGTCAGATTTCATCAGCCTGCTGTTTGACCGTCCTCTACTGCTGTTGATCTTCACCATGCTGATCAGTTCACCGCTGCTGCTGTGGCTCGCCTGGAGTTTGGCGAAACCCGCACGTAAGCTCAAACACGCGGCCGACGAAGTCGCTAAAGGCAACTTACGCCAGCACCCTGAGCTGGAGTCCGGCCCGCAGGAATTTCAGGCGACGGGCGTCAGCTTTAACCAGATGGTCAGCGCACTGGAACGGATGGTCACCGCACAGCAACGTCTGCTCTCGGATATCTCTCATGAGTTGCGCACGCCGTTGACGCGCTTGCAGTTGGCGACGGCGCTGCTGCGTCGGCGTCAGGGGGAAGGCAATGAACTGAACCGCATCGAGACGGAAACCCAGCGACTCGACAGCATGATCAACGATCTGCTGGTGCTCTCACGCAATCAGCACAAGAACGAACTGACCCGTGAGTTCCTGCGTGCCGATGAACTGTGGGGCAATGTGCTGGACGATGCCGCCTTTGAAGCCGAGCAGATGGGAAAAACGCTGGAAGTGCCTTACCCACCGGGGCCGTGGACGCTCTTTGGCAACCCTGCTTCGCTCGACAGTGCGCTGGAGAATATCGTGCGCAATGCGCTGCGCTATTCGCACAACCACATCGAAGTGGCCTTCTCAGTGGATAACCAGGGCATCACCATCAAAGTGGATGATGACGGCCCCGGCGTGAGCCCGGAAGATCGCGAACAGATTTTCCGCCCCTTCTACCGTACCGATGAAGCGCGCGATCGCGAATCCGGCGGCAGCGGTTTGGGCCTCGCTATCGTGGAAACCGCCATTACGCAGCACAAAGGCTGGGTCAAAGCAGAAGACAGCCCGCTGGGTGGATTGCGCTTGATCATCTGGCTGCCGTTGCATCAACGGTAAATCGGGCAGCTTCTTCCCCCGTTGCCGACGTTCCCTCAACAACTCAGATGACAGGTGCCCGATAGGGCACCTGTCATCTTCTGTTTACCTTCTCAAAGTTACACTGGATTGCGTTTTTTACGCGATTGCGTAGAGTGATCGCCACTCATGCCGAAAACAGGCAAGACCCGTGTTAAATGAAGGATACCAACCATGAAAGGAGTAACGCTGCTGGCTGGCGTACTGACCGCGTTAATGAGCAGTCAGGCATTCAGTTCCAGCGATGGAGTGTGCGGCTTTTCCGACTCAGAATGTGGCATGTCCGCCCTGCCTTACCTGCAACCGGGTAATGACACGCGTACGAATCTGATGTTGCTGCAAAGCCGTCTCCACGGAATTTCGCTTCCGTTACCCCATCCTTTACCCGATCAAGCACGTTCACGTATCGACCCTTTCACGGCCTACCGAGTCATGGGGATCGCGGCGACGGAAACGCCTCAGACGCCAGAGTCAGGAGAGGACGTCACGGCTGATGCACCTTACCTCTCGACGCTCAACAAAGCGAAGCAACTGCACCTTCCTTTGTCCGTTCAGAGCACTATATCCACGTTTTCGCCTGATGATAACGAAGGACGGCATATTTCCAATGCGCTCTCCACGCTGGAGGCGTTCTTCGACGTCCTGTTGGCGGATAAACAGCTCACCGAGGAACAGCGCACGCTGCTGGCACATCAGCGGGTGAATCTCCTCAATCCGTTGTATACCAAAGACGCGCTGAACGAGGGTCTCGTAAGCCTGCCGGACGAAGGGCATGCCGGCGCACTTATGCAATATTTATTCGCGGTTCTGGCGTTCTATCAGGGTCACTTTGATGAGGCGGAAAGCGGTTTTCAGGCGTTGGTATCATCACCACAGCCCTGGGTGGCCGAAACTTCACGCTATATGCTGATTCGCGTGGCAATCAATAAAGCCATGGAAAACGCGCTTGATGAATACAACATGTTCGACGCTGGTAAAGCCGATAAGGCCACTGCTCAGTTGGCCGTTCAGCATATTGATGACTACCTGAAACAGTATCCCGAGGGGCAATACGTCGATTCCGCTAACGGACTGTACCGCCGCGCCTACTGGATCATGAATGATACGGATGCCCTGGCGAAAACGTACCAACACGAACTGGACGGTACCACCGACGTCGAAGACCTCCTTGAATTGAACGATGAGATCGACAATAAGCTGCTGGAAAATCGGCAGTTCACCAGCGCGCCCGGCAGCGCACCGTTGACGATGATACAAGATCTCAAGCGCTTGCGTTCGGATGAAGGTTGGCTGGCCTTACCCGCCTTATCCACCGACGAACTGGCCGCGCAGAAACCGCTGTTTGAGCAAGACAACATGCAGGACGCGTTCAGCTACCTTCAAGCCGCCCAGCTGTTTTATGGTCAAAAAGATTACGCCGCCGTGGTTAACAGCGTTCCCGCTACGCAGGAGAACGATCTGACCGATACCGTGCGTTTTAGTCTGCAAGTATTACGCGGTCGGGCGCTGGTACGTCTGGAGCGCTGGGATGAGGCAGAAGCGCACTGGCGCCAGCTGTTAACGCACAAGATGGGGTACACACAGAATCAGTTCCTGCAATTGGCGCTGGCAGAAACGCTGGTCAAGGCAGGCCATCCCGAGCGAATTTTTACCGCCGATAGCCCGGTGAAAAACCTGCGTTTCCGTTCCGCCGTGCTGAAGATTAGCGCCAACGCCGATGTGCTCCGTCAGCAAACGGGCGCGCAGCAGAGCCATGAGGAGCGGGCCATTGCGCTGCATACGCTGTTAACCAAATCGCTGACACACGGCGATTACGCCAGCTATCTCAAGGATATTCAGCTGCGAAAAGACATCGCACCACTGGTCAGCAGCGAAAATCAAAGCTGGAATCAGGAAGATCTGACGGCATTTGACTGGGATGGCAGCGACACCGAAGAAGACTATCAATGTCCGGCGCTGAACGACGTGGTTACAACACTGAACCAACGGCCGAATGACGCGCGTGCGATTAACTGCCTCGGCGAGTTCTTCCTGCGCACCAATAACAGCGTGGGCTTCGACTGGGGTGAAGGCAGCATGTTGAGCGGGCTCACCAACGCGCCAACGCAATTCGTCGGCACCGAATATAACCGTCTGGATGGTTATATGAAGGTGATTGCCGATCCGAAAGCGCCACCGGAAGATAAAACCTATGCCCTGTATCGCGCGGTCTACTGCTATGCGCCGAGCGGCTATAACGACTGTGGTCCACAGGAAATCAGCAAGGCAACCCGCAAAGCCTGGTTTACTCAACTGAAAACCAAATACAAAGGCAGCGTGTGGGCAGACAAGCTCGATTATTACTGGTAACGCCGTCAATCGTGCTGGCCTGCATACTCTCATTCTGTACGCAGGCCACTTCCATTAACGCAGCACCTTCAACCGTCAACGCGGCGAACACCACCGTCGATGCGACACGCTATCAGGATTTCTGGCTGTGGGCAGCGGTAAAGCCGCAGCCCATCCTGCATCAAGCCCAGACGTTGTACCTGCATCAGGGAGAAGTGGCTCGCCGTCAGGGCAAGGTCGTGTTTCTGCGCCAGGGGATCCCGCCGAGCCAGCTGCGCGTTAACCGCGTCTGGCTGGCTTTCCGCATGACCACGCTGGAACTTTCCGATCGCCATCTGAACCGGATGCTAAAGCTACGGGAAAAATGGCAGCGCCACGGTAATCAGGTTGTCGGGATTCAGATCGACTTTGACGCGAAAAGCTATCAGTTGGCTGGCTATGTCGCGTTTTTGACACAGCTGCGTGAGCGTTTACCCGAGGATTGTCAACTCAGCATTACCGGGCTGCTCGACTGGTCAAAAACCGGGGATGTGTCGGCGTTGAACCGCTTACAGGGTAAGCTCGATGAAGTGGTGGTGCAGACCTATCAGGGGCGTAACACCATTACCAACTACGCCGAGTACCTGCCCGCGCTGATGAAACTGGCTCTGCCTTTCCGGGTAGGACTGGTACAAAACGGCAAGTGGGAACCGCAGTGGCAGCAGCGCCTTGCCACTTCACCGTATTATCGCGGGGAAGTGGTCTTTCTGGTGAATTCGCCACTGAAAAAACCCGCCACCGGCAGGCTGTAGCAAGCCGTGGCTACAGGCAACCGCCGAAGCCATTTTGCCGCCAGGCTTCATAGCTGATAATCGCAACCGCATTCGACAGATTCAGGCTACGGTTATTGGACTGCATGGGAATGCGGATACGGAAATCTGGTTCGAAGCCATTGCGAATCTCATCCGGCAGACCAGACGTTTCCGATCCAAACAGCAAGACATCACCTGACTGGTAGCTCGGCTGATCATAAGGACGGCTGCCTTTGGTGGTACAGGCGAAAATGCGTTTACCCGGAACCGCGGCCAGAAAATCCTGATAGTTTTTATGACGGCTGACGTTCGCCAGATCGTGATAATCCAGCCCCGCACGGCGTAGTTTTTTCTCTTCAAAATCAAACCCCAACGGTTCAATCAAATGAAGCGTACAGCCGTTGTTGGCCGCCAGTCGGATAATATTGCCGGTGTTTGGTGCAATTTGAGGCTCATAGAGCGCGATATGGAACATGAGATAACGTCAACCACGAAGGAAAATTCCGCCGCAGTATAACGCATTCCGACAGGGCAACCCAAAACCTGTGCGTGCAGGATTGCGGATTACTCTGCACGACGTTTTCATCCTCAGCGATTACACTTAAGGAAACACATCAGGCTAATGTACTGATGAAAACACGATGCGGGCATACAGCCTGTGTGGAGGTTTAATGAAACACCCTACGACATTATTGGCCTGTGCCGTGCTGCTCGGCCTGCCGCTTCTGGCAAGCGCTAACGCGACACAAGCGCCCACGCCTCAGCAGCAGTTTGAGAGCGGCATCAGCAGCCAGAAACAGTTGCAGCAGAATATGCAGCAGAGCCAGAAATTGCAGCAACAACAGTTAAATCAGCAGCTCCAGCAGCGTAATCAACAGTTGAATCAACAACGTCAGCAGCAGCTACAGCAGGATTTACAACGGTCGCAGAGAACCACGCCGCCACCGCCAATTCAAAAGACCCCCTGAGGCTGCTGCGGCCTTATAACCGCACACCCATCAGCGTCAGAATCAACGGCGTGGTTAATGCCGCCATCGCCGTTGATAGCAGCAGGCTTGATGCCACCGGGCCACCCAGTACATCGAACTGGCGTGACATCAGGTAGACATTGACGCCCACCGCCATCGACCCCAGCAGCACAACCGCACGCGTTTCCATTTCCGGCAGGCCAAGTGCAATCGCAATCCCCCAGATCACCAGCGGCTGTACCAGCAGCTTGATCGTGCAAATCGCCGTGCTGATCTGCCAGCCGTCGCGCACGCGGTATTCCGCCAGTCCCATTCCCAACGCCACCAGCGACAGCGGCGCGGCTATCTGCCCCAGCATGGAAAGCGGCTGATCGACATACGACGGCAGCGGTAGGCCGGTCAGGCTGAACGCCGTACCGGACAGAATGCCGATAATCAGCGGGTTCTTCAGCACGCCCAGCGCGGTTTTGGTAAAGCCCTGTAGCGACAGTGCCCCGTTACGCGCCCATTCCACCGACACCGTCACCAGCGTCCACAAAATCAGCCCGTTAAACACCACCACCAGCGCGACCGACGGGATCGCTTCTTCACCCAGCATCAACGTGGCAATCGGCAGCCCCAGCATCACGTTATTGGAGAAAATGCCACTCAGCGCAAACAACGAGCCGGAGACACCATCGAGATGAAAGACCTTGCGCGCCACGATGCGGCCTAAGACAAACACCAGCAGGCACCCGCCAAAAAAGGCGATCAGCAGCCGGGCATCCACCACCGGACGTTTGGAGAAATCCGACATCAGGCGGAACAGCATGGCGGGCATGGCGACGGAGAAGACAAAACGCGTCATGCCGTCAGTCACGGTGGTCGGCCATTTACCGTAGCGAATCAGGCTATAGCCGAGCGCAATCAGAACAAAGAGGGGTAACGACAGAAAAATCTGGTGCCAAAGCGAAACAATAAATGCGGGCATGAAGCCACTTCCTTATTACCGGCACCAAGTCAGAAAGGGGATCGCCGCATTATCTTTATTGCGACGATATCAATATCGCCGCAGCACGCTATTACGGGAAAGAGGCAGACCTCAGCCGGTCGCGAAGCTTGCCCCAATTAAATCTATCCGGTCAGTACAGATACAGTCAACGCCCCAATCCAGCAAAGTTTGCGCGCGATCAGGTTGGTTAACGGTATAAACCAGAATGCGTAAACCCGCGGCTTTCAGCGCCGCAACGCGTTCTGCCGTCAGCAGTTTGTGATTCAGGTGGATGGACACGCACCCCAGGCGCTGCGTTAGCGTCAGCCAGTCCTCGTCCCATTCATCCAGCAACAGCCCGCGCGGGAGTTCCGGTGCAGCCTGCTGCGCGGCTTCCAGGGCATCGATGGAGAACGATGACAGCAGCGGTGCTGCCGGATGATCGGCCCACAGCTGACGCGCTGCCAGCGCAATCACCCGTCCGGTTTCGGTTTCATATCCGGTAGTGGGTTTAATTTCGATGTTGGCCGCCATGCCGTACTGCACACAGCGTTTTGCCACTTCCGATAGCAGCGGCAGGCGTTCACCCACAAATTTATGGCCGTACCAGCCGCCGACATCCAGCCCGACCAGTTTGTCCCACGGCAGTTCACCTGCAATGCCCCAGCCGTTGCTGGTGCGCTCAAGCGTGTCGTCGTGTAGGAGGAAAATCTGGCCGTCCTGCGACAGCTTGGCATCAAATTCGATCATCTTGTGACCGAGGCTCGCGCCGACATCAATCGCCGCCAGCGTGTTTTCCGGTGCCAGTGAACCACCGCCGCGATGGGCGACAATGCTCGGGTAAGGCCAGATTGTTTCCATTATTCCATCCGTAATCCGCTTTGCGAATCAAACAGGTGCCATGATGACGTCGGTAAATGCAGCCAAAGCGTCGAACCGATGGCGGGACAGTGCTCATAAGAGAGTCGCGCGATCACGTTCTGCCCGCCCCACTTACCATGCGCTAAATTGTCCGCGCCCAGCAGTTCGAGTGTGTCGATCTGCAACGGAATACCGTCGGTTTCGCGCGTTGCCAGCTGAATATGCTCTGGTCGTACCCCCAGCGTCAATGCTTTACCGCGCCACTGCGGCTTCGGCTCAGGCAGCGCCAGCGCGATGTCGCCGCCGATTTCAAAGCGGCAGCCATCATCGCTAATGCGGCCCGACCACAGGTTCATGGCCGGTGAACCAATAAAGCTGGCCACAAATAGCGAGGCCGGACGGCGATAAATCTCAGCCGGTGCGCCGATTTGCTCGGCGATCCCTTTGTTCATGACGATGACGCGCTGCGCCAGCGTCATGGCTTCAACCTGATCGTGCGTGACGTACAGACTGGTGGTTTTCAGGCGCTGGTGCAGTTGCTGCAATTCCAGCCGCATCTGTACGCGCAGTTTGGCATCCAGATTCGACAACGGTTCATCAAATAGGAACACCGCCGGTTCACGTACAATCGCCCGCCCCATCGCCACGCGCTGACGCTGGCCGCCTGATAGCTCACGCGGTTTGCGTTGCAGCAGCGGCATCAACTCCAGAATGCGCGCCGCGTCTTCAACACGCTCACGAATCTGCGCCTTGCCGAAACCACGGATTTTCAGGCCGTAGGCCATATTGTCGAACACGTTCATATGGGGATAAAGCGCATAGTTCTGGAACACCATCGCAATACCGCGATCTTTCGGTTCCAGATCGGTGACCCGCTGGTTATCAATATAGATATCGCCGCTGGTGGTGCGTTCGAGGCCTGCCACCATGCGCAGCAGCGTCGATTTACCGCAGCCCGATGGACCCACCATCACCACGAATTCGCCGTCAGCGACATCCAGATCGATGGGTTGGATAATCTGTGTTTTGCCATCGTAAGACTTGGTGACAGCCTGAAGTTTTAAACATGCCATAAGCGTTTCCGAAATTCGTCTCGATAAATCGCTGCTAAACCTGATAAGCGGTGCGGTGATAATGGGTAGATCGTAAAGACGCTGTAAATACATCCCTGTACGCTCGGATTGCGCCATCCCTGGCGCAAACGCTTTACTCTTCTATCCCATTATCACCGTTCTCATTCTATGAAGAGGTTTACCAACGGTATGACCTATTTATTTTTCGCTGTCGACCAGACCGCGAACGAACCAGCGCTGCATCAGTAACACCACCAGCAGCGGCGGCAGCATGGTCAGCAGCATAGCGGCCATCACCTGATTCCACTGGGTCGCGCCATCGCCGGAAGCAATCATGCTTTTAATCCCGGCGACCGCAGTACCCAGATTGGCATCGCTGATAATCAGCAGCGGCCACAGATACTGGTTCCAGCCGTAGATGAACGTGATCACGAACAGCGCCGCCAGATTGGTCTTCGACAGCGGTAACACCATGTCGAAGAAGAAACGCATCGGGCTGGCGCCGTCGATACGCGCCGCTTCCATCAGTTCATCCGGCAGCGTCATAAAGAACTGGCGAAATAGGAAGGTCGCGGTCGCCGAGGCCATCAGCGGCAGCGTTAAACCGGTGTAACTGTCCATCATGTCCAGCCGCGCGATCACTTCCACTGTCGGGAAAATACGCACTTCCACCGGCAGCATCAGCGTCAGGAAAATCATCCAGAAGAACAGGTTGCGCAGCGGAAAACGGAAATAGACGATGGCGTAAGCGGACAGAATGGATACGGTGATTTTGCCCACCGTAATCGCCAGTGCCATTACGAAGCTGTTAAGCAGCATCAGTCCGAACGGCGTGGTGTTGTTGCCTGCGCCATGCAGCCAGATATAACGCAGGTTTTCCCACAGGTGAGAACCGGGGATGAGCGTCATCGGTGCCTGAAAGACTTCCTGATTATCCAGCGTGGCAGCCACAAACCCCACGTACAGCGGAAACAATACGGCAAGGATGCCGACAATCAGCATGACATGGCTGAAAATATCCAACCCGCGACGATTCTCAATCATTGCTATCGACCTTCATTGATAGTTCACCTTCCGTTCAACAAAACGGAACTGAATAATAGTCAGCCCGATAACCAGCATCATCAGTACCACCGACTGCGCTGCCGAACTGGACAGATCCAGCCCTGCGAAGCCCTCGCGATAAATTTTGTAGATCAGCGTGGTCGTCGACTGCACCGGCCCACCGGCCGTCGCGGCATCGATAATCGGGAAAGTATCGAAAAAGGCGTACACCAGATTGACCACCAGCAGGAAGAAGCTCACCGGAGAAATCATCGGCAGCACCAGATTGAAGAAGCGCCGCACGGGCCCAGCGCCATCAATCGCGCCCGCTTCCACCAGTGAACGAGGGATCGATTGCAACGCCGCGAGGAAGAACAGGAAGTTATAGCTAATCTGCTTCCAGACCGACGCAAGGACGACTAAAAACATCGCCTGACCGCTGTGCTGCGCGTGGTTCCACGTGTAGCCCATCAGCCCGAGAAAATGGGTAATCAGCCCCAGACCGGGGTTAAACAAGAACATCCACAATACGGCAGCGACGGCAGGTGCTACAGCATAGGGCAGGATGATCAACGTCTGGTACAGGCGGCTGGCACGGATGACATAGTCCACCAGCGCGGCCAGAAAGAGTGAAATCAACATGCCAAACCCGGCTACCAGAAAGCTGAATATCAGCGTGGTATAGAACGAATCGAGGTAGTACGGGTTATTGAACAGTTGTTTGAAGTTTTCCATGCCGACAAATTCGCTGGATAACCCAAACGGATCAAGATTCTGCACCGAATACCACAGCGCCTGACCAGCGGGCCAGATAAAGAAAATCACGGTAATCAGCAGTTGAGGTAACACCAGCACGTAAGGCAACCAACTGCTGCGAAAAACGGGGCGGGATGATGTCATGCGGTAACTCATTGCAAACAGAAAAGAAACAGGCCGATTCCCTTCGGCCCGGTATTGCTCAACAGAAGCGTATTACTTCGTCGATTGCTCAAAGCGACGCAGCAGCGCGTTACCGCGTTCTACTGCGCTATCCAACGCCTGTTGAGGCGTCTTCTTGCCTGTCCATACGCTTTCTAATTCTTCATCCACAACGGTACGAATTTGCGGCATGTTGCCCAAACGCAGGCCTTTGGTGAACGGCAACGGTGGCTTGTTCAGCATCTGACGCGTGGCGATATCCGCACCGGGATTTTTCTCGTAGAAGCCCTGCTTCTGCGTCAGCTCGTACGCCGCAGTCGTGATTGGCAGGTAGCCGGTTTTCTGGTGCCATTCAGCAGCATTTTCCGGCTCGGCCAGGAACTTCATAAACTCAGCGACGCCTTTGTAGGTCGCAGCATCTTTACCGCCCATCACCCACAGGCTGGCTCCACCGATAATGGCGTTCTGCGGTGCGCCTTTCGCATCAGCGTCATACGGCATCATGCCAACGCCGTAGTTGAACTTGGCGTGTTCCCGGATATTCGCCAGAGAACCAGAAGAAGCGGTCGTGATGGCGCAGTCGCCGTTGTAGAATTTCTCGGTCGGCTCATCCTTACGCCCGAAATAGGTGAAGTCACCCTTCTTGTTCATGTCCTGCAACAGCTGAATGTGCTTAACCTGCGTCGGCTTGTTGAATTCCAGTACGGCATCGGTGCCGTCAAAGCCGTTATTTTTGCTCGCAACTGGCAGACCGTGCCAGGCGCTGAAGTTTTCAATCTGAATCCAGCCCTGCCAGCCGCTGGCATAGCCGCACTTCATCCCGGCTGCACGCAGTTTGGCGGTGTACTCAGCCATTTGCTGCCAGGTTTTCGGCGGCTGCTCAGGATCTAAACCGGCCTTCTTGAAGGCATCTTTGTTGTAGTACAGCACCGGAGTAGAGCTGTTAAACGGCTGCGACAGCAGGTGGCCGCTCTTCGCATCGGTGTAATAACCAGAGACAGTCGGCACAAACACCGACTCATCGAAATTAATGCCTGACTCTTTGAAGACTTCATAGACAGGTTTGATGGCTTTACTTGCCATCATGGTGGCCGTGCCGACTTCATAGACCTGCAAAATGGCGGGCGCATTCCCCGCGCGGTAGGCCGCAATCCCGGCAGCCAGGTTCTGCTCGTAGTTGCCTTTGTAGACCGGCACAATTTTTACATCGCTGTGTGCTTTGTTAAAACGGTCAGCCAGAGAATTCACTTCTTTCCCTAGCTCGCCTTCCATAGAGTGCCAGAAAGGAATTTCTGTCGCGGCCTGCGCACTGGCGCTCATCAGCGCTAATGCCACACACGCCGCGGCGGTGCGAATAGCATGTGTTTTACGAATTGTGTTGTTGAACATGCCTGTCTCCTGCAATCAATTAAATGCGCCATCATCACGGCGTTTTTTATGCGAAGGTAAACATGACATGAGTGCATGACAGAAAAATAACTGGAAGATGACGGGAAAGTGACAAGGAAAGAAGGTCTTCTTATTGGCTACTAAATAGGCTGTTCTGTGCTACCATCTGTGTTAATAGATAACACAGGAGGTTTTTATGCCTAGAACGACCAGTATTACGATCGGCGAACAACTGGATGATTTTGTCTCCAAATTAATAGATAGCGGTCGCTATAGTTCTACCAGTGAAGTCATCAGGTCAGCACTTCGTCTTCTTGAACAACAAGAATCCAAAACAGAGGCTCTGAAAAAAGCGATTTATGCAGGGGAGCAAAGTGGAGAAAGTTCGTTGACGCTGCGTGAAATTGCGGCAAAAAAGAAGCGCGAACGGAATGTATAAACTCTCTAATCTTGCAGCAGAAGATTTCGCAGGCATCTTTGAGTACACATTGATCAACTCTGGCATCAGTCAGGCTGACAATTATACGGAGTCACTAGAGAATACGCTGATTCTGCTAGCAGAATCCCCTTATATAGGCCAAGAGTACCCTGAAATTAGCCAGGGTGTGCGCCGATTCGATCATAGGCAACACGCTATTTTCTACCGCATACGAGAAGAAGATCTTCTTATCATCCGAATCCTGCATCAGCAGATGGAACCTATTTGCCACTTTTTTGATATTTAAAAAGTGGCTAAATAAGGATGTATTCAATAAATAGCATGCCACCAAGAACAATTATCAGTAATGGCTCTGGTGCTGTTATTCCCATGGCGATTGACGACACATAAGATCGTTAATGCGGGCATGACGCTCTGCGGTGATAGGTGCATCCAACTCGGCCAACAATCCATCAAACTGTTCGTTGTCCAGAATAAACAAACGTTGATCCAACAAGATGTCCTGCGCCTCGCGGCAGGCTGCTTCGAGCATAAAGTCGGTACGTGATTTTGACACAAGGTTTGCAGCCATATCGATCCAATCCCGCTGGGAGGCTTTGGCCCGAATAGTGATTCGTACTTCTTTAGTTTCAGGTTTCATCATCATGCCTGTGTAGTGAATCTCTCTACAACCCTACATGACGTGTACAAAAATGCTACACACGAGAACATCACCCATACATTCAAACGCACTGAATACTCTACTCAGGGCTATTTTCGTATGACATCAACGATAACGGTTTTCGGATCGTTGATGATTCCTATATGTATCGTTTTATCTGAATCCGTAGACTTCCAATACTCACCCGTCGTGTCTGTGTAGCTCAGCGTAAAACCAAGCGACGCTAGATAGCCGCGTATATTTGTCGCGTCATTGGTGTTTTGAAACGTAATATTGCTGACTTCCAATGCAGGGCCATCAACCGTGGCATAGCCAAAATCATAGATAGAAGAAATACGCGGGCAATTTTTAATGATCTCATCCGTCAGCATTTCATATCGTCGGGTGTCCTGTTCCGTGTAGCGAGAACTCCCCTCCGTCAGAATAACCATGGCAGGCCAATAATAGATAAGCGGTAAGGCAATTAGGATCGATATACTTAGCAGTATTCTTATTCTTCTTTTCATATCTCTAAAACATTCGCAGGAAGAAAGCCGTGGAAGCTACACGAACAAAGTCGTCAGCGAATTCCAGCTTCCATAGTAACAAAAGCTGGAATCTGTGGCTTATTTACACATCCGATTCGATCACAGGCAGCAGCGTCAGACAACCATCAGCAATCTTTACTGTCACATTTTGACCCGTTTCAAAGCCTGCGTCACGTAGCCACTTACCGCAAAGAATAATCTTCGGCGTACTGGTATCCCCTTGTTGCGGGCGATATCCCACAATGACCTGCCGATCGGTTCTTGAAATCCTCTTCGTTGAGGTAGAATGTCTCTCAGCCATAATCAACTCCGTTATAGTTGGTGGTGGTTAGACGCTCCGATTGTGTTGGCGCACATCGGGGCGTTGACTTTAGGTGATCACATGTTAAGGTGGCCTCCTATTAGTCCAGAATATATAAATAGGTGGCCCCATGTCAATCACGACACGCGATAAAAAACCAAAAGGTGGCGGACAATCCCCACAATTCAAAATGCGCATAGATCCTGCATTACGTGAGCAACTTGATGCTGCCGCTACCGAAGAAGGGATCAGCCTAGCGAATTGGTTTAAAAATCTCGCACGTGAGGAATTAAAGAAGAAGGGTGTAGAGCCAAGGGGATAGATGATACCCCAAAATACTTTAATAAAAAATTAAACTCAGCGCATTAAGGTGTAGAAATGGATAGTCAACCTAACAACGGAAAAATAATTCGTAATTTTAGAAATATTCTTGTGTCACTAAATTTCGACCTCCTTCTTATAGCAAGATATATGGATGAGGGCGATAATTCATATGATTATAATGATTTTGAATATCTAGTTATGACTTTGGAAGATAGACGTTATATGAGACATTGCGGAATTGATATTCGCTCATTTGTCAGAGAGGCACTGAAAGCAATACGTTTCAAAAAACATGGAGGGGCAAGCACTATAGATATGCAAATGGTTAGAACAATAACTGGATTCAAAGAACATACCTTATTCAGAAAGATATACGAGTCTATTTTAGCATATCTTATAAATCACAAATTTAATAAAAAGCAGATTATACGATGCTATTTAAGACATGCTTTTTTTGGCTCAGGATTATACGGCCATGAGAATGCATCACTGAGTATTTACAATAAAATGACCCATGAATTGACATTTGAAGAAAAGTCATTTATTGCAGCAATGCTTTTAAAGCCAAAACCATTAAACCCTAGCCAGACGTGGTTCAATTCAGTCAACAACAGAGCTTCTTATGCGCAACGTATGAGGCCTTTTGTGAAAGAGCGCAATAAGTAAAGTATATACACTCGCTTGCTCTAGGTTAGATATTGAAAGATTAACCTCATTGTTTGACACAATCGAATCCCATCTCAAATCAATATTTGAGATGAGTTCCCTTGATACATTTTTCATTTCAATAAATGCTCTTGAATGATAATAACCTATTTCACTTATAATAATTTCTTTATTTCTCCTGACTTTATCATCAATTATAAGATGAGCGTTACGAAGATTATCGTGGACGCCTCTTTCTAGTTTTAAATCCAAGTCACCAAGACCCAAACTTTTTATTTCTATATAAAATGAAGATAAGTTCTCATTCCAATCTCTAATACTTTTTCTGTAATCTTCTCGACTTTTATCAATCTGCACATTATCATTTCCATCTAAAAAAACGTCAATAAGTTGTCTGCCGTAAAAGATTCGCATTCCGGCCATTTTTTCTATGCTATTTGCCAGCACCCTTATTCTTTCTATTTCCTTTTCTATTTTTGCAGTTTTTATTTGATGAATAAAATTACGCCTTTGATAACGTTGAGCCATATATGACCCAACGATAACTGTGAGAAAAAAACTGAGAATTATTTTAATGATATCCATAGTATTCTCTCAAGTGGTTAAACTGTAAGGAATGAGTACTAAACAATATATCATAACTAAATTAAAACTCTCAGATATGATCATGAATGATTAGTCTATTACATTACAAAAACATCGCTATGCCTAGCAAACAGAGCCTTCACCTCTTCGCTTCCCTTTGAAATGAGCTGCCCCCTCATCCCGCCACCAGCACCTCCACCCCCATTTTGCTCAAGGCTTCTTTGGCGGCGGCAGGTAGGCCGTCGTCGGTGATGATACTGTCGAATACGCTGAGCGGCGTGGCGAGATGGGTGGCGATGCGGCCGTATTTCGAGGTGTCACACAGCAGTACGCACTTGCTGCTGGCTTCTACCGCCGCGCGTTTCACAACCACTTTGTCCTCATTCGGCGTGGACAACCCGCGCAGGCTCCAGGAAGAGGCGGAGATAAAGGCGATGTCGATAAACAGGTTGCGCAGCGCCTGCGCCACGGCTTCCCCAACGCAGGAGCGGTTTTCCCGACACAGCGTGCCGCCGGTGTGGATCATGCGGCACTGGCTGGACTCAATGAGAAAAGCGGCAATCGCAAAATCGTTGGTGACAATCAGGAGATCGTCACGTTCCGCCAGCTCGCGCGCCAGCGATAGCGTCGTGGTGCCTGCATCCAGATAAATGCAGCTATTCAACGGAATGTGCTGCGCCGCCAGTTTACCCATCGCCGCTTTCTGCTGGCTGAACATCACGGATTTATCCTGATGCGACGGTTCAATCGCCAGACGCTCGGGCGAGCGCACGCCGCCGGAGACGCTCAGCAGCAGGCCATCCTGCTCCAGCTTTTGCACATCGCGCCGTACCGTCATGTGCGACACGCCCAGCCGCTCGGTCAATTCATTGATGCTTACCACGCCGCGTTCGGCGATCAGCGCCAGAATCTGTTGATGACGTTCTACTGGAATCACGCTGTTCGTTCCCTGTTTGAGAGTGCTGGTCTGATAACTCTGGTTTGATAAATATTGTGAGAGATACCCCGTTTGATGACGATAATTATCATAAATTCACGTCATACACCACGCCAGACATAATTGCATTCATCGTTACGCAGCGAGAAATCATGTTTAATTACATGATATACAAAGAAAATTAAGGGCACCTCTTTCCCGACGGTGTTCAGCTACACTGAATCATCACGATCTGAATGTTAATTTATGTGATAAAAATCACCATAATTTGTTCTGATAGTGCTTATATTTAACACCAGAGAACAAAAAATCACTAATTTTAACAAGGCAACCACGATGAAAAAGACTTCTGATTATGCTGTCGCCGTTATCGGTCTGGGTTCCATGGGTTTTGGCGCTGCGGCGTCCTGCATCAATGCTGGCCTGACGACATACGGCGTCGATATCAACCCGCAGGCGCTGGAACGGTTACGTCAAGCGGGTGCGGCGCAGGCCGACACGCGTATTGATGCCTTCGTTGACAAGCTGGATGCCGTGGTGCTGCTGGTCGTAAACGCCGCACAGGTTAACGGGATTCTGTTCGGTGAACCGCAGGTCGCCGCGAAACTCAAGCCCGGCACCGTGGTCATGGTGTCTTCCACAATCTCCGCGCAGGATGCCAAAAACATTGAACAGCGTCTGGCTGAGCATCAGTTGATCATGCTGGATGCACCGGTATCCGGCGGGGCGGCAAAAGCTGCCGCAGGCGACATGACGGTCATGGCATCCGGTTCCGATCTGGCTTTTGAGAAACTGAAGCCCGTGCTGGATGCCGTCGCGGGCAAGGTTTACCGCATCGGTGAAGAAATCGGGCTGGGCGCAACGGTTAAAATTATTCACCAGTTGCTGGCAGGCGTACATATCGCCGCTGGTGCGGAAGCAATGGCGCTAGCCGCCCGTGCCGATATCCCGCTGGATATTATGTATGACGTGGTGACCAACGCCGCAGGGAACTCCTGGATGTTTGAGAACCGCATGCGTCACGTTGTCGATGGCGACTACACGCCAAAATCCGCCGTTGATATTTTCGTGAAAGATCTGGGGCTGGTTACCGACACCGCCAAATCACTCCATTTCCCGCTGCCGCTGGCCTCTACCGCATTCAACATGTTTACCGCCGCCAGCAACGCCGGATTCGGTAAAGAAGACGACAGCGCGGTCATCAAGATTTTTAACGGCATTACGCTGCCGGAAAAGAAGGAGGCACCATGATCAAGCTAGGTGTCATCGCCGACGATTTTACCGGTGCCACGGATATCGCCAGCTTTCTGGTCAACAACGGGCTGCCGACCGTGCAGCTCAACGGTGTACCGCCGTCCGATTTTAAGGTCGACACGCAGGCCGTGGTCATTAGCCTGAAATCGCGCTCCTGCCCGGCGGAACAGGCCGTGGCGGATTCACTCAAGGCGCTGGCATGGCTGCAACAGCAGGGCTGCCAGCAGTTCTACTTTAAATATTGCTCCACCTTCGACAGCACAGCAAAAGGCAACATCGGTCCGGTGACCGATGCGCTGTTGGAACAGCTCGGTGAAACGCAGACCATCATCTCTCCAGCGCTGCCGGTGAACGGCAGAACCGTCTATCAAGGGCATTTATTCGTGATGGATCAGCTGTTGTCCGAATCCGGGATGCGCCACCATCCGGTTACACCGATGACGGACAGCAACCTGATGCGCGTCATGGAACAGCAGGCGGCGGGGCAATGCGGTCTGGTGCCGTATGCCGTGATGGATCAGGGCGCGGAAGCCGTCAAACAGCGGCTGGCACAGTTGAAAGAACAGGGCATCCGCTATGTGGTGCTGGATACGTTGAACGAACAACACCTGCTAACACAGGGTGAAGCACTGCGCGACATGAAACTGGTCACTGGCGGTTCCGGCTTGGCGATGGGTCTGGCACGCCAGCTGGCAGACTCAACAAAACAAACCGGTTCCGCCACCGAGGCAGGTAAGCCACAATCCGGCTCAGGCGTTGTGCTGTCCGGCTCCTGCTCAGTGATGACCAACAAGCAGGTTGCTCACTACCTGAAACAGGCGGCGGGTCGCGCGATTGACGTCGCTCGCTGTCTGGAAAGCGATGATGCCCAGCAAGCCTACGTGCAGGAACTGGCCGACTGGGTAAAAGCACATCGTGATGACGCACTCGCGCCGCTGCTATACGCCACGTCATCACCCGACGAACTGGCGCAGATTCAGCAGCGCTGGGGCGCAGAAGCCAGCAGCCAGGCGGTGGAGAAACTGTTTGCCGCCGTCGCCCACCAGCTTCAGCAGGACGGCTTCCAGCGCTTCATCATCGCGGGCGGGGAAACCTCCAGCATTGTGGTGCAAACGCTGGGCATTCACGCGTTCCATATCGGGCCGTCTATTTCTCCTGGCGTGCCGTGGGTGCGTTCCACCCATCATCCGCTTTCGCTGGCGTTGAAATCCGGCAATTTCGGTGATGAAGACTTTTTTGCCCGCGCTCAAAAGGAGTTTGCCGCATGAGTGAAACACACCACAGCACCGAAGTCGCGCTGAACAACGAGCAGCGCGCACGCGCGGAAATGGTCAAGCTGGGCGCGTCCTTTTTCCAGCGCGGCTACGCCACTGGCTCAGCGGGCAACCTCTCGCTGCTATTGGATGACGGCACGCTGTTGGCAACGCCAACCGGCTCCTGTCTCGGCGACCTGGATGCCGAGCGGTTGTCCAAAGTCAGCCTGAGCGGCGAATGGATCTCCGGGGATAAGCCGTCGAAAGAGGTCAGCTTTCACCTGTCGATTTACCGTAACGATCCCGAATGCAAGGCGATCGTTCACCTGCACAGCACTTACCTGACGGCGCTCTCGTGTCTGGAAGGGCTGGATACGCAGGATGCCATCAAGCCGTTCACGCCCTATGTGGTGATGCGCGTCGGTAAAGTGCCCGTCGTCCCTTATTACCGCCCCGGCGATGCTCGGCTCGGGGAAGATCTGGCGAAGCTGGCTTCACGCTACAAGGCATTCTTATTGGCTAACCACGGCCCGGTCGTTACCGGCAAAGATCTACGCGCGGCGGCGGACAACATGGAAGAGCTGGAAGAAACCGCCAAGCTGATTTTTATTCTCGGTAACCGAAAAATTCGCTACCTCACCGCTGACGATATTGCCGAGCTCTCTTGATGAGCCGAGGAGTTAACTATGCCTAAGTTTGCTGCCAATCTTTCTATGCTGTTTACCGACGTGCCGTTTCTCGATCGTTTTAAAGCCGCTGCCGATGCGGGTTTCACCTCGGTCGAATACCTGTTTCCTTATGAATATCCGGCACCGCTGCTGGCGGAAAAGCTGCGGGAAAATGGCCTGAAACAGGTGTTGTTCAATACCGCGCCCGGCAATATCGCCGCGGGCGAATGGGGCGTCTCCGCCCTGCCCGATCGCATTGAAGATGCTCGCCGGGATATCGATAACGCGCTGGAATACGCGCTGGCGCTCAACTGTCCTTCAGTACTGGTGATGGGAGGCGTCGTCCCGCCCGGTGAAGACCGCGCGGCCTATCAGCAAACCTTTATCGATAACCTGCGCTACGCCGCCGATAAATTTGCACCGCACGGCATCAATATCATGATTGAAGCGCTGAGCGCGAAAGTGAAGCCGAATTATCTGTTCGCCAGTCAGTATCAGGCGCTGGAATTAGCCAACCTGATCGATCGGCCGAACGTCTATATTCAGCTGGATTTCTTCCACGCGCAGATTGTCGATGGCAACCTGACGCAAATTATTCACGATTTGGCTGGCCGCATCGGACATATTCAAATTGCCTCGGTGCCTGCACGGCATGAACCCGATGAAGGAGAAATTAATTATCCGTTCATCTTTGCCGAATTGGATCGCGTGAATTATGCCGGCTGGGTTGGCTGTGAATATAACCCGCGTGGCAAAACGGAAGACGGGCTGGGATGGATTAAACCCTGGCTGAAGAAATAAATTATCGCCGTAATGCATGACTATTTTATAAAAAAGCAAACACCAGAGACACCTTTATAAAATACGAGAAAAGGTCAGATTCCCGCATTATTTCAATGTGGGAATCAGGTCACCCTTTTCTTCAAATAAAACAATAACCCAATACCTTTTCAGCCTCTGAATTGCAAAATGGGTCAATGAGGATAAGAACATGGCCACCTCGCTCTTACTCTGCATCGCTATCGCCGGGGTATTACTCCTGCTGCTGATGGTCATTAAATTTAAAATTCAGCCCTTTGTCGCCCTGCTGGTTGTCAGTTTACTCGTTGCCCTGGCAACGGGTATTCCCACTGGCGACGTGATGAAGGTGATTACCTCCGGTATGGGCGGTATTCTCGGTTCGGTGGCGATTATTATCGGCCTCGGCGCCATGCTGGGCAGAATGATCGAAGTATCCGGCGGCGCGGAATCCCTGGCGCACCGCTTTGCCCAATTAATGGGGCCGGGATTAATGGTGGCAGCATTAACCATCGCCGCCTTTATTCTGGGTATTCCGGTCTTTTTCGATGTCGGCTTTATTATCCTCGCCCCGATTATTTACGGCTTTGCGAAAGTCGCGAAAGTCTCTCCGATTAAATTCGGTTTGCCCGTCGCGGGTGTAATGCTGACAGTGCACGTCGCGCTGCCGCCGCATCCCGGTCCGGTCGCCGCCGCTGGCCTGTTAAATGCGGATATCGGCTGGCTGACCATCATTGGCCTGCTGGTGTCGATTCCTGTCGGCATCATCAGCTACTGGGCTGCCAAGGCCATGAACCGCCGTAAGTATGCGCTTTCCGTCGAAGTATTAGAGCAGCTACAGCTGGCGAAGCCGGAAGATGCCACGCCGGATACGGCCCCCGTCTCTGCCCCCTCCGCCGGGCTGATCGCCGCGCTGATTGCGATTCCGATTGCCATTATCATGCTCGGCACCGTGTCTGCGACCATTCTGCCTGCCGGACACCCGGTGCGTAACGTGATGTCGCTGGTCGGCTCTCCTGCCGTGGCGCTGCTGATTGCACTGGCGTTAGCGTTCTGGCTGATTGCCCTGCGTCGCGGCTGGTCGCTGGAGAAAGCCAGCGGTGTGATGGGCGATGCCATGCCTGCCGCGGCGATGGTCATTATGGTGACCGGTGCCGGCGGCGTGTTCGGTAAAGTGCTGGTGGAATCGGGCATTGGTAAAGCGCTGGCGGATACGTTGACCAGTATTCACCTGCCGCTGGTGCCTGCCGCATTTATTCTTTCACTGGCGCTACGCGCCTCGCAAGGCTCCGCCACCGTCGCCATTCTCACCACCTGCGGCCTACTGAGCGAAGCCGTCAGCGGCCTAAACCAGATGCAGCTGGTGCTGGTAACGCTCTCTGCCTGCTTTGGCGGACTGGGTCTATCGCACGTCAATGACTCTGGTTTCTGGATCGTCACCAAATATCTGGGGCTGTCCGTCGCCGATGGCCTGCGCACCTGGACGGTACTGACGACCATCCTCGGGCTAGCCGGATTCCTCTTCACCTGGGCGCTGTGGCTGGTGATGTAAACCGCTCATTTTTCCCCCTTTACGATGCTTCACTAAAGGAAAAACCGCTGATATTCAGCGGTTTTTCTTCTTATGCCGGAAAATGCGCCCGTTTTACTTCTATATTCCACATCTGCCTATCAGCCCCCTGTCTTTATACTGTGCATGGGGTAAAGAACCGCGCGTTCCCTTGCCACCGCTACGCAAGTCTGCATACCAACACATGACGTCATCAGAAGTACGCCCTATTCCTGACCTGTCGCAGAAGAGACCCAATCCACAAAGCAGAACCTGCATCACCGATAATAAAGGAACATTATGAATTTTCTCGCAAAAATGAAGCTTGGTACCATGCTCGGTACCGGCTTCGCCTCTGTCATCATCATTGGCCTGATGGTCGCCGTTCTGGGGCGTTTCCATCTGCTCGATCTGGGGGAAGATATTGAATCGCTGGCCGAAAAAAATCTGGCCGGTCTCATCCTGATACAGGACGCCAAGGGCGGCTTTGATGCCGTGGCGCGTTCAGTGCGTAACATTGGCCTGACCGATGACAGGAACCGTATTCAGGAAGAAAAGCGCCTAATCGATCAGCAAATTGCCCGCAATACTGAAACCCTGAGCAAACTGTATGAACACCTGTCTGAACCAGAAACCCGCGACTCGCTGGAGAGCCTGACGCAGGCGCGTCCGGCCTATCGGGATGCCGTAAATAAAGCAGTTGAACTCGGCCTGTCCGAAAATGCAGAAGAAAGAGCGCGTGCCGTACAGATCATGGTCAATGAGATGCAGGTGACGCAGGCGCCGGTTTTCGCCGCGCTGGATAGCATGAGGGAATTGCAGAAGAAACGGACGCTGGATATGACAACCAGCGCGATGCAGGAAGCGCGCTCAGACGGCAACATGCTGATCGTCTTCGCAGCCATTGCGGTGCTCGTTGGCATTCTGGTTTCCGTACTGATTACCCGCACCATCAAAGGCTTGCTGGGTGGTGAAGTGGCTTACGCCGCACAAATCGCTCAGGCAGTCGCACAGGGAAATCTGGCCGTCACGGTCAACCTGCGTCCCGGCGATAATCACAGCATGCTGGCAGCCATGAATGCGATGCGCAAAAGCCTGAGCGGCATTGTTGAACAGGTGCGTGAGAGCAGTGAATCCATCGCCACCGGCGCCAGCCAGATCGCCGCAGGCAGCACCGATCTCAGCCAGCGTACAGAAGAGCAGGCGGCCAACCTGCAACAAACCGCCGCCTCAATGGAAGAGATGAGTCAAACCGTACGCCAGAACTCAGACACCGTGCGTAACGCCACGCAGTTAGCGCAGGCCGCCAGCAATACCGCCGCTAAAAGTGGTGAAGCCGTCGGCAATATCGTGGTCACCATGAAAGAAATTACCGACAGCTCGCATAAAATTGGCGACATCATCAGCGTGATTGACGGCATCGCCTTCCAGACCAACATTCTGGCGCTCAACGCGGCGGTCGAGGCGGCTCGGGCGGGTGAGCAAGGCCGTGGTTTTGCCGTGGTGGCTGGTGAAGTTCGCTCGCTGGCGCAACGCTCCGCCACCGCAGCCAAAGAGATTAAAGAGCTGATCGGTCACAGCGTCGAGAAAGTGGAAACAGGATCCGCGCTGGTCAGCGATGCAGGAACGACGATTGAAGAGCTGGTTCGTCAGGCGCGCCACGTTGCCGATCTGATTAACGAAATCGGCGTGACCACGCAGGAGCAGGAATCCGGCGTCTCACAGATTCATGATGCCGTGAACCAACTCGATCAGGTTACGCAGCAGAACGCCGCACTCGTTGAGCAATCCGCGTCCGCCGCCGATAGCCTGAGCGATCAGGCAGCCCATCTGGTCGAGCTGATGAAAGTCTTCATCGTTGAAGGCGGCTCGTCACAGCGCCTTGCTCCGCAATTGAAAAGGCCTGACAGCGCCAAACTCTCGCTTGCCAATTCCAGAAGCCGCACGGGAAGCGATACTCAAAACTGGGAACAGTTCTGATTCTACACAGGGGGATGACCTCCCCCTGTTTACTTTCACACCCAGTCTCCGCCATCCCCTACGTTTTCTGTTTTTCCTCATCAACGTGCGCTACGCTGAAAAGGCGGCAATTAAAATCAATGTTTTCTCCGGTCATGCCGATATTCTAGAGTGAAGTGCTTAATTATTCATCAGAGGGATCGAGAAACCGCAGCAGCACATGCCTCCATCGTGCAAAGGAAAATCTGCTTAATAACAATAAATACTGTAAATAAGTCATGAGGATAACATGCAGCATACAAAAAAAATGAAACTGGGTACTCAGGTCGGTTCAGGTTTTGCCATTGTTATTATTATTGGCCTATTAGTGGCTATCTTCGGCAGAATGCACCTGGTTGGCCTCGGTAATGCTACGGACAGGCTGGCCAAACACCACCTTGCCAATCTCATCGTGCTACAAGAACTGAAAGATAATCTTAACGTCACGATCAAAGCCACACTGCGTATGCTTATCGCTACCGAGCAAAAGGTTCTCGAAGACAATCAAAAACTGATTGAAACCACGAGTGCCAAAAACACGCAGCTCGTCACTCAACTGGAAACCAATTTACGGGCAACCGAGGTCCGCAATATTCTGGGTGAGCTGCAGCAAAACCGCACTGAATTTGCCAGAGTAGGCCGCCAGGCCGTCGCACTGTCACTCAGCAATAGACAGGCTGAATCTATCGAGTTAGTTAAAACCCAGCTTGAACCTATACAAACCAAGCTTTTTAACAATCTGAACACCATGATTCAGTTGCAGAAAGACTACACCACGCAAACGGCAACCAACGCGATTGAAGAGTCCTACTACGATGGCAATTCCCTGCTGGTTCTGGCGGTCATCGCCTCATTATTCGGCGCCTGCATCGCCTGGCTGATTACCCGCCATATTAAGAAGCAATTGGGGGGTGAACCTGCCTATGCCACACAGGTCACACAAGAAATCGCACAAGGTAATCTCGCAATACCGGTCGCTCTTACGTCAGGCGACAATACCAGTTTGCTGTTCGCAATGAATAACATGCGTAAAAGTTTAAGCAGTATTGTTGAACAGGTGCGTGAGAGCAGCGAATCTATCGCCACCGGTGCCAGACAGATCGCCGCAGGCAGTGCTGATCTCAGCCAGCGCACGGAGGAACAGGCAGCCAACTTACAGCAAACCGCAGCGTCTACGGAAGAAATGAGCCAAACGGTGCGTCAAAATACCGATACGGTGCGTAACGCCGCTCAACTGGCGCAGGCCGCCAGTAATACCGCGGCTAAAGGCGGTGAAGCCGTCGGCAATATTGTGGTCACCATGAAAGAAATTACCGACAGTTCGCACAAGATTAACGACATCATTAGCGTGATTGACGGCATCGCTTTCCAGACCAATATTCTGGCCCTCAACGCCGCGGTCGAAGCGGCTCGGGCCGGTGAACAAGGTCGTGGCTTTGCCGTGGTGGCAGGCGAAGTTCGCTCGCTGGCACAGCGCTCCGCCACCGCCGCCAAGGAGATTAAAGAACTGATCGGCCACAGCGTTGAGAAAGTGGAGGCAGGCTCCGCGCTGGTCAGCGATGCGGGAACGACAATCGAAGAGCTGGTTCGTCAGGCGCGCCACGTTGCCGATCTGATTAACGAAATCGGCGTGACCACGCAGGAGCAGGAATCCGGCGTCTCACAGATTCATGATGCCGTGAACCAACTCGATCAGGTTACGCAGCAGAACGCCGCACTCGTTGAGCAATCCGCATCTGCCGCCGATAGCCTGAGCGAGCAAGCCGCCCATCTGGTAGAACTGATGAAAGTCTTCATCGTTGAAGGCGGGGCGCCGCAGCGCCTCGCTCCACAGTTAAAAAGGCCTGACAGCGCAAAACTTTCACTCGCCAACCCGAAAAGCGCCACGGGAAGCGATAAGCAAAACTGGGAAACCTTTTAGCGGTTAATCAAAACATGCCGAAACCGCTGAGCGATCAGCGGTTTTTTTTCAATAGGGAAAAGCAATTAATAAAAAAGAAAAATCAGCAATTGGCTTCATATTAAGCAAAATAGAATAAAACCAATAAAAACAATAGGAATGACAATTTGCGATGATAAAAACATCAAATATATGATGGTAAAAACAGCATGTCTTTCGAAAAAGAAGAATAAACAAAAAGAATAACACCATCCTTGAAAGCTGAATAAACAAGCAACAAATCATCATCACCGTGTTTATTAACATGACTGTCAATTTAACATTACAGCACGATATCAGTTTATTTTTTCTCTAACCCATAGAGATATTGCGGCTTTTACCGCCGCCTTTTATACTCCTGCGCCATCATTTCCCTGTCATCAGAATAGGTTCTACCGCACCGGACACAACCCTACTTTGCTAAGCGAGTAACCAGAAAAAGTAACGTGAAATACATTTATAGCCGAAAGGAAACAGGCAGTGATTAAAGGAAAGGATTTACCTGAAAGAGCTCAAACCGCAACGTGATAGCATTTGCAAAATAAATACGTTTGCGCAACGCCTATTTCACATTTAAAGCACACCTACACCAACCATATTCATCTTCAGCATATAATAAGGGACACAATGAATCTCATAAAAAATAGCAGCTTGGGTAAAATGCTAGGGACAGGCTTTACCCTAGTCATCGCTATCGGTTTTCTGGTGGCGGTATTTAGTCGAATCCAATTAGATAGGCTTGGGGAAAACATCCAACTGCTGTCGCAGGTCCGCATTACCAATCTCCTGATGATGCAGGAGTTTAAAGACAACATAAACGCCAATGCCCTCGCCATTAGAAACCTGACCATGGAGGAAGACCTCCAGAAACTGCAGGTAGAGAAGGCACGTATCGAGGAGGTCATCTCCCGCAACAACGCGTTACTCTCGAAAATCCATGACAGCGCCGTCGACAAACATGCTCAGGACCTGGTCGCGGTACTGGAGCGCGTGCGCCCGGCCTATAGCAGTAGCTATACGGACGCCCTCACATTGGCCATGGCGAATAAGAACAGCGAAGCGCAACATCTGTTATTAACAGACGTGCGGGCGAAACAGGAAACCGTCTTCAAGGCTCTGAATGACATGGTCAACTGGCAAGAGAAACTCACGGTCGAAATCGCCGACCAGTCTTTAAAAAATGCGACTCACGCGGGCACGCTGATGGTCATCATCGCTCTGCTTTCTGTCGTATTGGGCGCAATCATCTCATGGTGGATTACCCGTACCGTTAAACGTCAGCTCGGGGGTGAGCCAGCCTACACGCTGGAAGTGACGCGTCAGGTTGCACAGGGGAATCTGGCCGTCGCGATTGAACTGCGCGATGGCGACACCACCAGCGTACTGGCGGCAATGGAAGATATGCGTCAAAACCTGAGCAACCTCGTCGGTCAGGTGCATCAGAGCAGCGAATCTATCGCCACCGGCGCGACGCAGATTGCCATGGGCAACACCGATCTGAGCCAACGTACGGAAGAACAGGCCGCGAATCTTCAGGAAACTGCCGCCTCAATGGAACAGATGAATACCACGGTGAAGCAGAATGCGGCGACCGTGCGCACCGCAACGGAACTGGCCCATACCGCCAGCACCACGGCGCAAAAAGGCGGCAATGCGGTCAATAACGTTGTGCGTACCATGGAAGATATCACCGCCAGCTCGCGTAAGATCGGCGACATTATCGGCGTTATCGACAGCATTGCGTTTCAGACCAACATCCTGGCACTTAACGCCGCCGTTGAAGCCGCCAGAGCCGGTGAGCAAGGTCGCGGCTTCGCGGTGGTCGCGGGTGAAGTGCGCTCTCTGGCACAGCGTTCCGCCTCCGCCGCCCGTGAAATCAAAGATCTGATTAACGTAAGCCTGGCTAACGTGGAAATGGGCGAGAAAATGGTGAATGACGCGGGCGTCACCATCAATGACCTCGTAGAAAAATCTCAGCATGTTGCCAACCTGCTCAGTGAAATTGGCCTGACAACACACGAGCAAGAACAGGGTGTTGCTCAGGTGAATGATGCCGTGAATCAACTCGATCAGGTGACCCAGCAGAACGCCGCACTGGTTGAAGAATCAGCCTCCGCCGCCGACAGCTTGAGTGAGCAGGCCAGAACGCTGCTGGAATTAATGAGCGTGTTTAAAATCAGGGGCGTTCAAGCCCAAGCGCCACGTCTGAGCGCACAAGTGAAGCAACCAACAGCGCCGAGACTGGCTCTGGCAAGCCAATCGGGCAGCACAAGCAGCAATAACTGGGAAACGTTTTAACGAACACGGTCGATCGACAGATTCCCCAGTCTTGTCGAAAAAGAATAAAGCCGCTGAGTCTTCAGCGGCTTTTTATTGTATAAGGATAAAATGCATAAATAATAAGGTTAAAAAAACCGCATCAATTAATAAATATCACAATTAAAAATGAAAAGTTACAAAATAATAAAAATAAGGAAAAGATCTGACTCTTATTAGGTAGAGCATCATTGATTAATATTTATTATCTATTCTTATCACCATAAGAAAATAATATTAAATTTTCCCCATCTAATAAATCAGGGGTTTTTGTTACGTTTATTCTCCCATCAACCTACCACGTTATTGTCTACACTTTATTTGTCATTCCCTTAGTCTGTAAATATTCCCAACAAACATTCCATACCTGTATGCAAGCGACAGAGAGCTCCGTTCGATAATGTAGCGATCGGGGCATAAATGCCGCTGATCTTCCTGTACCAGAAAGACATCGGGAGATAGGGGAATGATGAAAGCCATGGAGTTCACGGGGTGAGTCGCATCTGTACCATCGCCTCTTAACAAAAAATAACGACACCTGCCGTGTCAAATTTCAATAAATAAAAAAGGTACATCATGAAGAATATAAGCTTGGGAAAAATGTTAGGCACAGGTTTTACGCTAATTATCGTGATTGGGTTTTTAGTCGCCATACTGGGTCGTGTCCAGTTAGAAAAACTTGGCGGAAACATTCAGATCTTGTCACAAGTGCGTATTACTAATCTTTTGCTGATGCAGGAATTTAAAGACAACGTCAACGACACAGCACGCGCCATCAGAAATATTGCGCTTCTCACCGATCAACAGCAGATGAAGACGGAAAAGGAACGTATTGATAAATCCATCGTGCGTAATAACGATTTGCTGGCGGCAATACGTAAAAACGCAATGAGCAGTGAGGCTAAAGAGCAGATTGCCTCACTGGAACAGGTGCTGCCGGCCTATATCAACAACATGAAAAAAGCCATCGAACTGGCTATGAGCAGCCAACACGACGCGTTTCGCGATTTTCTTCTGACGGAGGTGCGCACCACGCAAGCTGACGTATTCAGCGCGCTGGATAAAATGGCCGAGAGACAGAAACACCTCACGGTCGACATCGCCAACCAGTCCGAGCAGGAAGCGTTAAATGCCGGTACGTTAATGCTGGTTCTCACACTGTGTGCTTCCTTACTGGGAGGCGTTGTTGCCTGGTGGATCACCCGGAAAATCAAGCGTCAGTTGGGCGGAGAACCGGCTTATACACTGGAGATTACCCGTCAGGTCGCACAGGGAAATCTTGCCATCGCCATTGATCGGCGTGACGGAGACACCACCAGCATTCTGGCCGCAATGGAGGAAATGCGCCAAAGCCTGAGCAGTATTGTCGGGCAAGTCCATCAAAGCAGCGAGTCTATCGCCACCGGCGCCAGCCAGATTGCCATTGGCAATACCGATTTGAGTCAACGTACGGAAGAACAGGCCGCAAACCTACAGGAAACCGCAGCCTCCATGGAGGAGATGAATACCACCGTCAAACAAAACGCCGACACCGTGCGTAGCGCCGCACAGCTCGCGAATACGGCCAGCGCCGCCGCCCGCAAAGGGGGGGATGTCGTGAATAATGTCGTGCGGACAATGGAAGAGATCACCGCGAGCTCACGTAAAATCGGCGATATTATCGGTGTGATTGACGGCATTGCTTTCCAGACCAACATTCTGGCGCTCAACGCCGCCGTCGAAGCGGCACGCGCCGGAGAACAGGGGCGTGGCTTCGCCGTCGTTGCCGGAGAAGTGCGTTCGCTGGCACAGCGCTCTGCCTCCGCGGCACGCGAGATCAAGGATTTGATTAGCATCAGTGTTGGGAAAGTGGAAGCGGGAGAACTGCTGGTAAACGAAGCGGGCGCAACCATCGAGGAAGTCGTGGAGCAGTCGCAGCGTGTCGCCAATCTTATCAATGAGATCGGACTGACCACCCACGAGCAGGAACAGGGCGTTTCTCAGGTGAACGATGCGGTTAATCAGCTCGATCAGGTCACCCAGCAGAACGCGGCGCTGGTTGAAGAATCGGCTTCCGCCGCAGACAGTCTGAACCAACAAGCCAGACATTTGGTTGAATTAATGAGCGTGTTCAAAATCGACGGTATCCAGCCACAGCAGGTCGCACCACGGGCCGCTACGCTATCCAGGCCCAAACTGGCGCTGGCCGCTAATTCGGGTCACACAAACTGGGAAACCTTTTAAAGCTATCACCTGTTAATGCTGCGCTGATAAATAAAAACCGCTGATATTTCAGCGGTTTTTTACATTAACGGATAGCCTGTTATCGGCGATTACAGCGCCCGACGCAGGCGAGCCACCGCTTCATGCATTTGCTCATCTGTCGCCGTCGCAAAGGACAGACGCAGCGTTGAGTAATCGAGATTGTCTGGGAAGAAGAACTCGCCCGGCACGAAGACCACGCCCTGCTCCAGCGTCTTCTTCAGCCACTCCGTCGTGTTGAAATCGTTCTGGCGGAACTTCGCCCACAGGAACATCCCGCCTTTCGGCTGGTTGAAAGTGATCACATCACCCAATTCTTTCTCGACCAGCTGCGCCAGCAGTTCGCCTTTGTGCTTATAGGCGTGGCGAATTTTTTCGATCTGCGAATCCAGACGACCCAGACCCAGATAGCATTCCGCGACGGTCTGCGATAGCGCGCTGGCGTGCAGGTCAGCGGCCTGTTTGATAATCGCCACTTTGTGCAACAGCCAGTCCGGCAGAATCGCCCAGCCGAGACGCAGCCCCGGTGCCAGCACTTTCGAGAACGTGGAGGTATACAGCACGTATTCCGTGCTACCCAGTTGCTCTTGCGCCAGTTGGAACAGCGTCGGGTTGCGCTCCTCGGTGAAGCGCAGCTCGCCATAGGGATCGTCTTCGATAATGACAAAACCGTAGCGTTCCGCCAGTTGAATCAATTTCAGGCGACGTTCATAGCTCAGCGTCACGCCGCTCGGGTTACCGAAATTCGGAACGATATAAACGCCTTTGATGCGCTGTTTCTTCAGCAGCTCTTCCAGCTCATCGACGACCATGCCGTCGGCATCGGATGACACAGACATCACCTGCGCCTGCGCCAGTTCCAGCGTTTGCAGCGCTGCCAGATAGGTCGGGCGTTCAACGACGAACACGTCGCCCGGATCAACCATCGAGCGCATGATCAGATCCAGCGCCTGCTGTGAACCGGCCGTTACAACAATATCGTCACCGCGCGTTTTTACGCCGCGCACAGCACACAGCTCGGCAATGCGATCGCGCAGCACGCCGCTGCCTTCGGTTAAACCGTACTGGAATGCCGTTTTCGGCTGTTCGGTAATCGCTAACTGCGTGGCCTGGCTTAATCCTTCAAAATCAAACAATGCATCTGACGGAATCCCGCCAGCCAGCGAGATAATGTTTTCCATCTTGCTGTGTTTCAGCAGTTCACGGATGGCGGAACTTTTTAACTGAGCGATACGGTGCGCTAACAACCCTTCAATGGCCATCTCTTCTTAACCTTTCAACAAAACTTTAATTATCCGCCCAGATAGGCCGAACGTACCGCTTCATTAGCTAACAATGCCGCACCGGTATCTTCCAACACGACATGGCCGTTTTCAAGTACATAACCCCGGTCGGCCAGTTTCAGCGCCTGATTGGCGTTCTGTTCCACCAGGAAGATGGTCATGCCCTCTTCACGCAGTTGCTGGATCGTATCGAAAATTTGCAGGATGATAATCGGCGCCAGCCCCAGCGACGGCTCATCCAGCAGCAGTAAACGCGGCTGGCTCATCAGCGCACGGCCAATCGCCAGCATCTGCTGCTCACCGCCGGACATCGTGCCGGAACGCTGGGCGCGTCGCTCATACAAGCGCGGGAACAGATCGTAGACACGCGCAATGCGTTCCTGATACTGCTCGCGATCGGCAAAGAACCCACCCATCGCCAGATTTTCTTCTACCGTCATGCGGGAAAAGACGCGACGGCCTTCCGGTACAATCGCGATAGCTTCACGCATAATCTGCGCGGTCTGCCAGTTCGTGATGTCCTTACCGTCAAACGTGATGGTGCCTTCCGTCGCGCGCGGGTCGCCACACAGCGTGCCCAGCAGCGTGGTTTTACCAGCGCCGTTCGCACCGATAAGCGTAACAATCTCACCCTGATTAATGTGCAGGCTAACCTGATGCAGCGCCTGAATTTTTCCGTAGTGGGCCGAAACCTGATGTAATGACAGCATAAACGTTATCCTTCACCCAGATAGGCACGAATGACATCCGGGTTGTTACGAATTTCAGCTGGAGTGCCCTGTGCCAGCGGCGTGCCCTGATTGACGACATAAATCCGGTCGGAAATCCCCATGACCAGCTTCATATCGTGTTCAATCAACAGCACCGATACCTGATGGCTATCGCGCAGTTCCGCAATCAGCTGATTTAACTCGTCAGTTTCTTTCGGGTTCAGACCGGCCGCAGGCTCATCCAGCATCAGTAGCTCAGGCCGCGTCACCATACAACGGGCAATCTCCAGACGGCGCTGCTGGCCGTAAGCCAGATTCCCCGCCTGACGGTTCGCTAAATCCAGCAGGCCGATACGCTCCAGCCACACCGCGGCACGCTCCTGCGCATCCGCTTCCGCACGACGAAAGCTCGGTGTTTTCAACAGCCCGGCAAACACGCCGCTTTTCAGGTGTTGATGCTGTGCCACCAGCAGGTTCTCCACCACCGTCATTTCACGGAACAAGCGAACGTGCTGGAACGTACGCACCACGCCCATGCGGGCAATGGCCTGTCCGGGTAACCCTTCCAGATGACGATCGCGCAGCATGATGGTGCCACCGCTCGGGCGATAAAAACCGGTCAGGCAGTTGAAGACCGTGGTTTTTCCCGCCCCATTCGGGCCAATCAGCGAAACGATTTCACCCGCATGAATATCCATTTCAACGTTGTTGACCGCCAGCAGGCCGCCAAAACGCATCATCAGACCTCTGACTGATAATAGTGGCTGCGTGCTCATGCTTGCTCTTCCTTCTTCGCGACTTTCAACTTCATCTCAGGACGCTTCATCGGCAGCAGGCCTTGCGGACGCCAAATCATCATCAGAACCATCAAGGCACCCAGCAACAGCATGCTGTATTCATTCAGATCGCGCATCAGCTCGCGAGACACCACCAGCAGGATTGCCGCGAGAATGACCGCAAACTGCGACCCCATCCCGCCCAGCACGACGATGGCCAGCACAAAGGCAGACTCGGCGAACGTGAACGATTCCGGGCTGACGAAGCCCTGACGGGCGGCAAACAGCGTACCGGCAAAACCTGCAAACGCGGCGCTGATAGTAAAGGCCGTCAGCTTGATGCGCGTGGGGCTCAGCCCCAGAGAACGACAGGCGATTTCATCATCGCGCAGCGCTTCCCAGGCACGGCCCAGCGGCATCCGCAGCAGGCGGTTAATCACAAACAGAGTCAACACAACCAACAGCAGCGCCACCAGATACAGGAAGATAATACGGTCGCTAGGGTCGTATTGCAGGCCAAAAAAATTGTGGAACGTATCCCAACCGCCATCGCGCGCGCTGCGGCTGAATTCCAGACCAAAGAAGGTTGGTTTAGGGATCTGGCTGATGCCGTTCGGGCCACCGGTAATTTCGGTGTTATTCAGCAACAGGATACGAACAATCTCGCCGAATCCGAGGGTCACGATCGCCAGATAGTCGCCGCGCAACCGCAGCACCGGGAACCCCAGCAGGAAGCCAGACAGCGCCGCCGTCATGCCCGCCAGCGGCAGACTTTCCCAGAAGCCCAATCCGTAATAGTGGTTCAGCAGCGCATAGGTATACGCACCAATGGCGTAAAACCCACCGTAACCCAATACCAACAGGCCGGACAAGCCAACCACCACGTTCAGCCCCAGACCCAGCATCACGTAAATCAGCGTGAGGGTGGCGATATCCACCGTACCGCGCGACACCAGAAACGGCCAGGCGATAGCGGCGATGATCAATGCCGCTGCCAATACTTTCTGCCGCGGCGTACTGCCATCAAAGCTCGGCAGCACCAGCGACGGCGCAGAAAATTTCTTGATGCTTTGCTGGAAGAACGGGCGGATCAGTTGGAAGAAGAACACCACGACGCAGCCTGCGCCAATCCAGTACCAGCGAACTTGATCGGCACCGCGCACCACCAGTTTGGTGCCATCCAGCGCCAACTGCATGCCCATTAAGAACGAGGCAAGCACCAGCAACATGAGCGCGGAAACCAGCGCGTTAAACAGGTTGAGCTGTTTCATACTTTCTCAACCTCCGGACGGCCCAGAATACCGGTAGGCATCACCAGCAGCACCACAATCAGCAGGGCAAACGACACCGCATCTTTGTATTCCGTGCTCAGGTACGCGGACGTCAGCGCTTCGGCTACGCCCAGAATCAGCCCACCGATCATCGCGCCAGGGATACTGCCGATTCCGCCCAGTACCGCCGCGGTAAAGGCTTTCATCCCGGCCATAAAGCCGATATAGGGGTTGATGACGCCATAAAACTGCCCCAACAGCACGCCTGCAACGGCGGCCATCAGCGCACCGATGACGAAGGTCAGGGAAATGACGCGATCGGTGCTGATACCCAGCAGGCTCGCCATTTTCAGGTCTTCCGCGCAGGCGCGGCAGGCGCGTCCCATACGGGAATAGCGAATGAACAACGTCAGGGCCAGCATGGCGAGGAACGTCACAATCCAGATGATCAGCTGCATAGAGCTAATGGTCGCGGCAAAGCCATTGCTTTCGCCCAGCACCCACTGGCCGGTCACCAGACTCGGCAGCGCAACATCACGCGAGCCCTGATTCAGGCTGACGTAGTTTTGCAGGAAAATTGACATCCCGATGGCAGAAATCAGCGCAATCAGGCGCTTTGACGTTCGAACGGGTCGATAGGCCACCCGTTCGATACTCCAGCCGTAGGCGCTGGAAATGACCACGGCGGCAATGAAAGCGGCGCCAATCAGCAGCCAGCCAGCATCGATGCCCATCATCATCAAGGCCGCAATCACAATAAAGGAGACATAACTACCGATCATATACACTTCGCCGTGTGCGAAGTTAATCATGCCGATAATGCCGTAAACCATGGTGTAGCCAATGGCGATCAGCGCATAGGTGCTGCCCAACGTCAGGCCGTTGAACATCTGCTGAAAAAAGTAAAGGAACTGCTCGGACATACCTTAACCTTAAATGCTGCCCCCGCGCCTTGCGGCAACGGGGGCTCGGTATTGAGGGATTATTATTGGTACACACTCAGCGGGCGGAGAATGCTCCTCACGCCAAAGAGGCAGACAACGGCGATTCATCCGTTATCCGCCCCGGCATGGTGATTATTTCACTGCGCTGGAGGTACCGTCTTTGTGCCACTCAAATACGCCAAATTCAAACCCTTTCAGGTCGCCTTTTGCATCCCAGCTTAATGGTCCCATTACGGTATCCACGGAGTTCGCTTTCAGATCCGCGACCAGTTTTTCCGGCTCATTGCTACCCGTACGCGCCATCGCGGTGGTCAGCGATTGCAGCGCAGCATAGGTTGTCCAGACAAACGGCCCAGTCGGGTCCAGCTTCTTAGCTTTCAGCGCATCCACAATCGGTTGGTTAGCAGGAACCTGATCGTAGCGCTTCGGCAGCGTGACCAGCATCCCTTCAGACGCATCGCCCGCAATGTTGGACAGTGAGGAGTTACCCACGCCTTCCGGCCCCATGAATTTGGTGGTCATGCCAGCCTGACGCGATTGGCGCAGAATCTGCCCCATTTCCGGGTAGTAGCCGCCAAAATACACGAAATCGACGTTCTCTTTCTTCAGGCGCGCAACCAGCGTAGAGAAATCTTTGTCACCCGCCGTCACACCTTCAAACAACACAACATTCGCACCGGCTTTTTTCAGGCTATCCTGAACAGAGCGGGCTAGGCCTTCACCATATTGCTGTTTGTCATGCACCACGGCGATGCGCTGCGGTTTGATGGTTTCAACGATGTACTTCGCTGCGGTTGGTCCCTGATCGGAATCCAGCCCCGTCGTACGCAGCACCATTTTGTAGCCGCGCGTGGTCAAGTCGGCATTAGTTGCCGCAGGCGTAATCATGATCACGCCTTCTTCTTCATAAATATCAGACGCAGGCTGCGTAGAGGAGGAACACAGATGGCCAATCACATAACGGATACCGTCATTGATGACCTTGTTCGCTACAGCAACCGCCTGCTTGGGGTCGCACGCGTCATCATATTCCACGCCAACCAGTTTGTTACCGTTTATGCCGCCTTTTGCGTTGATATCAGCAATCGCCTGACGCGCGCCGATGAATTCCATGTCGCCATACTGGGCAACCGGGCCAGACATCGCGCCAACAACCGCAACTTTAATATCGGCAGCACTGACCGCATGGCTAAACGCCGCAGCCATACAACCCATCAGCAATACTTTACCTTTACTGAATTTCATTCTTTTTACCCCATCTGTCATTATGGATATTGCCGAAAACCTGACCGCCTTCTGCCATAACCTGCTATTTTCTTATAAGTAAGAAAGGCTTAGGTTATTATTAGTAATAGTTTCTAATAAGGCTTTATTTTTCATATTATTAAACAGGAATATTATGCTGCAAATCAACTCACATTGTCAGAAACAAGCGGAGCAAACAGCACAAAACACCAGATGCAAAATCCAGCATTTAATTTATATATAGTCAGATATTCTACTTTGTGCATTAATTGTTGATGGATTACTCGAAAAACAAAGAATGAGAAAAACATTTGCCCTATTAACCATAACACCCAAATTACACAACCGTTCCACTACAAAACAACTACATTATTCTTCACTCATATGATGGAGTGCCGATAAAAATGAAACTCACCGTCGAATGCCTCACCCAATTCAGCCCCCAGGACAAAATTGACCTGGCGAAAATCTGGCCGCATCAAAATATTGATTTGCTCGAAGCAGAACTCACTCCCAATCAACGATTGTTTGTTGCTCGTTTTAACGATCGACTACTCGGTGGCGTACTGGTTGAGATCGAAGGGGAGTATGCAGAGTTGAGCGACTTGATGGTAAGAGAAGTCACACGCCGACGTGGGGTAGGAAAACTTTTAATTGATGAAGCGTTCCGTCAACTTCCCGAAGTTAAAGAGTGGTGGCTAGCGACCGCTGACTACGCGGCGATCAAAGAGGAAGTGCTGGCGCGGTTTATGGTGTCCTGTGGCTTCTCACCGGTATCCGGCGGCTGGCGCTATATTCGCAGAAAGGAAACACCGCTGATTCTTGACGAAATCAACTCAGATAAACCATAGCCCAAGCCTGACATCAGACAAAAACAAAACGACCGGGCATTACCCGGTCGCTACAGAAAGAGACGATGAGAGTGATTACGCTTCTATCGCCGCTCGCAGTTTTTTCATCGCATTCTTTTCTAACTGACGCACACGCTCGGCGGAAACACCGTATTGATCGGCCAGTTCCTGCAAGGTGGATTTGTTGTCATCATCCAGCCAACGGGCGCGGATAATGTGCTGGCTACGTTCGTCCAGCCCTTCCAGCGCGTAGGTGAGCTTATCCGCCGCATGCGTGTCCCAGTTATCTTCTTCAATGCCGTCGGCAAAGTCAGACGATTTATCCTGTAGGTAAAGCATCGGCGACATCGCCTTGCCGTCGTGCGAATCTTCTTCCGGCGTTGGATCGAACGTCATGTCCTGCGCCGCCATACGGGATTCCATCTCGCGCACGTCCTTGCTGGTCACGCCAAGTTCACGCGCCACCAGTTCGACTTCATCCTGATTAAACCAGCCGAGACGCGTTTTCGTCTTCCGCAGGTTAAAGAACAGTTTACGCTGTGCTTTGGTGGTCGCGACTTTCACAATACGCCAGTTACGCAGCACGTATTCGTGAATTTCTGCTTTGATCCAGTGCACGGCGAAAGAAACCAGACGCACGCCCACTTCAGGGTTAAAGCGACGTACCGCCTTCATCAGGCCGATGTTCCCTTCCTGAATCAGGTCCGCCTGCGGCAGGCCGTAGCCGGAATAGTTACGGGCAACGTGAATAACAAAACGCAGGTGTGACAGAATCAGGTGCTTAGCCGCATCCAGATCGCCCTGATAATGCAGCCGTTCAGCCAGCGCCCGCTCTTCCTCCGCCGTCAGCATCGGATAGGCATTGGCGGCACGAATATACCCTTCCAGACTGCCCTGGGGAACTAAGGTGAAAGTTTGCATATCTTTGGTCATTCAACCCTCTCAGTTGCTCTACTCGTCATATTGCAGTCGACTATCTTAGCACTGCTTCGCCGCATCGTTTTGCGCGAAAATGGCAAAACACGACATCTTTAAAACGTATTTACTCAAATCCTAAAATCTGTCTATTCAGACTGTGATTTCGCTCGCAAGTTCCTATCATTTTATTCACCTCCTGCCAGAGATCAAGCAGGGAGAAAACGAACCGTTAACGCACGAAAAACCAAGGGGAAAACGCAGCGGGAAGCGCAAAGAAGAGATGTCGCTGAGGAGATTTCCCCTGCAATACGGTCTGAATTACAGGGGATAATTATACCAGAAAACGCTTACTGTGGTGTAAAACGGCGTAAATGTTGCACGGTAGCCAACCAGGCGGCCAGCCAGCCAATCATGCCAGCGATTAACAGCAGCAACAGAGACTCATCCCAGCTCAGCCCTTTAACGGCGAACGTCGTACCAAAGACGGACGCCACCTGTGCCACCACCGCATCCAGCTTCCAGATCAGCGCCTGCGACAGAATCAGCGATAGCACCGCGCCACCGACGCCCATTGCCGCGCCACCATTCAGGAAAGGACGCAGAATAAACCCGTCCGTCGCGCCAATCAGCTTCATTACGTTGATGGTTTCACGGCGGCTGAAAATGCTCAGACGCACGCTGTTACCGATCACCAAAAAGACGGCAACAATCATCAAAATGCCAATCGTCGCGGAAATTTGCCCGACCAGATTGGTCAGCGCCACCAGCCGTGCAAACCAGCTGTCGTCCATCCGAACTTCCTCCACGCCCTGCGTCGCCGCCACGCGATCGCGCAGCGTCGTCAGCGTGGTGGAATCCTGAAAGCTCATTTTCGGCGTGATAATCGCCACCGCCGGCAGCGGATTCTCTTCCAGCATATCCAGCGCGCCGCCAAAGCCAGACCAGTTGCGGAACTCGCCCATCGCTTCATTGCGCGACAGGTAATTGACTTTATCAACGCCGTCTTCAGATTGAAGCTGCGTGACCACCGCCTGCGCCGCATTGTCATCCAGTGATTTATCCAGATAGACCGTTAGCTGAGGCGAGGGATACCACTGTGTAGCAGCCTGACTGACGTTTTTCCACACCAGATAGCAAATGCTGGGCAATGCCAACGAAATGGCGATCACCATGACGGTCAGGAAAGTCGCCAGCGGCTGGCGCAGCATATCAGCCAGCGTATTCGTCCAGGCATAGCGCCACTGTTCCTGCCAGCCGCCGCGCAACGCTTTCGATTTTGCAGCAGGCTTTTTCGCATTACGGACGTTATTCGCCATCGTGGTTTCCCCCCACCATGCGGCCATCCGACAGCGTCAGCACACGGTAATTACGGCGGGCGATCAGCCCGGTATCATGCGTCGCCATCAGGACGGTAACACCGACGCGGTTGAACTCTTCAAACAGGCGTAAAATGCCTTCTGACAACGCGTCGTCCAGGTTGCCGGTCGGTTCATCCGCCAGCAACACGGCGGGTTTGTTCACCACCGCGCGCGCAATGCCAACGCGCTGCTGTTCACCGCCAGACAGTTGGATAGGGTAATTTTTCGCTTTATCCAGCAGGCCAACCTTGTCCAGTGCGGCGGATACCCGACGACGGATATCCTCACTGCTGGCACCCGCGATGATGAGCGGCATCGCGACGTTGTCATAGACTGTACGTTCCATCAGCAGATGGTGATCCTGAAAGATCATGCCGATCTGACGCCGCAGGAACGGGACTTCGCGTTTTTTCAGGCGGCTGATATTGTGACCGCCAAACAAAATCTGCCCCGCGCTGGGACGTTCAATGCCACAAATCAGTTTCAGCAGGGTGCTTTTCCCTGCGCCAGAATGGCCGGTCAGGAACGCCATTTCCGCGGGGCGCAGATGGAAATCCACCCCTTGCAATGCCTGACGCCCACCGAGGTAAGCTTTACTGACCTGTTCAAAACGAATCATCCGTTTTAATCCTCTCGGGCAAAAAGTGCCTCAATAAAATCGTCGGCCTTGAATGGCCGTAAATCATCAATGCCTTCCCCTACCCCAATATAGCGGATAGGAATCGCGAACTGGTCGGCAATGGCGAAAATCACCCCGCCTTTCGCGGTGCCATCCAGCTTCGTTAGGGTTATACCCGTCAGCCCAACGGCTTCATTAAACAATTTGGCCTGACTCACCGCGTTCTGCCCGGTGCTCGCATCCAGCGTCAGCATCACTTCATGCGGCGCGTCTTCGTCCAGCTTCTTCATCACGCGCACAATCTTTTTCAGTTCTTCCATCAGGTGCGCTTTGTTCTGCAAGCGACCGGCGGTATCCGCGATCAGGACATCCACGCCGCGCGCTTTCGCTGCCTGAATTGCATCAAAAATCACCGACGCCGAATCCGCACCCGTATGCTGTGCCACCACCGCCACGTTATTGCGCTGTCCCCAGACCTGGAGCTGTTCGACCGCCGCCGCACGGAAGGTATCCCCCGCCGCCAGCATCACGGATTTGCCCTGCGCCTGAAACTGGCGCGCCAGTTTCCCGATGGTGGTGGTTTTACCCACGCCATTAACGCCAACCATCAGAATGACATAAGGCGTTTTGCCTTCGATATTCAGCGGGGCATCCACCTTAGCAAGAATCTCCGCCATTTCGTCTTTCAGCTTCACAAAAAGCGTATCAGCATCTTTCAGTTGGCGGCGGCTGGCGTGCTCTGTCAGGCTGGTGATGATTTTACGGGTCGTTTCGACCCCCACATCCGCAACCAGCAGTTGTTCTTCCAGCTCATCAAACAGATCGTCGTCGATTTTCTTACCGCGAAACAATCCGATAAATCCTGAACCGAGGTTCTGGCGCGTTTTTACCAGACTGCGTTTCAAGCGAGCGAAGAAACCTTCTTTCGTCGGACGTTCCTGCTCTTGCGCAACAACCGGAACCGCCTCTGGCTGCGCAAGTTCTTGTTCTTCGTATTCGTGTTCTTCCTGCTGCACGACATCCGGCTCTGCCTCAGTCGCTGTCGCACTTTCGGCGATCTCGGTCTGCACGATCGGATCAGCGACATCCCGATCGAGAACGTCATGATCGATCGGGTCACGATCGTCGGTTGCGGAAATAATGGGGGTAGAAACGACAGGCGCTTCCGGCAGCGGTTTCTCTACCTGCTCCGGCGCGTGCTCAACGGTCTGGTGAGCCGATGCAGCGGCATCCGACTCCGCCGCTGGCGGCTGTTCTTCCACAACCGGCGTCTCTTGCGGCTGCTCTTGTTGTTTTTCTTCCTGTTTCCCTAATCCCAGCCAGGAAAAAAAACCGCGCTTCTTTTCTTTTGACATGTGCGATCGCGCTCCACGCTGCTCACCGCAGCGAATCAATCAATGAAAATCATATTTAAACAACAAGTTTAACACTTTCCTGCCGACAGCAACACGCAGCCAACGGGAGCAATGCCAGACAATTCTCCGCGCGGCCAACAATCTTCGTAACGAAAGGCAATGTCCGTAACGAAGTGTGTCAAACGCGGCGTGTTACCGGAAGGCCGCAGACCGCACAAAATTTTGGCTTAAGCGCCTTAACATCCATCTTAACATTCCCTCTACACGTAACCGCCGCTAGAATAGCGCCAGAAATTTCCTGCCCGTATCCACACCATGATGATGCGGCACAACAATAACCCTGTGAGCTATGGCTAAAAAAAACGCATCGTCAGCCGCCGGACAAATCCGAATCATCGGTGGTCAATGGCGCGGCAGAAAACTTCCGGTTCCTGATAGCCCCGGTTTACGTCCCACCACCGACCGCGTGCGGGAAACGCTGTTTAACTGGCTGGCTCCCGTCATCCAACAGGCGCGCTGTCTGGACTGTTTCGCTGGCAGCGGCGCGCTCGGGCTGGAAGCCTTATCTCGTTATGCCGCTCACGCCACATTATTGGAAATGGAGCGTGCGGTCGCCCAGCAATTAACGCAAAATCTGGCGTTACTTCGGGCGGAAAATGCCGAGGTGGTCAATACTGATGCCCTGAGCTGGCTGGCGAAGCCGGGCACGCCATTTGACGTCGTGTTTCTCGATCCGCCGTTTCGTAAAGAACTGCTGAATAACACGCTTGCCCTGCTGGAACAACAGGGTTGGCTGGCGCCAGATGCGTGGATTTACGTGGAAACCGAGGCGGAAAATGCGCAGCTGACTATCCCAGAAAATTGGCAACTGCACCGCGAGAAAATTGCCGGTCAGGTCGCCTACCGTTTGTACATCCGTCAGTGATCTTCGCAGCGACGTAAGGGTAAGAGATGATTTTGATTAACCTTGGCAGGCTACTGATGCTGGGCGTGTGGGGATTTTTGTTGCTCAACCTGATTCAGCCGTTTCCCAGGCCGTTGAATATCTTCATGACCGTGGCGATGGTGTTTATGATCCTGATGCATGGTTTTCAACTGCTGCTGTTAAAATCCAGCCAGCCGAAAGACAGCCCCGTGCTGAACCGCGCACTTCAGGCACGTATTTTCCTTTTTGGCGTGTTTGAACTGCTGGCGTGGCAGAGAAAGCAGCCTAAGCCGCCGAAGTCGTAACCGCTACTTCTGCTGGGGCACAAAGCGGATAAAGCGCGTGCCCTTTAGCTGCAACGATCCCTGCATTCCAGTATCAAGCTGGTGATAATCCGCGTTTTCAAGGCGTAGCGTGATAGTCGCGCCACCGGCAATCGGCCTGAACGTGACCTCATAAAGCATATCCTCTACGGCCATCAGTTGATGCTCGCGCGCGCGCCGACGATTACGGGGGAACTCACGTTTGTGTTTCACCTCTGCGGCCACAATACGCAGAGGCGCCGCGTCATTCTGCGCGTCCCTCTGGCGTTGACGTCGATACTGCCGCGCCGCCAGCACCAAAATCGCGCCAACGGCCAACGCCAACAGCCAGGGGAAGTCATTCATCAGGGTTTCTTGCCAGGAAGATAAGGGAACGCGGTAACGTTATCGCCCAAATCAGAAATGCGGGCGCTGCCTTTTTCCGTCACGGCATCAATACGAATGATCGCCTGTAGCGGGATGAAACTGCGGCTAACGCCGGAAAATTCCGTTTTCAGTTTCTCCGTTGACGGATCAACCAACACCGCAGACTGGCTATCAAACACGAAGTCGGCAATTTCAATAAAACCGAACAGGCTGCTCTGCACCAACTCACGCACGTAAAGCTGGTAATTCTTACCGTTATTTATAAATTGAATACGATAAAGCGCGGATTCGCTACTCATTCAACACAATGCTCCCTTCGAGACGTCACGGCGCCCATCTACAATAAAAACAGGCGATAACATAACATGAAGCTCACAGAAGTCGCATCCGTCTCACGACGCGTTGTTTAACTTCCTCACAATCCCCTACACTGAATAAAGAACGGCTTATTTTTATCCTGACACAAACAAAAACACAAAAAGGACACGCTATGCTTTGGTCATTTATTGCTGTACTTTTTTCTGGTTGGTTGTATGTGGACGCCAGCTACCGTGGCCCAACGTGGCAACGTTGGTTATTCAAACCGGTCACGATGCTACTGCTGTTGGCTTTGGCCTGGCAGACGCCGCTGCTTGGCGTGCCGGGCTATCTGATTGTGCTGGGGCTGCTGGCAACGCTGGTCGCAGATACCCTGTTGCTGCTGCCGACTCAGCGCCTGCTTTACGCGTTTGGTGCCTATTTCCTCTCCCATTTGCTGTACACCGTTAGCTTCTTTACCGGACAAATCGCGCTTACTTTCTTCTGGCCGCTGGCATTAACACTCGTCATTCTGGCTGCAATCTTGATCGCGATTATCTGGGGACGATTGGACACACAGCGCTGGCCCGCCTGCGCATTCATCATCATAACCACGCTGATGGTCTGGATTGCCGGCGAGCGGTATTTTGCGCTGGGAACAAACGCAAATTTCTCTCTGCTGACGGGTACGGTACTGCTGTTTATCGCCCACGCAGCCTGGCTGATTCACCATTACCGTTTTCCGTTCCGCGCCCATCAGGCGATTGTGGCAGCGGGCTATTTTGGCGGCCATTTCCTGATTGTCCGTTCCCTCTATTTCTAACGTTTACGCCGCTCACGAAAATCTGGCTAAGCGTTGAACAGCGGTGTAAAGTTCCTGATGAGAATGGCTATCACTAATCACCCAGGAGGAAGACATGCACTCTCATCAGCACCACAGCGCTGAGAAATCAGCCTGCTGCAATAACAGCGTTCACCACGCGCCACGCAGCACCGCACACAGCACCAAAAGCTGCTGCAACGAGCACGCGCAGCATTCGAACCACGCCGACCACAGCTGTTGTTCAACCAAACACACCTCTGACGCCGCAGTACAGAGCGTCTGCGGCACAGAGCAGCACTCGTCAGACAGCGGCGGCAGCGCGGATTCAGACGACCCCGACGGCGGAGACAGCGACAGGCCCCGATCCAACCAGCGTTTTAGCTGGAAAATCAGCGGGATGGATTGTCCCAGCTGCGCACGTAAAATCGAAAATGCAGTAAAAAATCTCACCGGAATTGAACAAGCCAAAGTGCTGTTCGCCACCGAAAAACTGGTTGTTGATGCCTACACCGACATTCGTCCTCAGGTTCAACATGCCGTCCAGCAAGCGGGCTTTACCTTGCAGGACACCGCACTCCCCGTCGTTCCCCCGAATACATCTACCGTGCGTCGTTTCGTGCACGAATATGGTTTCTTACTTCTTTTCACTTTGCTGGCTGCTGCAAGCTGGGGGCTTTCCCTGCTCAGCGAGCGTAGCGGGCAGATCGCGTTTATCGCGACCACGATTGTCGGATTGATGCCAATCCTGAAAAAAGCGATACAACTCATTCGCACAGGCACCCCCTTCGCGATTGAAACGCTGATGAGCGTGGCTTCCATCGGGGCACTCTTGATTGGTGCCACCACCGAAGCGACGGTCATTTTGCTGCTGTTTATGCTGGGCGAATATCTGGAGTCTTACGCGGCCAACCGCGCACGACGGGGCGTAACGGCACTGATGGCGCTGCTTCCCGAAGACGCCACGGCGATCGTCAACGGGCAACGGCGTCTCGTGCCTGTCGCCAGTCTGGTTCCCGGCGATGTGATTGAAGTCGCGCCCGGCGGACGTCTTCCCGCCGATGCGGAGCTTTTGAACAGCGATGCCAGCTTTGATGAAAGCGCCCTGACCGGCGAATCGGTACCCGTTGAGCGCACACCCGGTGAAAAAATTGCCGCTGGCAGCCTGTGTGTCGATCGGGTTGTGCAGTTGCGCGTGGTTTCACAGCCGGGCAACAGTGCGATCGACCGCATTCTGCAACTGATAGAAGAAGCGGAAGAACGCCGTGCGCCGATAGAACGCTTCCTCGATAAGTTCAGCCGCTATTACACGCCGGCCATCATGCTGCTGTCGCTGCTGGTAATTCTGGTGCCGCCGTTGCTGCTGGCACAGTCGTGGCAAGAGTGGATTTATCGCGGTCTGACGCTGCTGTTAATCGGCTGTCCGTGTGCGCTGGTGATCTCAACACCTGCGGCGATTACGTCCGGGCTGGCTGCCGCAACGCGCCGTGGGGCGCTCATTAAAGGCGGTGCGGCGCTGGAATCGCTGGGTAGTATCAAGACTATCGCGTTTGACAAGACGGGGACACTAACGGAAGGCAAGCCGCAGGTAACGGACGTGTTACCCGCCGCAGGCATTAGCGAAACGGCGCTGCTGACGCGCACCGCCGCCGTGGAATCCGGTTCACACCACCCACTTGCCAAAGCCATCGTCCAGCATGCGTTATCCAGCAGCACATTCCTGCCGCTGGCGGAAAACCGTAAAGCGCTAGCGGGCGTCGGGGTTGAAGGCACGATAGGCGGCAAGCGGATTCAGGTCAGTGCGCCGACTCGCGTTGCCCCCGATCTGCTCGATGCCGATTGGCCGCAACAGATTGACGCGCTGGAAAACGAAGGGAAAACCGTCGTAGTCGTACAAGAAGACGACAGGTTGCTGGGGTTGCTGGCACTCAGCGATACGCTACGCCACGATGCGCGTGAAGCGTTGGATGCCTTGCAGCAGTTGGGGATCCGTGGCGTGATGCTTACAGGCGATAATCCCCGCGCGGCAGCAGCGATTGCGGCAAGATTAGGGATCGATTACCGCGCCAGCTTGCTCCCTGCCGATAAGGTCACGGCGGTCAGCGATTTAAGCAAGCAGCATCCCGTGGCGATGGTCGGCGACGGTATCAACGATGCTCCGGCAATGAAAGCTGCAACGATCGGCATTGCGATGGGCAGCGGTACGGATGTCGCGCTGGAAACCGCCGATGCAGCCCTCACGCACAGCCGTCTGACCGGATTGGCTGCCATGATTAGCCTGTCGCGGGCCACACAGCGTAACATTCGTCAGAACATTACTATCGCGCTGGGGCTGAAAGCGGTCTTTCTGGTCACCAGCATTCTGGGTATTACCGGGCTGTGGCTGGCGGTGCTGGCCGATTCCGGCGCAACGGCGCTGGTCACCGCCAACGCGTTGCGGCTCTTGAGAAAACAGGACTAATCGCAGTCTACGGTGCGCGGTGCAACGCCGCGCACCTGCGGCTGGAAGTATGACGAGTATTACCCTTTGCGCAGCAGATACCGATAGGGAAGCTGTTCGGTCTCCTGTGCCAAAAGCTCATGCTCCATGAACACGCAAAAACCGGGAATATCGCGGGTGGTGGCCGGATCGTCGGCAATAATCAGCAGCGTTTGCCCGGTTTCCATCTGGCGTACCGTCTTACGCACCATCATTACAGGTTCAGGGCAACGCAGTCCCTGTGCATCAAGGGTTTTATCCGGATTGGTAAAGGGATCGGTCATCAACGTTCTCAGTACAGGAATCAAAAAACCGCCTTAGTTTACGCTGAGGATTTCCCGACGCAAGCGACGACAACGTTTGCGCAGAAAACAACCATCTTTTCCTGGCAAAACACATTGCATTAACGAAGCAATTGCGTATTATGCCGCCGCGTTGCAGCATAAATCTGCACGTTATCTCTTGGGTTCCCTAACCCCAATAACCAAAAAGGTCACATTATGTATCGTTTTACTCCCCAGCAGCGGCTTACGGCGCTGATCTGGCTATCGTTGTTCCATGTCCTGATCATTACGTCGAGTAATTATCTGGTTCAGCTCCCGGTCTTGATTTTCGGTTTCCATACCACCTGGGGCGCGTTTACCTTTCCGTTTATTTTTCTGGCTACTGACCTGACGGTACGGGTTTTCGGTGCACCGCTGGCGCGTCGTATCATTCTGACCGTAATGGTGCCTGCACTGGTGATTTCCTATCTGGTTTCATCGCTGTTTTATCAGGGATCGTGGCAGTCGTTCGAAGCATTAAGTCAGGTGAATATCGTCGTGGCACGTATCGCCTGCGCCAGTTTCATGGCCTATGTTTTGGGTCAGATTCTGGATGTTCACGTCTTCAATCGCCTGCGCCAAAATCGTGCATGGTGGGTCGCTCCAGCCGTGTCGACCGTGTTTGGTAATTTCAGCGATACGCTGGCCTTTTTCTTCATCGCGTTTTACCACAGCACCGATGCCTTCATGGCTGCAAACTGGGTCGAAATTGCGATGGTGGACTATGCCTTCAAACTGCTGATCAGCCTGGCATTCTTCCTGCCGATGTACGGCGTGATGCTGAACATGGTACTCAAACGTCTGAGCGAGCAAAAAGGCTCGGCCGACTACCGTTCCGTCAGCAGCCACCATTAATGCCAATCGGGCGGCTATTTACGCCGCCCTTTCCTCTTAAGTCACTCATCGTTTTGTAAAAATAACGCAGGTTCCCACAACGGTTTGCAACAACAAAATGCTTGTTTTTGCTATCTGAATAGGGTGCCATAGTGTTATTACCTGTTTCAAAAGATGACCTGTTCAAAAACGAGAGAAAGGGATCCCATGTCGAATGTAATCAAATACCTCGGTGTCGGCTTGCTTGTCGGCCTGCTTGCTGCCTGTGATGGCAAAACGGATGACGCCGCAAAAGCGGGCGCGCAAGATAAACCTGCCGCAGAAGCCAGCGCGGGTCAGAATATTGAATTAATGGAAGGCAAGATTGCGTTTACTCTGCCAGCCGATATGCGCGACCAGAGCGGAAAAGTGGGAACGCAGGCGAACAACATGCATGTTTACGCCAATGACAATGGACAGAAAGCGGTCATCGTAATTCTGGGCGACAACACCACGGAAGAACTGACCGTGCTGGCGCAGCGTCTGGAAGATCAGCAACGCACGCGTGACGCCAATCTTCAGGTCGTGACCAACAAAACCATCGACGTTGACGGCAAGAAGCTGCAACAGCTCGACAGCATTATCACCAGCAGCGGGCAGCAGGCTTATTCCTCTGTCGTGCTGGGCAAAGTGGAAAACCAACTGCTGACGTTGCAGATCACGCTGCCAGCCAGCAATCAGCAACAGGCACAGAGCGAAGCGGAAGGCATCATCCACACGCTGAAGCTGAAATAATCGACGTGACTGCCGGACAGTAGCCACTGCGGTGGCTGCTGTTATTCTTTGACTGCCGGACGCTGAGTCAGTCGCCACGTCAGCGCCAGGCCGCATAGCCCTAGCAGCGCCGCCGCCAGATAAATAGAGGCGATGCCGGTATAGGCCATCAGCACCCCCGCCACTGGCCCGACGATGCCCAGCGATAAATCGAGAAATATCGTATAGGTCGCCAGTGCGCTGCCCTGATTCTGCGGCGATACGGCCTGGACGGCGACAACGCCTAATGCCGGGAACACCAGAGAGAAGCCAGCCCCCGCGAGGAATGCGCCGATTTCCGCCATCAGTGGCTGCGTCGCTCCCCAGACCAACAGCAACCCCACGATCTCAACCACAAAGCACGCCATCGCCACGCGCAATCCGCCAAATCGCTGAATACTGTTAGGAAATACCAGCCGTGCGCCGACAAAAGCACAGCTGAAAATCGTCAGCGTCAGCGCGGCACCTTCCCAGTTCCTATCGGCATAAAACAGCGTAATAAAGGTGGCGATCACGCCAAAACCCGCAGAGGCGATCGCCAGAATAATGCCGTAAACCCAGACTTTCCCCAGCACTTCGCGGAAGGGAATTTTTTTCCCCGGCGCAACCTGCACCGCCGGGCGCGGCAGCGCAAGAACAATCGCCACCGCTGCGATCAGGATAATGCACACGGAGAGCAGTTTTAGCCCACCGATATGGTTGAGCCAAACACCGAGCGGTGCGCCAATCGCCATCGCGCCATAGGTAGCAATACCATTCCATGAAATCACACGCCCGATGTGTCGGGAACCCACCACGCCAACGCCCCAGAGCGTCGCGCCAGTCCCGGCAAAACTCTGTCCGGCCCCCAGAACGATACGCCCGAGACACAATAGCAGCAGCGTAATCACCGGTGAGGCGTCGCTAAAGGCGGCCAGCAGGTAAAACACCCCGCTCAGCATGACGCCAGCCAGTCCCCAGACAACGATTTTCTTCGGCCCTTTTTCATCAGCACTGCGACCCGCATGGGGACGGCTCAATAGCGTGGAGAAGTATTGCAGGCTGATCACCAGCCCGGCCCAGAACGCGCTATAGCCAAGGTGATCGTGCACGTATCCCGGCAGCACCGCCAACGGCAGACCAATATTCAAATAGCTGGCGAAGTTGAACGCCACAATTGAAACGATGCGCAGATTAAGGCGCAGACCGCTCAGCGCTGGCTCGGATGGGGAAGGTGTTGGCATAGAAATTCACTCGCTTAACGTCCGTGTATGACGTACGTTCAGAAAAACATCTAAAAGTAACATTCTTATATTGTTGGTTATAATCAACCTTATGCTAATAAATTAATCCCGAACACAGGAGAAACGCAATGCCTGTACCGGCAGACCCGGATCGCAAATCAACATCGTCAACCCCAGAAAGGGACACATCGCCGCAGAAACCCCTCTCGTTTCTGGGCAAGAGCAAACGTCTGGCCGCACGTATTCAGGCAATTCCCAGCGTGGCGCACCTGATCCGCGCGGGCGAACGTTTCAATGATCGCATGGGCAACCAGTTTGGCGCGGCGATTACCTACTTTTCCTTTCTGTCGCTGATCCCGATTCTCATGGTGTCTTTTGCCGTCGTCGGTTTTGTGCTGGCCTCCAACCCTGACCTGCTGACGGGGCTAATTAACCGCATCGTTAACAGTATCAGCGATCCTAATCTGGCTAATACGCTGAAAAATACCGTCAACACGGCCGTGCAGCAGCGTACCACCGTCGGGATTACCGGTTTGCTGATCGCGCTCTATTCCGGCATTAGCTGGATGGGAAACCTGCGTGAAGCGATTCGCGCCCAGTCGCGCGATGTGTGGGAACGGAACCCGAAAGACGAAGAGAAGATTTACTTTCAGTACACGCGGGATTTCCTGTCGCTAACTGGCCTGGTCATTGCGCTGATTATTACGCTTTTCCTGACTTCCGTTGCCGGCACCGCGCAAAACATGATTGTAACCGCGCTGGGGCTAGATGGCATCGAGTGGTTGCGCCCCGCGTTGACGCTGATTGCCCTGTCGATCTCCATCTTCGCCAACTATTTGTTATTTCTGTGGATATTCTTCGTTCTACCGCGCCATAAACCCAAGCGCAAAGCGCTCTTTCGCGGTACGCTGATCGCCGCCGTGGGCTTTGAAGTCATCAAATTCGCGATGACCGTCGCGCTGCCTAAACTGGCCAGCTCGCCTTCCGGCGCCGCGTTCGGTTCGGTTATTGGCCTGATGGCGTTCTTCTATTTCTTCGCTCGTCTGACGCTCTTCTGCGCCGCCTGGATCGCAACAGCGAACTATAAAGGTGACACCTCAACAGATCAGAGTGAACAAGAGAAAGCGCCGCCCTCACCTCGCTAAAAGCAGCGGGAAAGCACTGGTTTTCCGATCTGCGTCATGAAAAAATAAAACATCGTTTCAAGACTATTGACTCAGTCTCGCGTAATGTTGAGACTGACGTTAATTTCCGCATTTTTTATACCCAGCTTTTCAAACAGGCCAAAAGTGATGACAACTACTAACATTGCCGTAATCGGCGAATGCATGATCGAACTGTCGCAGAAGGGCACGGATCTTAACCGTGGATTTGGCGGCGATACGCTGAACACTGCCGTTTACATTGCCCGTCAGGTAAACGCCGATAAGCTGGGCGTGCATTACGTGACCGCACTCGGCACCGATAGCTTCAGTACCGAAATGGTTGCCGACTGGCAAAAAGAAGGGGTGAAAACCGACCTGATTCAGCGGCTGGATAACAAGCTGCCTGGTTTATACTTCATTGAAACCGACGCGAGCGGCGAGCGTACGTTCTACTATTGGCGTAATGATGCCGCTGCCCGCTACTGGCTGGATAGCCCGGAAGCAGAAAAAATCGGTCAGTCACTGGCACACTTTGACTATCTCTACCTGAGCGGCATCAGTCTGGCGATTCTGAACGCCGAAAGCCGTCAACGTCTCCTCGCCCTGCTGCGCGCCTGCCGCGCCAACGGCGGTAAAGTGATTTTTGATAACAACTATCGCCCACGTCTGTGGCAGAGCAAGGAAGAGACGCAACAGGCTTATACCGACATCCTGTCCTGTACCGATATTGCTTTCCTGACGCTGGATGACGAAGACATGCTGTGGGGCGCGAAGCCACTGGAAGCGGTGTTGGAGCGGACGCACAATCTGGGCGTTAGCGAAGTGGTCATTAAACGCGGTGCGGATTCCTGCATCGTGTCAGAACGTGGACAAGCGCTGGTTGATGTCCCGGCAATCAAATTGCCAAAAGAGAAGGTAGTCGATACCACCGCAGCGGGCGACTCCTTCAGCGCAGGCTATCTGTCAGTGCGTCTGAATGGCGGCAGCACGCAGGAAGCGGCACAGCGCGGCCACCTGACGGCCAGCACGGTCATTCAATACCGTGGCGCGATTATCCCGCTTGAGGCAATGCCTGCATAAACAGGCTGTCGCGTGATAATAAGTAAAAGGCCGCAATCGCGGCCTTTTCTATTTACGAATTACTGGTTCACTGTGCGGCGGGAGCGGTTTCCTGCGGTTTTGCTCCTTCAGGAACGGCCCCTTCAGGTGCAGCAGCCGCCGCGCTGGCAACAGGCTCGGTCACTGGCGTCATAATCCGGTCGTAGGCTTCCTGCAACGCCTTCATATTCGCTTCCGGCTCGCCGGGCTGTTGGATCAGCATCAGCGTCGTATCCTGCACCAGCTGCTGGTGCAGTTCCTGATTCAGCATATCGAGCGTCAGCGCAGACAGATAGCTCTGGCGCAGTTTCTGATACTGCTCAGGGGCAATATCGACGACACCGTTTTGCTGAGAGCGCAGGCGCTGATCCATCAGGATGTCAGTGCTGGTACGCGCATAAGTGGCAAACAGCTTATTCAGTTCATCTGTCTTGCGCGCGATTAGCGCATCAAACTCTTGCTGTGTCAGCCCTTTTTCACGCAGCGTCGCCAGCTCACGCGCCATAAACGTCACGCCCGACTCAACACCCTCGCTATTCGGTACATCCATATGAATCGCACACTGAGAACGGGTATAAAACACATTGCAATCGAAGCGGAGATTGTTGCCCTTCTGCGGGCTCTTCTCCAGCACCTGCTGCAAGTGCCAGAACATCGCTTCCCGCGTCATATCGCCCAGCCAGTAGCGAACCAGCGCCTGCGATTCACGAATCGGGTGCCACGGGGCATCCCACATCAGCGACACCGTATCCTGCTGGACGTTGTTGTTCATCAGGCTGATCGCCTGCGTCGGCAGCGGGCTTAACGTCGGTAAGGGCGCTGGCGCTTCACGCTTCCCTTCCAGCGGAGAGAAGACTTTCCCGATCTGTTCGATCACGCTGCGGTTATCCACATGACCAACGATGTAGAGCGTCATCGCATCTGGCGTGTACCAGGTTTTATAAAATTGTTGGAGTTGCTCGCCATTTAATGGCGGTTTGACGTCTTGAGCAGGATCGTGCGCCAGCAGGGGCGAGCCTTTCAGGCGATAGCGCCAGCTCGGATCCTGTGGGTTAATCGGAAAAGTTGCCACCTGATCGGGCACCTTCAGCGCAGCCTGTAGGCTTTTTTCGTCGAACGTCATCCGCCCTGCGCTTTCCGCCAGCCACGTCAGCGCTTCTTTCAGCAGCTCGGGACGGTTGTTCGGCAAGCTCAGATTATACGACGTGAAATCGTACGAGATAATGGCCGGAGGCAGGACGCGGGAACCGTTAGCGTCGCGCATCCACATGGATGGTCGCTGGGCTGCCGACAATTTATCGCCGGGCGCTAAGGCCAGACGAGGAAGAAAATGGGCAAAACCTACCTGCTGGGCGTTTTCCAGCAGCGACCCGGCATTAACAACCAGACGCAGCTCAACCCGATCGCCGGGGCGCTGTGGTGTGGTTAATAACTGCCAGGTAAAACCATTATCAAGCTTACCCTGCTGCCAGGCAGGATCGGGCTGTAGTGCTTCAGCCTGCACGCCGCTGCTGACCACGGTCAGCAACAAACCACCAACGAAAAGCGCCTTTTTGGTGCCCTGCATGTGAACCCCTACTCATAGCTATCCAACATAATAATGTGGTTATTGTTGATCATTATGGTGACCTTGCGTCTGTCACCGCACACTCTCGTGGATATATCACGGAAAAAAATTGAAGACGCGAAGTGTACCATTCCCTTAGACCGCACGCTTTTGTCTATGTCACTCCAGGAGGCGAAATAATCTGCAAAAAAGGCAAAAATAGTCATATTTAACAATATTTTTACGTTCCATGGCGGGTAAGAAAAGCGGGAGAGGCAATTTGCTTTGGCTCGTTGACAGGCAAAAAAATTCCCCACGGTGCGTTAACACCGCAGGGAACTGATTTAGCAAGCTATACCGGAATGCTCACGGCAACCGGAATGATAACTGCATGCTGGAATTACGACTGCGCCGTCGGCGTGGCCGCGTTATCGTTTTTATTGGTGCCGGATAGCTCAGCATCCAGTTTCTTCTCATCCAGCTCGCGGCAATATTTCGCTACCACGATAGTCGCAACGCCGTTACCAATCAGGTTGGTCAACGCACGGGCTTCTGACATGAAACGGTCAATACCCAGAATCAGCGCCAGACCGGCAACAGGCAGGTGACCCACCGCAGACAGCGTTGCCGCCAGCACGATGAATCCACTTCCCGTCACGCCCGCTGCACCTTTAGAGGACAGCAGCAGTACCACCAGCAGGGTAATCTGATGCCAGATGTCCATGTGGCTGTTGGTCGCCTGAGCGATAAACACCGCCGCCATCGTCAGATAGATAGAGGTACCGTCAAGGTTGAACGAGTAGCCAGTAGGAATAACCAGACCGACGACAGATTTTTTACAACCGACCTTCTCCATCTTCTCCAGCATACGTGGCAGCACGGATTCAGAAGAGGACGTCCCCAGAACGATCAGCAGTTCTTCACGGATGTAGCGAATGAATTTGAAGATACTGAAGCCCGTCGCTTTGGCAATACTGCCCAGCACCAGGAAGATGAACAGAACACAGGTGATGTAGAAGCAGGCGATCAGCTGTCCCAGTTGCACCAGCGTACCGACACCATATTTACCGATGGTGAAGGCCATTGCACCGAACGCACCCAGCGGAGCCAGTTTCATGATCATGTTAATGACGCCGAAAATGACCTTGGAGAAGCTGTCGATCACGTCAAAAATCACTTTGCCTTTTGCCCCTAAGCGGTGCAGCGCAAAGCCGAACATCACAGCAAACAGCAGAACCTGCAAGATATTACCGCTGGCAAACGCGCCGACCACACTCGCCGGGATCACGTCCATCAGGAACGGAATCAGACCCTGTTGCGAAGCCTGTTGGGTATAAACCGCCACCGCAGACGCATCAAGCGTACTTGGATCGATGTTCATGCCCGCGCCAGGTTGCACGATGTTAACCACGACCAGGCCAATAATCAGCGCAATCGTACTCACGATTTCAAAATACAGCAGGGCGACCGCACCAGTACGACCGACCGACTTCATGCTTTCCATTCCTGCGATACCGGTAACTACCGTACAGAAGATAACCGGCGCAATAATCATTTTAATTAATTTAACAAACCCATCGCCCAGAGGCTTCATTTGCTCGCCAAGCTGGGGGTAGAAATGCCCCAACAGTATCCCTATCGTAATGGCGGCAAGAACTTGAAAATAAAGACTTTTAAAAATTGATGTTTTCATACATACGTCCTATGGTGGGGAAAACACAGGAGGGGAATAGGGTACGAAAATGCCGCCTGTGATTGCGCCGGAAAGTAACATTGCAATAACAAGCTGAGAATGTTTTATAAGTTTAGTTTGTGAACGACAGGTTAAAAACAAGAGCTGAATCACGTCAGCAAGAATTATAAAGAAACATCAATGCAATTTACTTGTAACAGATGCACATTTTTGCAGCAGAATAATCCTCTTAAAAACCGCTCAATCCCCCGTCATACGGGGAAGACGCGCTTCAGGAAACCCATCGACAAAAAGTAACATTTACGTTACCTGTGAATATTCAGGAAGACGCGTTGAGGCAATGAATGCCGCGTTTCTTATCGCGTCGCGCCAGCTGCATGGCAAAACGCGCCTGTGACAACAGCAGCGCTGCCGCCTCTGGTCGAGGATCGGTAATAGTGAGGATACCCACGCTGACAGCCCGTTCAGGCTGGGTGTCCGCAGGTAAAAAAGGCAGGTTAATCGCCAGCATGACATGTTGTGCCCAATCCTGCGCTTGCCCAGCGGATTCCAGCGTTTTCCCGATGAAGGCGAATTCATCACAATCGAGACGTGCCAGATAGGTGGCCCCTGCCTCCTCGTGTTGTTCTTCAATCACCGCGCTAAGCTGCGTAGCCAGTGTGGTCATATCGCCCTGCTTCGCGGCTGAGGCATCAAGCCCAAAAACCAGCAGACTGAAAGGGGTAGCATCGGCCAGACGCTGTTCTAAGCGTCGCATAAAATGCGCTTTATCCGGCAGCGCGCCCCCTTCCGTTCCGGCAGCAAGAGACTGCTCCAGCAGTTGTTGATTACGGTTGTAGCTGCGCACCAGCGCACCCAGCTCATCGTCCTGATGCCAGGGCGGCAACGTAAGCGGACGGTGGAGCATGGCGTCCGGCGGGATATTCTGTAACTCGATAATAATCCCACGCAGCGGGTGTATCAGCAGGCGGTTCATGCACCAGGTAATGGCAATCGACATAATCAACGCCAGCAGCAGATACGTCGCCAGCATGGTTGAAAAAGTGCTGACGATAAATTGATACATCCGGTAGGAATCCGCCTGCAAGACCAGATGTGCCAGCGGCGCCGAATACTGCGTCTGCGGCGGGGAATAGAGTGGAATAGAAATACGGATCGGTAGCCTGAATACCCGCGCGATCCAGTCTGGCACCGGACGTTCTTTCGGGAAATTTGCGTGCAGCGTCTGAAAATCATCCGGCAGCAGCACATCTGCCCGGCTCAGAAAAGCAACGGGTAATAGGCTGTCCAGAATATTGCCCGCCCGCTGTACTTCACCTTGCAGCACCGCATCCGTCAGCGGTTGACGCACGGAATAGGCGATGCTCTCCAGCTGTTTGGCATAGTCTTCACGGCGCTGATGAACGAAGTGAAAGAGCTGTATGACGATAAACAGGCTGATCGTCACCAGTGCCACGGCAGACACGGCTGTCATCTGTTTAATCGTTAATGAACGTCTGAGCCGCAAGCGCTTTCTCCGTCAACCTTTATGCAGACCTGAATACCTGACCCACCAAACAAAAAACAGGTGAGCAATACGCAACGCAAAAACACGCCGCAACACGAATGACACGCGGCAACGCCGTTATACACGGCGAACTGTTACACGCGACGCATAGTATAAGGCAGCTTATCGCCGCCTTAACGCTGTTTTCTACAGATATTCGGGGGATTTCATCTTAATCCTAGGCTCCCCCCGGCAACCGCGGTAATGCGGCCTCAGGATAGGGTATATCCCCTGCATAAGCCAGTGCGGCTATGCGGTAGCAGACAGAAGGTGGCGAACGCCGCCGGGAGAAGAATCGGGCAAGCGTTTCGCCTGCCCGATCGCGTCACAAGATGAGGTTATTGCGGGTACGGCACCCAGTCTCCGCCGTTCAGACGAATGTAGGGTTTTCCCTGATATTGCATCACGATAGCGTTCTCATTTTCCGAAATCGCTTCCGTTTGCGGCAGTGCGCTCGTCAGCGTTTGCCAATCGACAGAAGGGGCGGTGAACACTTTGCCATCCACCATTCGCGCCACCAGTTCCGAAATCGCCAGGTAGCTGCTCGGCGACGTAATCTCCAGCGCGTTGCCCTGATGCGGCGCCTGTAGGCCAAACAGTTTCACACCGACGGGAATATGCGTGATGCTCGGGCTGGGAATATCGCGCAGCCCAGACATTTGCATCTTATCGCCGGCCAGCGCCGCGCCGTGCTCCGGCACCACAATCACCATGACCTTGCGGCCGGATTTTTGCAGCTCGTCAAAAAACGCATCCAGTTGGTCAAACAGAATCTTCGCGCGTGGCGCATAGTCCGCCGACTGGTTGGTACCGACAAAGCGGTTGCCGTCATGCAGCGGAATCAGGTTAAAGAAGGTCGCATTGCGCGTCGTCGTCGCTTTATCCCGCCCACTCAGCCAGCGATTTAACAGCTCCAGATCGTTATAAATCGGCTCGCCATCGAACGAGGTAATCTGGTGGCTGATGCCCTCCTGCGACAGCATCGGGATCTGAATATCGCCCTCTTCACGCACCTCACGCAGGTAATTACCAAAGACGCCAGAGTGATCGAGCATCAGCTGTTCTTCAAATCCCAGCTTCACCAAATTGCTAAACAGGTAGCACTGTTGATTCACCGGCTGGTACAAATCCGTGTGGGACTGCTGGCCGCAGCTTGCGCGCAGCAGGCGAATAGATGCCGGTCCGCTATAGGCGGTAGCAGAGTTAAACTGACGGAACAGGATATCGAACTTCTTCCACAGCGGGTGATTGCCCAATTGCGCGACTTCCAGATCCGACCACGACAGCGAACAAATATTGATAATCAGGAGATCAAAAGGCTGAGCATCCTGCGGCAATGCGGTAGGGAACACCGTGGTTCGCGCTTTTTCTCGCGTATAGAACTGGTTCAAATAAGCCGTTAGGTTCGCGTTCGTTGGCGGTAATGTCGCTTCGGGCAACGCGGCATCTCCTCCCACTGGAGACGCCGCCGCCGAGGGGACGGACGTCGTCGATGCCGCGGGCATCAGCGACACAGCAGGCCCCGCCAGATTGACGATGTTTAACCACGCCAGCGCCGCCACGGTAAACACCGTAATACGAATCCACTGCGCGAAAAACAGGTAAGCCACGCTAATGACCACCGCCGCACCGACCATTTGCCAGTTAATGAAGCGATTTAACAGCTCCAGCAAGTAGGCTGCGCTAAAGCCAGCAACCTGTGTTCCCTGACTGAGAATGCTGTTGATGCCCGGCAGCCAGGTATCGTGGTAAAACAGCCCAATACCGAGCGGGATAGCAATAATATGCCGCCAGCGGTGCAGCGTGACGTTGGGGATCGGGAACAGCAGAAACGCCAGAAAGACCAGATTAAGCAGCGGATGAAAATTCAGGTAGCCAAACCATAGCAGGGCAAATTTCAGCAAAAAATACAAATTCCAGGCACCGAGTCCACGCCAGTAGCGCCATAGGTTCTGCTGTTTTTGCGTATGATTTTGCTGAGTACGTGTTTTTTCGTCCATTTTATTTTTTAGTCTCTGCTGAAGTCGGCTTGGTTGAGACCGTCTTTGTTGAAGAAGGGCTGCGCATCCAGACGCTCGCAGGCTTCAGGTAGCGCGGCGACAACAGCCTGTTTTTCCAGTACTGAAGCCAGTGGGGAATCACACGATGCGCCAGATAGCCAAGCGTAAAGAAAACGACCGCGCTCAATAACACCAATTGAACAATATCCATCAGGTTCATGACGCTTCTCCCGGTGCGCGGGCCAGTAAATCAGGTTTCAGTAAATCAATCGCAATCGGTTCACGCCGCGGCGTCTGGCTGTGTGGTGTAGACTCAGCCTGCTGCAAGTGAACATAATCGTTAATCTGCTGTTCCTGACCCAGCCTATCGTCCTGCACCAGCGATTTAACTTCTGCCAGAATCTGTAGGTCTTGCGACCAGACAATCCGATTGCTGAACGCTTCATCTACCGGCAGGCGGAAAATGGATTTCAGCGCAATATCCAGCTCATTCAGACGGCAATTGGACAGGAACAAAAACAGCCGCCCCTGCGCGATCGTGACAACATCGCCAAAGCGCCGCAGCGTGCACAGCGTCAACGCCTGCGCTGCCCGTACGCCCGGCACGGGACGCAATGCGACCAGCACGCCTTTGCTGCCTTCCGGCATGAGCGTGCTATCAATCAACATCTGCACAGACTGTCGAAAGGTCTCAGGAGGCTGGTAGCCCTTAATCTGTAGCGGCCGCATGCTGGTCAACAAGACCTCGACATCGACAGGGACGGGTTTGGTAAAGCGCTGCCCCTGTACGCTTTCAATCCGCGATAAAAAACGGGATAGTGACTCAGAATGGGAAACAATAATGCTTGCACCACATGCCAACAGCAGGCGTTCGTCACTGGCACGCAAGCAAGGCTTCATTTCGCGCACCACAATCTTCAACAACTCACCGCGCTGCCGCCGCAGGCTATGAACCTGTTTGACGAGCGTATCCACCTGGCTGGTTTGGTTGAGTGCAAAAACGAGGGTGGCTGAATTCGTCAACATGCCGGTTTGTACCAACATGGCGTTGTCATCGAACAATTGCCAGTGTTCTGACAGCGCAGGGGCACCTTCCATCACGCTCTTTTCCATCAGGAACAGTCCATCATCATCCAGAGACGGCGTGAGAACGGGTTCCTCTTCCTCCAGTATGTGCCACCCGTCATTATCGGGTTGCAGCATCTGTACCTTATTCGCCCGCACGCCTCTTTCCGTTGCCCACCATGACACCAGATACTGGGCGCGATCCTGTTGCCATTGCAGGCTGGCTAAACCATAGAGCCCGCGATGTTGGGAAATCAGCATATTTCTCAGACGGGTTACGCCGCTGCTATGGCCGATCACCACCAGCGTACACTGGCGCTGATATAGCCATGCCGCCGTGTCATCCACCCAGCGTTGAAGCCTTTCCGGCGAAATATCCCGCCACAGGCTAGCCGGTGCATAAAGCACCAGAAGGCGATTTTTGGGGCGTAATGCGCGCATTAAATCATCGGTTAAATTCAGCAACGCGGCTTTATTTTCCGGCAATACATAGCACGATAATTGTTTTATTTCAGTATTATTTATTTCGGTAGAAAGCAGCGCGGTCAACAGCGAATCAGACCGCTCCCCACAGCCTATTAACGTCACTCTCGCGTCGTTATTCTGGCCATGTATGATTTGCTGGCAAAATAATGCGGCATCAACCTGTCGATCGATATTCACCCAATAAAAGCCAGCCTGCTGGAGCGTAACCAGCTCATCCCAAAGGTCACGAATACCTAATGAAAAGTTCTGTTTCATAGACTGATTTCTTTTCCGTTAATGGCGGCATTCCACCTTAAATATACAGTCAAAATAAACTCTAGCAGCCCCTTGCGGGATCACAACTGTACGCTATGAATTATTCCTATCTGTTGATAAATCACCCGTTACTATTTTTCCCTATTCACATTGCAATCATGAATTCATTGCTATAGTTAATTGGCACACCTGAATCCTGATTAAAGACAGCAGAGGCGTAAACCTTCATCTGCCAGACTGTCACTGTCTGTTATGGGTGCAAAAAGAAGCATCACATCTGCCATTCGGATGTTTCCCTTTATCGATCTCAATGATCATGGATAGCCTATTTCAGAGGCATGGGATGAATAACGAACCGACTCGTATAGATACCAGCGCACGCGCCGATTTAACCGAAAATGCAAGAGCCGATGACGATCTACGGGTTCTCAGTCAGGCCTTTTCTTTACCTGAAATAAACTATATCGATATCGCCCGTCAGGCGCGTCTGAGCCAAATGATGGCTCGCTGGCCGCTGCTGGATGAATTAAAAGAACCGGCCGGGAGCGACTGACGATGCCCGTGATTGCATTGCAGGGAATCCGCGGCGGCGTGGGCACAACCTCGATAGCCGCCGCACTGGGGTGGGCCTTCCAACGGCTGGGTGAATCCGCGCTGGTGATTGATTTCTCGCCGGACAATTTGCTGCGCATTCACTTTAATATGCCGTTTGAGCAACGCCGCGGCTGGGCGCGGGCAGAAGCTGACGGCGCACCGTGGCAAACCGGCGCAATGCAATATCTGCCCGGACTGGATTTTCTGCCATTTGGTCGCCTGAACACGCAGGAAGTCGCCACGCTCCAACAGCATTACCACCAGCACCCTGCACTCTGGCAAAACAATCTGACACAGCTCAGCGCGGCGGGTCACCATCGCTGGATACTGATCGATGTCCCGGCGGACAATAGCCCGCTCACACGGCAGGCGTTAGCCACCGCGAACACCGTTTTTCAAGTGGTGGTGGCAGATGCCAACTGCCATTCACGTTTACATCAGCAGGCATTGTCGCGTCAGTGTCATTTTCTGGTGAATCAATTTTCCACCCTCAGCACGCTCCAGCAGGATTTACATCAGCTCTGGCTGCACACGCTTTCACACCTGTTGCCGCTGGTAGTACACCGCGACGAAGCCCTGGCAGAATCGCTGATGCTGAAACAGCCGCTGGGTGAATGCCGCCCGGACAGCGTGGCAGCGGAAGAGATCATGACGCTGGCAAACTGGTGTCTGATCCACGTTAAGGAAAGCGGCGTATGAGCGGGATCCTGCGCCTCTTTCTCGTCCCACCCGCCAGACAGGCGATACAGCAGCGCTACCGCAGCTATCGTCAGCAGGGGGCGTCCGCCTTCGCCGCCTTTTTCGCCACGCTGTTTGCAATATTCGGCTGGATCGTCCTGCGGCTGGAGTCTGAGGGCTGGCAACAGATTCGCGCGCAGCGAACCTACTGGTTCCCACACATCTCGCCTCAACGTCCGCGTCCGGCCGATATTCTTCGCTACCTGACGCAGGGGCTTTGGCTACTGGCTATCAAAAACGGCCAGTTGCCGACATCGCGCCGCAATTACTTCTCCGCGCTACCGCGCTGGCGGCAACGCTATATGAACGCCCAGCAAACGCTGTTTGCCCGCTTTAGCCATGCGAATGCTGACGATCGCGAAGACAGTGACTCAGGCTCCACCAAAACGAACGGCATACAAATGCTGGTGACGGTGATACTGAGCCTGCTGTGTGCGGCGCTGGCGCTGCTGTGCATCACACAGCCGTTTGATTTGCTGTCTCAGTTTATCTTCATGACGCTGCTGTGGGGCATCGCCATGCTCGTTCGTAACATGCCGGGACGCATGCCGACGCTCATGATGATCGCCCTTTCTTTCACGGTCTCCTGCCGTTACCTGTGGTGGCGCTACGCCGAAACGCTGAACTGGGACGATCCCCTCAGCCTGACTTGCGGTATGTTACTGCTAGCGGCAGAAACCTATGCCTGGGTCGTGCTGGTTCTGGGCTATTTCCAGACGATCTGGCCGCTGAACCGCCATCCGGTTTCACTGCCGGAAGACAGCAAAACGTGGCCGACCGTCGATCTGATGATCCCGACCTACAACGAACCGTTGGGCGTCGTGAAACCGACGGTGTATGCCGCGCTGGGCATCGACTGGCCCAAAGATAAGCTCAATATTTATATTCTGGATGACGGCGGCCGCGCCGAATTTAAAGCCTTCGCAGAAGAAGTTGGCGTCCATTACATTGCCCGCGTCACGCACGAACATGCCAAAGCCGGGAACATCAACAACGCCCTGAAACAGGCGGAAGGCGAATTCGTCGCCATTTTCGACTGTGACCACGTTCCGACCCGTTCCTTTCTGCAATTAACCATGGGTTGGTTTTTCAAAGACAAAAAGCTGGCGATGCTGCAAACCCCGCACCATTTCTTCTCTCCTGACCCGTTTGAGCGCAACCTGGGCCGCTTCCGCCGCACGCCTAATGAAGGCACGCTGTTCTACGGTCTGGTTCAGGATGGTAATGATATGTGGGACGCCACGTTCTTCTGCGGTTCCTGCGCCATCCTGCGGCGTAAGCCGCTGGATGAAATTGGTGGGATCGCGGTCGAAACGGTCACGGAGGATGCGCACACCTCGCTGCGCCTGCATCGCCGTGGATACAGTTCGGCGTATATTCGTATTCCGCAGGCCGCCGGATTGGCGACCGAAAGCCTCTCGGCCCACATCGGGCAGCGTATCCGCTGGGCGCGTGGCATGGTACAGATCTTCCGGTTGGATAACCCGCTGTTAGGCAAAGGGCTAAAACTGGGGCAACGGCTGTGCTACGCCAACGCCATGATGCACTTTCTGTCCGGTATTCCCCGGCTGATCTTCCTGACTGCGCCGCTGGCGTTTCTCCTGCTACACGCCTACATCATTTTCGCCCCGGCGCTGGCCATCGCGCTTTACGTGCTGCCGCACATGGTGCACGCCAGCCTGACCAACTCACGCATTCAGGGGCGCTACCGCCACTCGTTCTGGAGTGAGATCTATGAAACCGTGCTAGCGTGGTACATCGCACGCCCGACTACCGTCGCGCTGTTTAACCCGCATAAAGGGAAATTCAACGTGACGGCCAAAGGCGGGCTGGTTGAAGAACAGCACGTTGACTGGGTGATCACACGGCCTTATCTGGTGCTGGTGCTGCTGAATATCGCCGGCGTGGTGTACGGCGTCTGGCGCCTGATTTACGGACCGCAGGAAGAGATCATGACGGTGATCATCAGCCTGCTTTGGGTCGCGTATAACATGACCATTCTGGGTGGTGCCGTTGCGGTTGCGGTAGAGGCCAAACAGGTTCGTCAGGCGCATCGGGTGGAGATGTCGATGTCCGCCGCGATTCTGCGCCCCGATGGTCATCTTTTCCCCTGCGTCCTGCGCGACTATTCCGATGGCGGCGTCGGCGTTGAAACCCGCGAGTCAGGCATTCTTCAGGTTGGGGACAGCGTCTCGCTGCTGTTAAAACGCGGCCAGCAGGAATACGCCTTCCCTTTTAGCGTCACCCGCGCGTTCGATAACAAGATTGGCCTGCGCATGACCGATCTGACCATCCGCCAGCATATTGATTTCATTCAGTGTACGTTTGCCCGCGCCGATACCTGGGCGCTCTGGCAAGACAGCTTCCCGCAAGATAAACCGGTCGAAAGTCTGGTTGATGTGCTGGCACTCGGCTTTCGCGGCTACCTGCGTCTGGCGGATTACTCACCGCCCGTGATACGCAGCATTATTCTGGCCTTCCTCAACATCGTGGTCTGGGTCGTGTCATTCATCCCGCGCTATGTAGGAAAACGCACCGTCACAGACCAGCCGGACGCTGCGCTGCCGGAAAAAACCGTCCATCAGGACAAGACGCCGTTTGCCCATGAAACGCGATTTGCACAAGAGAACCTGTTTGCAGAAAAGACAGTGGCTTGATTGCCATTCACAGGCCGTGATCAACGGTCTTTCTCCCGACAACGAGAAAGACCCTTAACATTGATGATGACACAATGACGAAAAAAATAATCTGGTTCACCGCATTGGCTTTAGGCGTCAGCTCATTATCTCAGGCTGTCACCGCGCCGCACGCACCCACTCCGACAACGGAGGACACAACCCAACCGCCTGCTGCCGCAGCGCCAACGGCGACCATGCCTGCGGTTCCTCTGGCACCGCCGTCGGCCAACGCTGCCGTGCGCAACGTGACGCTGCCTTTTGCGCAAATCGCACCAGCTCCAGGCACCTTTGCATTACGCGGCGTCAATCCCGACGGACAAATTGAGTTCGGCGTTCGCAGCGACGAGGTGGTCACACAGGCTTCTCTCGATCTCGAATTTACCCCGTCGCCGGCGCTAATCCCCACCGAGTCGCATATCAAAGTTTACCTGAACAATGAGCTAATGGGCGTCACGCCACTTGGCAAAGAGCAGATGGGGAAATCCAACCGCGTCCGTATTCCTATCGATCCGCGCTACATCACGGACTTTAACCGCCTGCAACTGGTGTTCGTCGGCCATTATCAGAACATCTGTGAAAACCCGGCCAGTACCAGCCTGTGGCTGGATGTCAGTAAAGCCAGCACGCTCAACCTGCAATTCCAGAAGCTGACGCTGAAGGACGATCTGTCACCGTTCCCTGCGCCGTTTTTTGACAGCCGCGATACCCGCCCGCTGACGCTGCCCATCGTCTTTGCCGGCCAGCCGGATCTGGTGCAGCAGCGTGCCGCTGCGGTGCTCGCCTCGTGGTTTGGTAGCAAAGCGCAGTGGCGCGGGCAGTCTTTCCCAGCGCTCTTCAACCAGTTACCGGAGAGCCACGGCATTGTGTTCGCTACCAACGATAAGCGGCCGGATTTCCTGCGCGATACTCCCGCAGTGAACGGGCCAACGGTATCGATTATCAGCCACCCCAACGATCCTCACATTAAGCTGCTAGTGGTTCAGGGGCGTGATGACAATGAACTGCTCACCGCCGTGCAGGGCATCGCGCAGGGGAACCCGCTGTTCCGTGGGCAAAGCGTCACCATCGATAAGGTCGAACAGCTCGCACCACGTCAGCCGTATGATGCGCCAAACTGGGTTCGCACCGACCGCCCGATGACCTTCGCCGAACTACAGCAATATAACGAACAGCTGCAAACCGACGGTATCGTGCCCCGGCCGATTTCGCTGACCATGAACCTGCCGCCCGATCTGTTCCTGATCCGCAGCCACGGCATCGATATGCGGCTGAAATATCGCTATACCGCGCCGCAGGTTAAGGACGGTTCACGTCTGAGCATTAACCTGAACAACCAGTTCGTACAGGCCTTCTCGCTGGCACCGGAACAGGACCAGAACTCCCTGTTAATGCGCCTGCCACTCACGCAGGGGCTATGGGATTCCGACAAGAGCCTGTCCATTCCGGCGCTGAAACTGGGCACCACCAACCAGCTGCGCTTTGATTTCAACTACACCACGCTGCTCTCCAGCGGCACCGCTGACCGCTGCGAAACCTATACGCCAGTCGTGAATCACGCCGTCATCGACAGCAATTCGACGATTAACTTCTCTGGCTACCGCCACTTTATGGCGATGCCGGATCTGCGCGCCTTTGCGAATGCGGGCTACCCGTTTAGCCGACTGGCTGACCTGTCACAAACGCTGGTGCTGGTGAACAAGCAGCCACAGCCAGCTCAGGTTAGCGCCATGCTGAACGCCATCGGTAACATTGGGGCGCAAACCGGCTACCCGGCGTTGGCGGTACAGCTCAGCGATGACTGGACGCAAATCGACAAGCAGGACAGCGATATTTTGATGATCGGCGCTATCCCGCCAGCGCTGCACGATGACAGCAAAATCAACCTGCTGGTCGAGCAAACGCAAAGCTGGATAAAACAACCGACACGCCAGACCGCGGTCCTGGACATGGACCCGCCTGACTCTGACGCGAAACCAGACAGCAAAACCACCGTCAGCGGTGATGGCGCGATGTCGGCGATTATCGGCTTCCAGTCTCCGTATCACGACCAGCGTAGCGTTGTCGCCCTGCTGGCCGATAGCCCACAGGGCTATACGCTGCTCAATAACGCGCTGATCGACAGCGAAAAAAGAGCCTCGCTGTTCGGCTCCGTTTCCGTCATCCGCGAATCAGGTATTAATAATCTCCGCGTCGGAGACATTTATTACGTCGGCCATCTGCCGTGGTGGGAACGCATCTGGCACACCTTGGCGCAACATCCCGTTTGGCTAGCCATCATCTCGACGCTTACCGTCGTTATTGTTGCCTGGCTGCTGTGGCGTGGCATGAAATTCTTCAGTCGCCGTCGCCTGTCGCCGGATGAAAGGGACTAACGCACCATGCCACGCGTGCTGCGCGACCTGATCCCCACGTTGCTGTGGCTATGGGTTTCCCAAGCCACCGCCGCCGTCTGCGACTGGCCAGCCTGGGAGCAGTACAAACAGCATTACATCAGTGCGGAAGGACGGGTGATTGATACCTCTACCCCCAACAAAATCACCACGTCCGAAGGGCAAAGCTACGCCATGTTCTTTGCGCTGGTTGCCAACGATCGCGTGATGTTTGAACGGCTGCTGCAATGGACGGAAAACAACCTGTCCGCCGGTGATTTGCGCGCTCATCTGCCCGCCTGGCTGTGGGGAGAGAGCAAGGATAAGCAGTGGACAGTGCTGGATCCGAACTCTGCTTCCGATGCCGACTTGTGGATCGCCTACAGCCTGCTTGAGGCTGGTCGGCTGTGGAAAGAAGCGCGCTATCAGACCGTAGGCACCGCGTTGCTCACCCGTATCGCCAAAGAAGAGGTCGTCAATATTCCAGGGCTGGGCGTGATGTTGCTGCCCGGCAAAGTAGGCTTCGCAGAGAAAGAGAGCTGGCGCTTAAACCCCAGCTACCTTCCGCCACAGCTGCTGGCTCGCTTTGCGCCGCTGGGTGAGACGTGGAAAGCCATGCAGCGCACCACGCAGCGCCTGCTGTTGGAAACCGCGCCAAAAGGCTTCTCGCCTGATTGGGTCATCTGGCAAAAAGATAAGGGCTGGCAGCCTGATACTACCAAACCCAACGTCGGCAGCTACGACGCCATCCGCGTCTATCTGTGGGCAGGGATGATGGCCGACAGCAGCAGAGGGAAAACCGATCTGGTCAAACATTTTCAGCCGATGATTCAGCAGACGATAAAGCAAGGTCTGCCGCCCGAAAAAACCGACACTGCGACAGGCGCCGTCACTGGCCAGGGATCGGTTGGGTTTTCCGCCTCGCTGCTGCCGATGCTCTCCCGCCAACCGGACGCGCTGGCTGCTCAGCGACAGCGGCTGGTCGACAACCCTCCGGGGGATGATGCGTATTTCTCCGCCTCTCTGACGCTCTTTGGTCAGGGATGGGATCAGAAGCGCTATCGCTTCACTTCACAAGGCCAACTTTTACCGTCTCGGGGCAGCCAATGCACAACAACACCGTAAACTGGCTGCACTTCCTCCCGTTATTGCTGGTTGCTGCGCCGCAGGCATACAGTGCGGAAACCGCATCGCCAGAGCAATTTTTGATGGAGCAGGTGCGTCTGGGAGAGGCCAGCAACAAAGACGACCTCGTGCGCCAGTCTCTTTATCGACTGGAGCTTATCGATCCAAATAACCCCGAGGTTATCGCCGCCCGAGTACGGCTGGCGCTGCGTCAAGGCGATCAGGCTCAGGCACGTCAGCAACTGGACAAGCTGAAAACGGTAGCTCCCGACTCTGCCACCTACCGTCAGTCAGCCATCATGCTGGCACTGACGCAGGATGCCGCGCGCCAGCAATTACAGCAGGCGCGCTTGCTGTCTACCGCCGGGCGCTATGCTGAAGCCAAAACACAGTACGATGCGCTCTTTCACGGCGAGCCACCCACGATCGATCTCGCCGTAGAATATTGGCGTCTGGTTTCTCGCTTGCCCGACCAGCAGCCCCTGGCGATTAAGCAACTGGAGGCGTTAGATCAGGTCTACCCGAATAATGTTCCGCTGCGCATGGTGCTGGCACGGCTGTTGTTTAGCCAGAACCGCAATGAGCAAGCCTATCCCCTCCTCGAACAGCTTTCTAATGACCCCGTCGGACGTAGTCAGGCAGCGTCACTCTGGCTGGAAATTATTGGCCGGATGCTGGTCACGCCACAAAGCGTGGCTGAACTAAACCGCTTTTTGACCGTGTTTGATGAAGGCGAACAGGCGGATACAGCACGTAAAGAACTCAGCCGCCAGCAGGGAATATTAGCCGACCCCGTTTATCAGGGGAAGCTGCACGCACTGGCGCAAATTGAAGATGGCGGCGGCAATACCGCCACACTTAGCGAGTTGAATAAGGCGCTGGCGGCCACGCCAAACGACCCTGAGCTGATCGGTGCCATTGGTCTGGTTTACCTGCGCGCAGGCGATCGGGAAAAAGCACTGGCGCAGTTCCAGAAGGCATTGCAGGCGGATGTTAACCGCCTGAACAGCGGCAAATGGGAAGGGCTGATTAAAAGCACGCAATATTGGGCCACCATTGCGGAAGGTGACAACGCGCTGAAAACTAACAACCTATCGCTGGCGCGGCAGAAATATCAGCAGGCTCGCCAGATGGACAATACCAATGCTTATGCGCTGATTGGTTTGGGCGACGTGGCGGTTGCCAGCAAAAATGATGCTGCCGCCCAGCCGCTCTACCAGCAGGCTTTACACCTTGAACCCGGCAATAATAACGCCCTACGCGGATTGGTTGGTATTTACCAGCGGCAGTCGCCGGAGAAAGCACTCGCTTACCTCAACAGCCTGCCGCGCAGCCAGCAGAATACGATGCGAGAGACGCTTGCTGCCCTGCAACTCAATATCCTGAAACAGCAGGCGGATCGGTTGTCGGAACAGCAGCAGTTGACGCAGGCCGAGGAAAAATATCGTCAGGCCAACCAGCAGGATCCGAACGATATATGGCTCGCTTATCACTATGCCCAGACGCTGCGCCAGTTAGGGCAAACGCAGCAGGCGGACAGCGTGGTACAACGCGCGACCGCGGTGCCGCCCGCCAGCGCAGAGAAGAACTACGTTTACTCACTTTACCTGTCGTCTACCAATCGTGATGAGCAAGCACTCGCTCACCTGAACACGCTGCCCGCAGCACAGTGGAGCGACGACATGCGTGATTTATCCCAGCGTCTGACGATTCAGACCACGCTGGCGAAAGCGGAAGCGATGCGCGATGTGGGTAACGAACCTGCCGCTATTGCGTTCCTGCGCCAGCAACCGGCTGACACTCGTATCGACCTGCTACTAGCAGACTGGGCGCTGGCACGGGGTGAATACGCGACGGCGCTGGCGGAGTACCAACGCATCCGCACGCGGGAACCGCAGAACCCCGACGCCCAGTTAGGCGAGATCGACGCGTTTATCGCGCAGGGTCGGCAAGATGATGCGCGCCAACGTCTGAACCAGCGCCCAACACAGGCAGCGGATACGCTTAACAGCCAGCGGCGCATCGCCAACGCCTGGCAAGCGGTAGGGAATCCGCAAAAATCGGCAGCCCTTTTCCGCCAGCTAAAAATCGATGTGCAGAAAGCGCCGGTCAGCCAAACGCCTATCGATCAAACGACAGCGCTGATCTATCGCGATGCGGCACGCGTTGAACAGCAGCAATCTCAGCCTGAACAGGCACAGCAGGACTATAAACAGGCGATGGTCGCCAGCGGCATCACGCCCACTCTGCCGCAAACCGATGATGATTACACTCGGCTGACGCGTAATAAAAGTAGCGATGACTGGCTGCAACGCGGCATCCGCGCCGATGCGGCGGATCTGTATCGCCAGCAGGATATTATCGTCACCCTTGACCACGATTACTGGAGCTCGAGCGGCACTGGCGGGATTTCCAATCTGAGCGCCCACGACACCATGTTGCAGATAGAGATGCCGCTGTACGACGGCCGTGCCTTCTTCCGCACCGATACCATGCAAATGAATGCCGGTTCCTTCTCGACAGGCAGTAACGGCGCCTACCGGGAAACCTTCGGCACCTGCGCCACACAGGACTGCTTCGACGGTAAATCACAGAAAACGACGGGTACCAGCGTTGCCGCAGGCTGGAAAAACGATCGTTGGTCAGCGGATCTCGGCACCACACCGCTCGGCTTTGACGTAGTTGATGTTGTCGGTGGCGCAAGCTACAGCGGCGACTGGCGACAAATTGGCTGGACGGCGACGGCATCGCGCCGCCCCATATCCAGCTCATTGCTGGCATTCGGCGGTACCAAAGACCCAGGCACCGGCGTTACCTGGGGTGGCGTGCGCGCCACGGGCGTCAGCCTTGGGCTGAGCTACGATCGGGGTGAAGCGCATGGCGTCTGGAGTGATTTCAGCGTCCACCAGATCACCGGTAAAAACGTGGCCGATAATGACCGCGCCCGTGCCATGGCGGGTTATTACTACAAGCTGATTAACGAGGATAATCGACGCGTCACGGTCGGCCTGAACAGCATGTGGTGGCGCTATCAGAAGGATCTCAGCGGTTACTCGCTCGGTCAGGGCGGCTACTACAGCCCGCAGCAGTACTTCTCGCTGGGCGTGCCGGTGAACTACCGGCAGCGGACGGAAAACTGGTCGTGGGAACTCGGCGGATCGCTGTCGTGGTCACATTCTTCTACCAAAGATCAACGTCGCTATCCGCTGACCGGCCTGCTGGGCAACGCGGCGATCGCCGACAGAGACACCATCGAGCAGGGTAGCAGCAGTTCCGGCTTCGGCTATACGGCGCGAGCGCTTGTCGAACGCCGCCTCAGTTCACACTGGACGCTGGGTGTCGGTATCGACATTCAGCAAGCGAAGGACTACACCCCAAGCCACGGCCTCATCTACCTGCGCTACTCCGCCTCCGGCTGGCAGGGCGATCTCGACAGCCCACCGCAGCCGCTTACGCCGTACGCGGATTTTAAATAGCGGTATCAGGAAAGATTGAGGGCTTCACCTTTACGCCACTGGCGCGGGCTAATGCCAAACCAGCGACGGAATGCACGGGAAAAGGCGCTCACCTCGGAATAGCCGAGCAACAGCGCCATTTCCGAAATCGGCAGTTGCTTCTGTTGAAGATAGTGCGTCGCCATTTCACAGCGCAGTTTGTCTACCAGCAGAGAGAAGCTGAGCCCTTCCTCCCGCAGACGACGCTGGAGCGACCAACTGGACAACCCCACCTTCTCCGCCACCTCTTCCAGCGTCGGCTCTTTCTGCATCAATAACAGATGAACCTGCGTACGCACCTGATCGACAATACTTTGCTGCGGTGACGTCTCGTTCAGACGGCGAATCGCATCTTGCATCACCAGCAGCAATGTCATGTCGCGATCCGGCATGGTGCGGGTCAGTTGGTGTTTGGGAATAAGCAGAGAATTATAGGGTTGATCGAAGTAAACCGGTGCATCAAACACCTTACAGTGCTCATGCCACATTTCCGGGCGCGGATGCTCAAAATGTACTTCACGCGGTGCCCAGTGCTTGCCCAAAACATGACGAATCAGGTTGAGCAGCATACCCAGCGTCAGTTCAGCATCCTGCCGGCGATGCAGAATGGCGCCGTGCCGAACCTGATAATCCAGCCGCCAGCAGTCGCCTTTATCCACCATGCGCGTCAGCGTGTCGTGCTGATGGCAGGGAAACGCCTTCACCACATTGTGCAGCGCCTGCTCCAGCGTATCCGAACATAAACCGATATAGCCGATCAGGCCTAATGACTGCGGTTTAAACTGCTTGCCGTAGCGTAAACCGAAATTATCAACGCCTGAATTGCGCGCGGCTTCCTCCATCACACGGCAATAGTTCACCAGCCCCAGACTGAGCGTCGGGCTGGCGAGCTGCTCGGGATCGACGCCGCTGATGCCGAAGATACGATCGGCATCACCGCCATTATCATGGATAAAGTCGCCGAGTCCGGTTGCCGCCGCCGCCAGCACGCCACAGTTGCGGGAGAACGCCGCATTCAGCGCCGAAGAGTACGTCACGTTTTCCATTGCCTTTCACCTCGCCGTATCACACGGCCCGCCAACGGGCCATGAAACGATCAGCAGACTTCATACCAGCAAGTTTCATACCAGAGCGTGAGGAAGTGAAATCAATGGGTTACAAATCTCTTGTGGGACGAGCAGGCATTACCATAGCGCACGCTGCCCGCCCGTGGTGCATTCAGGCCACGCCAATCGGCAGATCGCTGGTTTCCAGATAGCGCCGACACAGGCGCACGCTATGTTTTGCCCAGTCTGGCCCAAGACTCTGCGCCATCTCGGTTTCCGCGTGCGACCCTACCCACGCCGTAAGCTGGATGCGCCGCTGGATCAACAACGTCGGCAACAGCGCCAATTCCTCATCGCTGACGTGCGCCACACGCTCATAACCACACAGCCAGTTTTCAACCCACTCCGCCGCACGCGGATGGTGCTCAACAAAGCTGATCGCCGCGGCCAGATCGTGCAGATACCACCCCATACCGCAGTCATCAAAATCGATAACTCGCGTTTCGCCGCGATGCAGAAGCAGATTGGTCAGGCGCAGGTCGGCATGAATCAACCCGTAGCGGTGCGGCGCTTTGCCAAATTCCGCCATTTCCGCCCCCATACGCCCGATGGCTTCCTCGACAATACCGTGTTCGCCACGCGATAGGTTCGGCGCGTCACGCCAGTTTCCCCAATGGCTCTGCGCGCTGACCATCGTGTGATGATCCCAGACAATACGCTGGAAGCCGTCAGGTTTTTGCCATTGGCGGCTATGCTGGTGCAGGCGGGCGGTGATCTCGCCCAGTTGCTGGAACGCTCGCGGATCAATGCTGGTGGTCGGCATCTCGCCGTCAATCCAGTGAAACAGCACGGCATAGCGACAGGAACCGTCGGATAAACCCAGTGACTGCACCCGCTCCCCATCCACATTACGAACCGCTTCCGGCACGGCAATGCCCGTTTCTCGCAGCGCATCCAGCCACAGCAGCTCGCTTTCAATCTCCGCTTTCTGGTGATAGTGGCTGCGATGTAGCCGCAGTGCATAACGCTTACCTGCCGACAAAACAAGAAACGTCGCATTTTCCGAGCGGCACAGCAGCCGCACTTCCCCTTGCAGCGCCGCCGGATAGCAGGCAAGCGCCCGGTGCGCCAGCGCGGTAATTTCTGCATTACTTAAGGTGTCATATTGTTTAGCACTCATGGTTCCCACTCCGACGCGAGTCAACGAGCGTTCAGCATGGCGTGTGTCGTACAGAGAAACTTGACGCACCAGAACCCCGGTTTGACCCCAGAAGGCGCAGGCGCGATACCCACCGTAAAAGTTGACTTCAGCGCGCAGCATTCGATACGCCAGCGTCAAGTTTTCCACCAACAAGCGTGGGCATTATCGCTACACAAGCCAACAAGGGTTGCCGTACTGGCCCTGAATAACCATGAGCAGACTGACGGGGATAATGTGATGACGAGCAAATTAAAGCCCACGCTGGGCACCCTGCATTTGTGGGGTATCGCGGTAGGATTGGTAATTTCTGGTGAATATTTTGGCTGGAGCTACGGCTGGGGCGTCGCGGGCACGTTGGGATTTTTAGTCACGACGTTGTTCATTGCCGCCATGTACACCTGTTTTATTTTTAGCTTTACCGAACTCACCACGGCGATCCCCCATGCTGGCGGCCCTTTTGCCTATAGCCGACTCGCGTTCGGCGATCTGGGTGGCCTGATTGCCGGTATGGCCACGCTGATTGAATTTGTTTTCGCACCACCTGCCATTTCAATGGCGATTGGCGCCTATCTGAACGTGCAATACCCCGAGTTGAATCCCAAATTCGCGGCCGTTGGCGCATACCTTATCTTTATGAGCCTGAACATTCTCGGCGTGAAGCTGGCAGCGATGTTTGAGCTGGTGGTCACGCTGCTGGCCGTCATGGAACTGCTGGTGTTTATGGGTGTTGTTGCGCCAGGCTTCAGCCTGAGTAACTTCGTGGCACACGGTTGGGCGGGACAACATGAATTTTCACCCGCAGCCATTTCCGGTATGTTTGCAGCGATACCGTTCGCCATCTGGTTTTTCCTCGCTATCGAAGGCGCAGCAATGGCCGCCGAAGAAGCGAAAGATCCCCAACGCACGATTCCGCGAGCCTACGTCAGCGGCATCCTGACGCTGGTGGTGCTGGCAATTGGCGTGATGCTGATGGCGGGCGGCGTAGGCGACTGGCGTCAGCTCTCCGACCTCAACGATCCCTTGCCACAGGCCATGAAGCTCATCGTCGGGGAAAACTCCAACTGGATGCACATGCTGGTGTGGATTGGTCTGTTCGGTCTTATCGCCAGCTTCCATGGCATTATTCTGGGCTATTCTCGCCAGTTCTTCGCACTGGCGCGCGCGGGCTATCTTCCACCGGGGCTTGCCAAACTGTCCCGCTTCCACACGCCGCACCGCGCCATTCTGGCTGGTGGCGCGATCGGGATTGCCGCCATCTTCTGCGACGGGATTAACCTACAGGGCATGAACCTGACGGCAGCGATGATTACCATGGCGGTTTTTGGTGCCATCGTCATGTACATCATGAGCATGTTAAGCCTGTTCCGCCTGCACCGTAGCGCCCCCAATATGGCACGCAGCTATCGTGCCCCCGGTTACCCCATCGTCCCCGCGTTCGCCCTCGTCTGCGCCATCATCTGCCTGATTGCGATGCTCTGGTTCAACCCGGTGATCGGTGGGCTGTTCTGCACCTTTATGCTGCTCGGCTATCTCTATTTCCTGACGACCAAAGCGCGACGGGAACATCTGCTTGAGCCGCTTGTCGCCGATGCTAACTAACACTGCGGCGCACATTTTATAACGGGAGAGAGTATGGCAACACGTTCAACCATCATGGATACCAACAGCTTCCGCGCCGAACATGCCGACGCGCTGAGCGCGGATATCCGTACGCTGACCGACAAGCGCAGCCGGGTACTGGGTGAGTCTTATCGTCTGTTTTATCGCAAACCGGTTCATCTGGTGCGTGGCGAAGGGCAGTACCTGTGGGATGCCGACGGCAAGAAATACCTGGATGTGTATAACAACGTCGCCAGTATCGGCCACTGCCACCCTGCGGTGGTAGAGGCGGTACACCAACAGATGACAATGCTCAATACCCACACGCGCTATCTGCATGAGCGTATTCTGGACTATTCGGAGCAGCTCCTCGCCACCGCACCCACGGCGATCAACCGTGCCATGTATATGTGCACGGGTTCGGAAGCCAACGATCTGGCGATCCGCGTGGCGCGTGCCTGGAGCGGCGGCACAGGCGTGATCGTGACGCGTGAAGCCTACCACGGCACCAGCGATCTGACCTCCGGCGCCTCACCGGCATTGGGCAGCGGCCAACCGCTGGCAGCGACGACCCGACTGGTGCCGCCGCCGGACGCCTACCGCGTTAATACGCCGGACTTGGGCGTGTGGTTTGCCAATGAAATCCAGAAACAGATCGACGACATGGCGGCACACGGCATCAAATTTGCCGCGTTCCTTGCTGATTCCATCTTTTCTTCCGATGGCGTACACCCCAATCCGCGCGGCTTTTTGCGTCCTGTGGTTGATGTGGTTCACCGCAATGGCGGTATTTTCATCGCGGATGAAGTCCAGCCCGGTTTCGCTCGCACTGGCGACGCCTTCTGGGGTTTCGCACGGCATGACGTCGTGCCGGATATCATCACTACCGGAAAACCCATGGGCAACGGCATCCCGGTTTCCGGGCTGCTGGCAAAAAGCGACGTACTCGCCGCCTTCAGCGATCAGATCCCCTACTTCAATACGTTCGGTGGGAATCCGGTGGCGATGGCCGCTGCGCAGGCGGTGCTGAAAGTGATTCACGATGAGCAACTTCAGGAACACAGCCGCGTCGTGGGCGCACAGTTGCTGGCAGAACTGACTACCCTGCAAGACAAATACGCCAGTGTAGGCAACGTGCGCGGCGCCGGACTCTTCATCGGGTTTGAGTTGGTGAGCGATAGAGACAGTAAAACGCCGGATAAAACGCTGACGCTAAATCTGACGGAAGCACTACGCGATCGCGGTGTGCTGACATCGGTAGCAGGCCCTTATGGCAACGTGCTGAAACTACGCCCGCCGCTGGCGTTCCAGACGCAGGACATCGACTGGCTGGTCGGCGCACTGGATGACTGCCTGGGCGCGCTAACCCACGCCTGATTTCGATCTCTTCCTCCCCATAGGGTTTCCATCACAGCGGAAACCCTATGATAAATATCAAGATTACACTATCTTGCGATATAGTTACCTGCCTATTTATATAAAAATGATAATGACTATCATTTTTATTCTCATAAATTAAATTTCTCAATGCATTCTGTCGAATTTCTATCAGGTATCGATTTTACCTAGTCATGGAATAAGGCATTTGTGTATATAAGCGCAAAATGTAAATCAACGTAAGGATCGCGTTCATTTTGTGTAAAACCCTTTCTTTTATAAGCCTTATTTCTTTGAGCCTCTGCAGCTCAACCTTCGCCGCTACCCCCATTAGCCCAACAGATCGGGATGCGCTGGAACTCCAGCAAAAGTCATTATTGGAGCAGGCCAAACAGCAGCGCTTATCGTTGGAAAACAGCACCACCTTAACGATACCCACGGTCACTGCACCAACAGCAAAGGATGCTGTCTGCTTCCCTATCCAAAGGATTACCTTTCACGATGCAGAGTCCCTTTCAACGAAAGATCGGGCCGCTATTCAGCAACGCTACCAAAACCGCTGCCTGGATTTAGCCACAGTCCATAACGCCGTGAGGGAAACGACCAACGCCTACCTTAATCGCGGCTTTGTCACCAGTCAGGCCTATTTACAGGAGCAAGACCTCTCCAGCGGCACGCTCATCATCAGCGTCAGCGAGGGAAAGATAGAAGCCATTCGCATGGAAGGGGAAACACCACTCGCAATCAAGATGGCCTTCCCCGGGCTGGAAGGACGCATTCTCAATCTGCGCGATATCGAACAAGGGATGGAACAACTTAATCGCCTGCCTTCGCAGCAGGTTACGATTGATATTCAGCCGGGAAAACAGACCGGAAGTTCGATTGTTTACCTCAAACGCACCACGCAAGCCCGCCCTATCCCCCTGTCTCTCAGCACAGACAACAGCGGACAAAAAAGCACGGGCCGCGAACAGCTTTCTACCCACCTAACGCTCGATAACCCGCTGCGACTCGCTGACCGCTGGTGGCTCACCGCCAGCCGTGATAGCGCATTCAGCCATAGCTACGGCAGCGAAGCCTTATCGGGCGGGATGTCTTTGCCTTATGGCTACTGGACGCTCGGCTACCAATACGCCTGGAATGACTTTTTCCAACCGATCCCGATTGGCAGCAGCGCGTATCGCTATGAAGGGCAAAGTAATACTCATCGGCTCAGCCTTAACAGAACGCTCTATCGAGATGGGAAGCAGAAGCTGGCGCTGGATAGCGCGCTCTCTCGCCGACGTACCGAGAACCGGATGGCGGGTGAACGCCTTGAGATCAGCAGCCCGACAGTCAGCAGCGCCAGTATCGGACTCAGCTATAGCACGACGCTGGCGGGCGGATATTTTACGCTCAACCCGATGCTCAGCCATGGCTTAAGGAGTTGGGGCGCAACGGATGACACAAAGGAAAACCGTGACCTGCCGCGCAGCGAGTTCCGCAAATTTAGCGCCAGCAGCAGCTATTTCTACCCACTTACCCCTTCGCTATATTTTCTGACCTCCCTTTATGGCCAGACCACGCCGGACAACCTGTATACCAGCGAACGTGTCTCGCTCGGCGGCGAGTATTCAGTTCGGGGATTTAAGGAACAAACGCTGACCGGCAACCGAGGCTTCTACTGGCGTAATGAACTGAATTGGCAATTCACCACGCTGCCATTTTTGGGAGATATCGCATTAACCACCGCGCTGGATAGCGGGTGGATTGCGGGGAAAGCCGGCAAAGTCGATGGTGGCAATATGACCGGCGCTTCCGTCGGTTTGTCCGCATCTTCACGTTGGGTAAGCCAGTCAGTGTCGCTCGGCGTGCCGCTGCATTTCCCGGACGATCTCCATCCCGACAACGCCGTCGTTTACTGGCAAGTCTCCCTCCCCGTTACGGCACTTTTTGATTAAGTCATCGATTCACAGCAAAAGGAAAACAAGGAAAGTCACATGGAGAAATTCAATAACCGCACCACTCGTGGACTTAGCTATCTGCTGATCTACCTGACCGCAATTCAACCGTTACACCCCGCGTTCGCTGCACTCACACCAGACGGCCCACGCACGCAGGTCAACAACGCGGGTGCTGTTCCGGTCATCAATATCGCCACGCCGAACGCAGCGGGCGTTTCTCACAATACCTATCAAGATTTCAGCGTCGGGACACCCGGTGCCGTGCTAAACAACAGCATTGCCGCGGGGCAATCGCAGTTGGCTGGGCAGCTAAATGCTAACGCCAACCTCAATGGCAAAGCGGCCGATCTGATTATCAACGAGGTAACGGGCTCCACCCGCTCAGACCTGCAAGGGAAGATCGAAGTCTTCGGGAATAAAGCCAACGTATTGATTGCCAACCCGAATGGCATTACCTGTGATGGATGTGGGTTCATCAACACACCTTCAGCCACGCTGACGACGGGTAAACCGGTGCTGGATCAGCAAGGCGCACTTGAAGCGTTGGAAGTGAAAAAAGGCAGCATCACCATTGGTGGCAAAGGCCTGGACGGTTCAGCAACGGATTATGTCGATATCCTCAGCCGGGCAACCGAACTGAACGGCAAAATCAATGCGAAAAACCTGACGCTGACTCAAGGCAGCAATCGGGTCGATTTCAAAACTGGCACGATCGCTCCTATCGCCGGAGAAGGTGCAAAACCACTGCTGGCAGTCGATACCAAAGCGCTCGGCGGCATGTATGCTGAACGCATCCGACTCGTGGCAACCGAGGATGGCGTCGGCGCTAATGTCGCTAACCTGACCAGCTCTCAGCAAGGCATTACGCTGGACAGCAAAGGTAAAATCCAGCTCGGTAATGTACACGCGAAAACCGATCTTAATCTGACTGCACAGCAGGTCGATATTGCTGCTGGCAATGCGGTAAAAAGTGACCGCGATATCACGCTTGCCAGTACCACATTGAATAACCAAGGAAATATCGTCGCGGGCCAGGATATGCGCCTGTTCAACGATAACCTGACCAACACACAGGCCACCATTCAGGCCAACAACAACCTGTGGATCCAAAAAGACGCGACGGGAAATAAAGGCGTTAAGGTAGAAAACCGTTCGGGGACGATTAAAACCAATACCGGGGATTTGGTGATTAGGACGAGATCGCTTAACAATGTCAGAGATCAGATCGTTGTAAAAGAGAAGAAGGATTTAACTTACGCCAACCTTAATGTTGGTAATGAATTGCCAATTCGCTCAATTTCCGATGCGAAAGCATATATCCCATCTATTGCTAAAAAAGAAGTTGAGGGAGAATTTACTACCCTAACGCCCGAAGCTGAAATTCATGGCGAAAAAAATCTCTATATTAATGCGACTCAACTAGAAAATAATGCCAGTAGTTTAAGATCCTTTGGTAATATATTTCTGACTGGGCAAACATTTTTAAATATTTCCCCCTTGTTCAAGCAAACTGAGCATACAACGAATTTTCGTTCGGAAACAGCACAGGAGCAAGCGGTTAGACGCTCAAATACATCACAATCCGCCAGCACAACTTTCCTCGATGATGGCATGCCACTAATCCTTGCTTACTATAAGGTCAAAGATAAAGAGAGTGCCTTTAAAGGTGAACAACTGTTATCGGCAAAGGTACATGCAACTGAGAATGTGGTTGCAGATTTTAAACAGGTTATTGATATATTCAGAACTAAAGAACCAACATCGCAAGCATCATCAATATTTACACCATTGGAAAAAATAAACATTAAAGGGAGGAGTGTATTATTACAAGCTGGTTCGATGAATATTAATGGTACAATAGAATCTTATAGCGACACAAACTTGATATCACAAAGTTTGACAAATATTAAAAACTCTCACATTCTATCACAAAAAAATGATATAAACATTAATTCAGGAGTATCTCTATTATCGAGAACTTCATCATTAAGAGCAAGAAACATAAACATCACCAGCCGTGAAAGTGATATCGTATACGAAACTGATTCATCAACTCTATTTAGTGATTCCGGAAATCGCCAATATGCTTCACTCCAGGCAGAGGAGACTCTCTCTCTAAATGCAGGAGGAAATATAAGCCTATCAGGAATTAATTTTAGCAATAACAAAAGCACAGAGTTTATTGCAGGGAAAGACATTAGTATCACTAATTCTATTTATGATCTCGCCACCCACCAAAGAAGAATAGAAACCACACAGCAGAATAATCAAAAAATATTTGAAAATGCATTTTTCAAACTAAATGATTTATTCTCAAATAGTAATATTCTTGCCAAGGCAAAAGGTAATCTTACCTTATCAGGCGTATCTCTTACTGCCGTAAAAGGCATTGATTTAATTGCCAATGGAATGATAACCATTGATGCTAAAACCGTAGGTAACATCTACAGCGAATTTTTACCGTCTACACGCACACCTTCATTATCAAGCCGACTTAATACGGGTGGGGATTTACTGATCAATGCAGGAAATACAATTACTGTTAAATCAGCAAATTTATCTGCCAACAACATTACTCTCCTCGCAGGCAACACGATTTCATTACTCTCAACGGCATATTCTGCGATTGTCGAACCGGATGAAGATAATAGAGACGACCGCCATGTTATTACTCAGATTGATGCGCGAAGAAATCTCACACTTGCTACAAATGGCGATCTTATTGCCTCCGGCAGCGCATTATCCTCAATAGGGGACATGACGTTAAGCTCTAATGGGAAAATGGAGTTCAACGCCCTGCGATATTATTCAGTGCGGGAGGGTGACAACGAGTTTAATGAAACGACCACACAAAGAAATGTCGTATTAAACAGCGGCGGTGTTCTAACACTTCTATCCAATAACAGCATCTTATTTCAGGCCACGAGTTTACTTGCAAAAGGTGCAATGGATGTAGCCGCTAAAGGTGGATTCCTGTACGCACAAGCCATGGAAGAAACCAACCACTATGAAAAAGAATCCAGTAGCCGTACATGGTATGGAAAAAAGAAAAAGGGTAAACAGACCTATCACAATGTCAGTAATAAGGTGGCTGAGTTTACCGCTGGAAGTGACATCAACCTGCTGAGCCGTGATGACAGCATCTATGAAGCCAGCAAAATAGAAGCTGGCAGGAACGCTAAACTCATCAGCACACAAGGGAAGGTCATCTTTAAGGCGGTAAAAAACACCACGTTTGAGCAGACTATCACCACCTCGAAAGGCTTCTTCATTAAAAACTCCGATAGGGGATACACCAAAGATACATGGCTATTACCATCAATCCATGCCGGTGGACAATTTACCGTTGATGCAGCGACAGGAATTTCTGCTGACGTAAAAACACGCAATGCTCAATCGCTGCAAAATGCGTTGCTGACTCTCAGCAATACTTCAGGGGCAACATGGCTAAAAGGGTTGAATACCCGTAAAGATGTGCAATGGAACGCGGTGCAAGATGCCTACACTAATTGGAATCATACTACCCAAAGTTTGAATCCAGTGGTGGGTGCCGTAATTGCTATCGCAGTTGCGGCAGTTACCGCAGGATCTGGATTGGCGGGAATGGTCGCGACAACAGCAGCCAATACCGCGTCAGGGATGACTGCTACCGTGATGTCTGGTGCCGTTTACTCAGGCATGACGGCATTAACTTCACAGGCGGCAGTCGCACTGGTTGATAACAAAGGCAACCTGTCTAAAACGATCCAGGCCATGAGCAACAGCGATTCTGTTAAATCTCTGGTTACCTCAATGGTGATCGGCGGTGCATTAGCAGGCTTCGATGAAGTTATGCAATTTAGCAAGGCTGCTAACGGCACAACCGTCATCGATCCTGCCAAGGCCAAACTGCCCATGCTCAGCAACGGTGACTGGAGCAAGGTCGCGCAGCGTGTCGCTGGACAGTCAGTGATCAGTTCCAGCATCGGTACTGCGATTAACGGCGGTAGCTTCAAAGATAATTTCACCACCGCGCTCTTGAGTAATATCGGCAGTCAGATCAATGCGGAAGGGGCTAAGTTTATTGGGGATAACGGTACAGTCCTTGACGTACCGGGCAAAGCCCTCAGCCATGCTGTTGTCGCAGGTATCGCTGCTGAAATCAGTGGTGGTAACGTCAAAGGCGCTGCGGCTGGTGCATTAGCGGCAGAGCTGGCTGGCATAATCATTAACGATAATCTTGTAAAATCAGAAGGATGGCAAGAAAAACAGGCTCAAATCAGCCGTTTTGCAGGCGCAGTTATGGGTGCCGTTGCCACAGGCAAAGCCAGTGGTGTAAATAGCGGCGCTAGCGCCGCTGAAATCGTTGAACGCTTTAATCGGCAATTACACCTTGATGAAATGCAGGCCATCAAAGAGCTTGCCAAAGGTGATAATGAAAAGGAATTGCGCCTGTTGGCAGCATCCTGCCGCAAAGTTAACTGTGTGGCACAGGAATCATTAGATTCTGCCGAACGCCAGCAATATGAAATGTTAATGGCAATGTACCCAGCAACACGCGAAGAAGATGGAATACTCGCCAATTATTGGGTACAGAAAGATCGGCAACGTACTAGCAATTACCCGCTTTATGTGGGCTATGACATGGAACAGCTGTTTACCTATACTACAGGCGACAGCATTTCTGATGGTCAGATGTTTGCCAGAAACCAATGGATTGAAAATTTTAGTCAGATTACGGGCTGGTCCAAGGACACAGTAGAAACTTTAGGTTTTGGTATTTCGATAGCGAGTACATTCGCGGGCATCGGGAAAGCAGGCGTCGGTAATCAGTACCTGTCAAAAAGCCTCGTGACGCCAACCGCAGGCTGGAAAAGTTATCTGGTTAATGAGAAAACCATACAGCAATCGGCTGGCTTTAAGCAGCAGATTATAGATTTGAGAGCAACATTACCTCGCAATCCTAGAACTAGTGGAAATGTAGCTATCGCAGAAATTAATATACTAGGGATGCCGAAAACCTTAGCAGGGCATAGCCGTATAGACAAAGCTGAGCAGGGTTTTGTCGGCTCAGGAAAACAGAATTTCACCTATCAGGTGATAGAGAACAGTGAGGGCACAAAGATATCGAGAAATACTGATTCAGAATACAAAATCCTAGATAATTTAGCCGATAGATTAGGAAGCAATATCTCAGCAAAAGGCAGTGTAACCATATTCACAGAACGGGCAGCCTGTGAAAGTTGTCTAGGTGTCATTGACCAATTTAAGCAAAAATATCCTAATATAGAAATAAATGTATTGGATAACAATGGAATTATATTGAAGCCAGGAGGAAGAAAGTGAACGAAGAACGTATTAGCTATAATGAGATTAGGGAAAGCTTTTTAGAGTGTTATTACATATATTGTAGACACAAAATTCACTCTTACAATATGACTGGAAATGTATGGATTGAAAATGAATCGGAAGGTGGTTACGCCTATGAACAATCAGAGGGAGCTTATGATTTCCCCATTGAAAATCTAATGCTTGAGGTCTTGTCTTTAATTATGATTGCAGGAAGAGGTCCAGAGATAGCCGAAAAATACCATAGAGATATGATAGAAAAAATTCTCGTTGAACATCCTATTGAACAGCTATTAGAGGAGATCACCGAGGAAGAAAAATCAGACCTTCTCTATGATATGTCTTTATTAGGATTAGTTGATAAAAAATCAGAATAACGCAGACAGAGCAGCCCTTTCGGGCTGCTAACTTATAGGAAAGTAAAATCAATACCCTATCGCTGCCCCTGCCGGGCGGCGGATATCATTGGCACCGTACAGGTAACCTTCGCGTACTTTGCCGGATACCGCCGAGTCATTGCCCGAATCCGCAGGTGTCACACCCGCCGCACCCGGTAAGCCGACCAGAATCAGCTCCGCTGCGCCCCAAGGCGTTTGTTCCACCATCTTGTAGCCGCGCTGCTTCAGCAGGTTCAGCGTATCGGCAGACAACCCGCGCAGTTCATAATACACCTCGTCCGGCAGCCACTGATGATGGATGCGCGGGGCGTCCACCGCTTCCTGCGGCGCCATGCCGTGGTCGATGATATTCAGTGCCGTTTGCAGCGTGATGGTGATAATGCGCGAACCACCGGGCGAACCGAGCACCATGAAGACTTTGCCGTCTTTCGTCACCAATGACGGGCTCATGGACGAAAGTGGGCGCTTACCGGGGGCGATCGAATTACGCTCTCCTTGCACCAACCCATACAGGTTTTTCTCGCCAACTTTCACGGTAAAGTCATCCATTTCGTTATTGAGGAAGAAACCTGTTCCCGGCGCAATCACCACCGAACCAAAACGCCCGTTCACGGTATACGTGGTGGACACCGCATTGCCCTGATTATCCACGATGGAGTAGTGCGTGGTTTCCGGTCGCTCGTGCGGACCCACCCCCGGCTGCACGTTTTTGGACGGCGTCGCGTTCTCCGGCTCGATTTGTTTGCGGATTTCGGCAGCATAATCCTTACTCAACAAACGCTCGACAGGGTTGCTGACAAACGCCGGATCGCCAAGGTACGTGTTGCGATCCATGTAAGCGTGACGCATCGCTTCCGTCAACACATGAACGGTGGCGGCAGAATTAAAGCCCGTCGATTTCATGTCGTAGCCTTCGACAATATTGAGGATTTCACACATCGTGACGCCACCGGAGCTGGGCGGCGGCGAAGAGACAAACTGATAGCCACGATAGTTGCAGGTTACCGGTGCCGTTTCGGTAATACGGTAATCGGCAAAATCAGCCGCCGTCAAAATGCCGCCGCCCTGCTTTGCCGCCTTCTCCACAGCCTGTGGAATCTCCCCCTTGTAGAAGGCATCCGGCCCTTTCGCGGCAATCGCCGCCAGCGTATTCGCCAGATCGGTTTGCACCAGCTTATCGCCGGGCTGCAACGGGCTACCGTCGGGACGCAGGAAAATGCGCGCCGCTTCAGGATCGGCTTTGAAGCGTTTTACCGTAGTATCCAAAATATCGGTATCTGCCCGCGTAAGTTCAAAACCTTCACGCGCCAGTTTAATCGCCGGTGCCATCACCTGCTCGCGCGTCAATTTGCCGTATTTTTGTAGCGCGGTATCCAGCCCCAGCACCGTACCCGGCACACCAGCGGCCAGATAGCCATATAGGCTCGCATCCTTTTTCACACTCCCATCCGCGTTCAGGTACATGTTGGCGCTGGCCGCCGCCGGTGCCGTTTCACGGAAGTTGATAAAGGTGTCTTTTCCATCGGCCAGATGCAGCGTCATAAACCCGCCACCGCCGATGTTGCCACAGCAGGGATTAACCACCGCCTGCGCATAGCCCACAGCCACCGCGGCATCAATCGCGTTACCGCCCATCTTCATGATATCGACGCCAATCTGCGAAGCCAGATACTGTGAACTAACCACCATACCGTTTTTCGCTTCCACCGCAGGGGCTGACGCCGCCTGCACCGCTCCACTCACCAGCAGCGTCGCCACGCCCAGCGACAGCAACCATTTTCCCGATGTTGTGTTTTTTGTTTTCATGAAGGCCCCTTTATCCCGTTGATTTCACTCACTGCTTTTATGTCTACCCTCGTGCAAAGCTAACCTGCAAAGCCCGCGCCAATAAACGACCGCAGCTTAACGGATTCATCAGCAGCAGTAAGAAGCGTAGGAAAGGCATGAGAAATTGCGAAAATAGCCGCTTATCTTTGCGACGCTGCACGATAAATACGCCCCATAATGGGACATACGGTTTATGACTGCCGCACAGGTAGCCATGAACGTAACCGTGCGCCAAACACATTCACCAACAGGCCGACCATAATCAGTATTGCGCCCATGATTTGCAGCAGCGAGAGCGATTCACCAAGAAAAACGGCCGCGCTGACCAGCCCAACCACCGGCACCAACAGCGATAAGGGCGCCACACGCCAGGTCTCATAGCGCGCCAGCAGGCTTCCCCAAATCCCGTAGCCGATGATGGTAGCCGCAAACGCCAGATACGCTAACGACAAGATCGTCGGCAGTTGGATCGTCGTTAAACTGTGGACAATCGCGTCCCTGCCTTCAAACAGCCAGGAACTGATGAAAAACGGCACGACAGGCACCAGTGCACCCCACACCACCAGCGACATGATTCTTACATCACTGTTTTTGCTCATGATAACTTTATTGACGATGTTACCTACCGCCCATGACAGCGCCGCCGCCAGCGTCAGCAGCAGCGTGGTGGTGGTCATACCGGAGGACATTTGCAGCGCCGTGCGCCCTTCTGCCAGCACCACCATCCCTATCGCCGCCACCAGAATCCCAACAACGTGATTCCAGCGCAGCTTTTCCGACAGCAAGACCGCGCCAACCAGCAGCGTAAAAAAGGCCTGAGCCTGTAGTACCAGCGAGGCAATCCCTGCGGGCATGCCCAGCTTGATAGCGAGAAACAGAAAGCCAAACTGACCGAAGCTGATGGTCATGCCATAGGCAATCAGCCATTTCAGGGGAATACGCGGGAATGGAACAAAGAAAATAGCCGGTAGCGCCACCAAAGAGAAACGTAGCCCTGCCAGCAAAAAGGGCGGCATGTCATTCAGACCGACCTTAATCACCACAAAATTCACACCCCATAACACCACGACACAAAGCGCAAGCAGCGCATCTCTCACCGACATTCTCATCCCCTGATCAAATACGTAACAAATACCTTCCTCAAGGTACGCGTAAAATGAAAAAACGGATAAGAAAAGATAATTATGACGTTACGTGACAATGACTAAGCGTAATCATGACGTGGAATAGCCGACCACCTGAATCAGTGGTCGGTCTAGAGAGCGTTTACTCGATGGCGATCGGTTTTTCTGTCAGCGTGGTTTTGTTATCACCCTGAATGGCTTTTACTTTCTGCTCCGTTTTCTGTACCGCCTCTGCGCTACTCAGCAGGCTATATGTCAGCTCAAACGTCGTGCTCTGACCAGGCTGAAGCTTTTTGACCCGCCCTTGCTCACGTTCAATCGTAACCGGGTAGGCGTAGTTAGTACCGGGTTCGATCCCTGTGACGTAGCCCTGTTTTTCCGTGTCCGTGTTTTTCCACAGCGTCAGCAGCGGCAGTTGATGGGTATCAAAGGCAATCGATACGCCCTTATTTCCCGCCTTGTTCACCAGCGCCGCCAGCGTTTTGCCCTGTGCATCCGTATACGGCGTAATGTTGAACACCATTTCATCAAAATCTTTTGTCGGCCCTTTATAGGTTTGCCAGGTGGACAAACCCGCTTTAGCATGGTCATTAAACGGAGAAATCTCTTTCACCGGCGCGATGAAACGCGCGCCTTCTTCCAGAATCGGCGTGCCAAAATTGCTGTGGTAGATAATCTGATAGTCGCGCGGGTAGTCGGCTTTGTTGGTCAACACATCATGCACGGTAAACGACTCGCTGCCGGGAACGTAGCGCAGCTCGGTCCAGGTTTCCAGATTCGACTTCTTGAAGCTGTTTTCTTTCAGCAGGCCCCGCACCGTAATGGTATGCGGGGCTTTATCGCTGACTTCCACGACCACTTTAGAAGCCGGTGTGTTGCCTGCGCGGCCATGCAGGGTGTAGATCATGCCCTCGCTGACGACCGGGTGCCCCGTCCATTCGAAGCCGCAGCGCACCATCATCTCATTGAAACCTTCCAGCCAGCCCAGCCCGTTACGGCTTTCCAGATTGATGGTGTTCGGGTTTACGACCTCATCAACCGGCGAATCCCACCCCAAACGGATGTTTTTGCCCGTCACATGCAGTAAGTTCATCCCCCGCGTCGGACTGAGGGCAATTTTCAGCCCGTCCTGACTGGTAATCGTAATCACTTTACTGCCTTCCTGACGTCCGCCGTGCAGGACTTTTTGCTCAATGCTGAAATGCTGATTTTTGATCTTCAGGGCATCACTGCCAATTTGCCAGTTTCCCTTTTCTACACTGCCTTCAGCATCTGTCAGCACAAATGTCTGCGCCGATAGTTGCCATGATGTCAGCGCCAGTGTGATGCCTATAGCCAGTAATTTTTTCATGTTAACCATCCCTTTTTGCTGAATTGTTTTAGCTAATGCGAGCTAAAGACTACAAATCAGCTGATGGTCAGAATGTGATAACTATCACCAGATGGAAAAATTCGGCATTGTCGCGTTATTTATCCAATTAGCATCACTAATTCACCATGAATGGTATCTATATTTGCAGAATTATTGAGATATTGATCGGTAAAAGCTGACATCGTTTCAGCAACATAAAGCACGCGGTCTAAAATCCTTTTCTCGTCGGCATGAATTTCAGACATTCATGCTGAATTTTAAATATTTGGCGAGACAAAAAATTATCAGATTGTTTTTTGACCACATTGCACCCTATTGGCGCAAGCGCTATGGTTGCCGCTAACCTGTGTACGATCACTGATAAATAAACTATGAACTTTTCTCTTTTCGGCAAGAAATTCACGCGCCACGCTGGCATCACCCAATTAATGGACGACCTGAACGAAGGGCTGCGTACGCCAGGCGCAATCATGCTGGGGGGCGGCAATCCGGCACACATTCCAGAGATGGACCGCTACTTCCAGCAACTGTGTCAGGAGATGCTGGAGCAAGGGAAATTAACGGAAGCGCTATGCAACTACGACGGTCCGCAAGGTAAGGATACGTTGCTTAAAGCGCTGGCCGAACTCCTGAGTAATGAATTAGGCTGGCAGATTGGACCACAGAATATTGCGCTGACAAATGGCAGCCAGAGTGCGTTTTTCTACTTATTTAACCTGTTTGCAGGTCGCCACAGCGATGGCAGCCTGAAAAAGGTGCTGTTCCCGCTGGCACCGGAATATATCGGCTATTCGGATTCCGGGCTGGACGACAACATGTTCGTCTCCGTTCGTCCGCAGATCGAACTGCTGCCCGAAGGGCAATTTAAATATCACGTCGATTTCGATCACCTGTCGATTACTGATGATATCGGGCTGGTCTGCGTATCCCGCCCAACCAATCCGACCGGTAACGTGCTGACCGACGACGAGCTGATGCGTCTGGATATTCTGGCGCAGCAGCACAAGGTTCCCTTGCTGATTGATAACGCCTATGGCGTACCGTTCCCCGGCATTATCTTCACTGACGCGACGCCGCTGTGGAACCCGAATATCATCCTGTGTATGAGCCTGTCCAAGCTCGGTCTGCCCGGCTCACGCTGCGGTATCGTAATCGCGGATGAAAAGGTGATTTCCGCGATCGGCAACATGAACGGCATCATTAGTCTGTCTCCGGGGGCGGTCGGCCCGGCGCTGGCGCACGAGATGATTCAGCGTGGCGATCTGCTGCGCTTATCTAACGACGTCGTGCGCCCGTTCTACCAACAGCGCGTGACGGAAACTATCGCGATTATTCGTCGTTACCTGTCGCCTGAGCAGTGCCTGATTCATAAACCGGAAGGCGCAATCTTCCTGTGGCTGTGGTTTAAGGATCTGCCTATCACGACGGAAATCCTGTACCAGCGCCTGAAAAAACGCGGCGTCCTCATGGTGCCGGGACACTATTTCTTCCCCGGTCTGGATCAGGACTGGCCGCACGCTCATCAATGTATGCGCATGAACTATGTGCCGGAGCCGGAGAAAATCGAACAGGGTATTGCGATTCTGGCGGAAGAAGTTGAAAAGGCGATGCAGGAAGGCTAATTCACCGCCACAATAGACGCGTCGTGAAACGAAATACGGTGGGATGCGGGCAAACCAGCCCCACCGTTGTTATTTTGCCGTCCGCTTTCTTTATCTTTATTCACCTGTTTTCTGCCCCCTTTCATCCCCACAACATCAGTCGGCTAACGATTAATCATTGGGGTTATTTTTCCCTTTTAATCGGTAATAACTTTGGTTCATTCCCCAATCAATCGCTGATTCATTCCAAAAAGACGGCAGTCTCTCAAACCTAACAAAAACTTTTAGAATAAATGCGCATTCTGCGCAACTTATTGCTCACTTTCTGGTGGAAATCACTTTTTGCGCAATGCCTGCAAACGATTCGCGAAGTCTGCGCAATTTTTTGCTCAAATTTCGCTTAGGTAAAATTTGAATTAAGTAATTTCCATTACAAAACAATTACATAAAATTTGGCACATGGATTGCTATGTGAACGGTGAAGTTACTCATTCCGTTCAATAACAAGGAGCAAGACTATGCCAACTCCATGCTATATCAGCATCGAAGGTAAAACACAGGGCAACATCACCGCGGGTGCTTTCACATCTGATTCTGTCGGCAACATCTATGTGGAAGGCCACGAAGACGAAATGCTGGTACAGGAATTCAAACACATCGTCACCGTCCCAACCGACCCGCAGTCTGGTCAGCCATCCGGCCAGCGCGTACACAAGCCGTTCAAATTCACCGTCGCACTGAACAAAGCGGTTCCGCTGATGTACAACGCCCTGGCGTCCGGTGAAATGCTGCCAACCGTCACCCTGAAGTGGTATCGCACATCAGTTGAAGGTAAGCAGGAGCACTTCTTCTCTACCGTGCTGACCGATTCCACCATCGTGGACATCAACTGCCAGATGCCACACTGCCAGGATCCATCAAAACTGGACTACACCCAGCTGATCGAAGTGTCACTGGCCTACCGCAAAATCGACTGGGAGCACACGGTTGCCGGTACGTCCGGTTCTGATGACTGGCGTGCGCCGGTCGAAGCGTAATTCCTATTTAACCCGGGCTTGCCCGGGTTTTCTGCATTGAGCCATGGCCCACGCCATGCCTGAGTGTGGATGACAGCATCAGGAGGACGGATGGCAAACAGTACAGGATTACAGTTCACCGTTAAGGTCGGCGCATTGCCTGCATCGACCTTTGCCGTGGTGGATTTTCAGCTCAGCGAGGCGCTCAACCAGCCGTTTGCCCTGTCGCTGAATCTGGCCAGCCCCTTACCGGGGATCGATTTTGGTGCGGTTCTCGACCAACCTTGCGAACTCCTGGTGTGGTACGAAGGTGAACTCCAAAGACGCGTGAGCGGTATTGTCAGCGCGTTTGCGCAAGGCGATACCGGCTTTCGCCGCACACGCTATCAGGCAGAAGTCCGTCCGGCCCTGTGGCGTTTGGGGCTACGTACCAATGCTCGTATCTTTCAGGCGCAGAAGCCTGAGGCAATTATCGGCGCCCTGCTGGAAGAAGCGGGCATCACCGACTACGCCTTTGCGCTGCGCAACGAGCACGCAGCGCGGGAATATTGCGTGCAGTACCGCGAAAGCGATTTAGCTTTTATTGCCCGACTGGCTGCCGAAGAAGGCCTGTTCTTCTTCCATGAGTTTGAGGAAGGCAAACACCGCGTTATCTTTGCCGACGATGCAGGCGCGTTGGCAAAAGGCCCTGAGCTGTTTTTCAACCTGGCAACACAGGGGCTGAGTGAAGGCGCATACGTGCGTCGTTTCCGCTATGCCGAGGCGGTGAGCACCGCAGAAGTCGCACTCAAAGACTACAGCTTCAAAACCCCAGCCTATGGCCTGTTGCACCAGAAGATCAGCGGAGAACTGGAACACCAGCGCGAAAGTTACCAACACTTCGACTACCCCGGTCGTTTTAAACAAGATCCGAGCGGTAAAGCCTTTACCGGCTATCGGCTGGATGCACTGCGAGCAGGGGCGATGACTGGCTCGGGCGAGTCCAATGCGGCTGAACTGATGCCGGGCAGCAGTTTTACCTTAACCGAACACCCCAATCTGGCACTCAATATCGGCTGGCAGTTGGTCGCCATCACCCACAGCGGGCAACAGCCGCAGGCGCTGGAAGAGGAAAGCGGCGGCGAACCGACCACCTACAGCAACAGCTTTGAAGTGGTGAAAGCCAGCACGACCTGGCGCGCCGACCTGCCCTACAAACCAATGGTAGACGGCCCGCAGATCGCCACCGTCGTCGGCCCGGCGGGTGAAGAAATTTACTGCGACCAGTACGGCCGGGTGAAACTGCAATTCCCGTGGGACCGCTACGGCGCAAACGATGACCAGAGCTCCTGCTGGGTACGCGTCAGCCAGGGTTGGGCCGGTGGCCAGTACGGCCTGATCGCTATTCCGCGCATCGGTCATGAAGTCATTGTGAGTTTCCTCGAAGGCGACCCGGACCAGCCCATCGTGACGGGCAGAACCTTCCACGCCACCAACCCCTCACCCTACCCGCTACCCGCGAACAAGACACGCACGACCCTGCGCACCACCACCCACAAAGGCGCCGGGTTCAACGAACTGCGCTTTGAGGATCAGGCTGGGCAGGAAGAAGTATTTATCCATGCCCAGAAAGACATGAACACCGTGGTGCTGAATAACCGCAGTACGGGTGTAGGCGTCGACCATGCAGAGAACGTCGGACGGGATCAGATCAGTGTCATAGGCCGCCATCAAATTCTTAACGTCGTCGAGAATCAGGGAACGGAGATTCAGGGTGCCCAGAAAGTCATCATCGGAGCAGGTCGAGAAACCGAGGTCACGATGAACGACAAGCTGACGGTAACGGGAAATATCACCATCACCTCGACTGGCGGCAATATCGAACTGACGACGGGCGCAGGATCGCTGACCATTTATCAGAATGGCAATATCGACATCAAAGGCGTGAAGGTCAACGTAATTGGCAGTGAACGTATTGATTTAAATAAATAATCTGAGAATGAGTCACCATGCTACAGGTGTGGTGGCTAGAGCTTACAACGACACCATTATTCGAGACATTTTATCGTGACGACGACATCTTCTTCCCACTGCATCTTCACCGAAGGCCGCATCACGTTGCCCGACGGCTACCGCGATCGCACAGTGAATGCGTTTACGCCCAGTCAGGAAGGCGAACCCGCTTTTACGGTTTCACGTGATGTACTGAACGACGGAGAGGTATTGAGCGGCTACATCGATAGACAGTTGGATCTGATGACTCAGCATTTTAAAGGCTGGAAAACAAAGACCCGTGAAGCGATTTGGTTGGGCAATCACGTTCTGGAAGGTGAAAGCCTTCAGGCAAGTTATATGCGTGATGGTCAACGTATTTGGCAGCAGCAGGCGGTATTCGCATTAGATAGCGTACAGATTCTGGTTTTCACCTTATCGAAAACCGCCGCACCGTCTGCTGCTGATGAGTCTCGGTTCAACGCCCTGCTCGGGAGCTTTACGTTTAACCAATAACGATAAGGAATATTGTTATGTTTGAAGCCGCGCGCGTTGGTGATGGGATCGGGCATTCGGGTGCGTTAGCAGGCATGATTGCGGGCACCATCGTCGGTGGTCTGATTGCCGCAGTCGGTGGCATTGCTGCCGGTGCCTTATTTGTTGCGGGTCTCGCCTCCTCTTGCCTGGGCGTTGGCGTATTATTGATTGGCCTCAGTTTTGCTGTGGGTTGGGCAACTGGCGTGCTGGCAGAAAAAGCCCGTGATAGCATTGCCGAGGCAGGTGCCAGCAGCATGTCGAAGGCCGGAACCATTGATACGGGTTCACGCAATGTGTTCATCAACGGTATGAAGGCCGCCCTTGCCACTCTGAGTGTCGCCAGCTGTAGCAAAGACGGACCGTCCATGCAGGTGGCGCAGGGCTCAGAAACAGTATACATCAACAGCCAGCCAGCATCCCGCCTTGGCGATAAAGTGAACTGCGGCGCCACTATCACGGAAGGTTCTTCCAATGTTTTCATCGGTGGTAAAGCCAAATCCACATTACCTATCAAACCGGAAGTTCCCGAGTGGCTCTATAAAGTCTCTGATTTAACACTGCTTTTCGCCGGATTAATTGGTGGCGTTGGCGGCGCAGCAAGCAAGCTCGGAAAACTGGGCCAACTTTTACAGAAAATCCCCGGTATCAATAAGATCCAACGCATTGCCTGCCGTTTTGGCGTGCTCATGACAAGCGTCGCGGCTGGGGGCATTATCGCCCGCCCGATAGACATCGTAAGTGGTCAAAAATTTCTGTCAGATGAAGATGAGCTGGATTTTGTCCTCCCCTCTCGCTTATCCGTGTATTGGCAACGTTACTGGCGTAGCGGTAACCCCGGCGATAGTGTATTGGGAAAAGGATGGAGCCTGTTCTGGGAAACGACGCTAACGCGCTATCAGGACGGTCTGGTCTGGCGTGCGCCGTCAGGCGATCTGATTTCCTTCCCTTTCGTTCCCATCGGCCAGCGAACCTACTGTCCGCCAGAAAAACGCTGGCTGGAGCACCATCAGGATGAGAGCTGGTCGGTTTATGGCCCAGATGGGGAAACATGGTATTACACGGCGTTGTCTCCGCAGGGAAAAGCGGTGCTGACGCGCGTTGCCGAACCATGTGGCAATGACATGCTCCTTTTCTGGAACGACGACGACACGCTTAGCGCACTCACTGACTGCGCCGGGCGGCACATCACATGCCGATATCTTGAGGGACGGCTGGAAAGCGTCTGGCTGGATGAATCGACCTGTCTTGTGCACTATACCTACAATACGCAAAGGCAGCTTGTCACCGTCACCGGGCAGGGCGGTAGCGTGCGCCGTCGTTTTACCTGGCAAGATGACGGGCTGATGGCCAGTCATGAAGATGCCAACGGCCTGCTCAGCGAATATCAGTGGCAGGAGATTGCCGATTTACCTCGCGTAGTGGCATACCGGAATAGCGCGGGTGAACAACTCACGCTGGAGTACGACTTTGCCGGACAGCGGAGAAGCGCTCGCCGGGAGGACGGCCTCGTTGCACGGTGGGAGCTTGACAGTGATGACCACGTCGTTCGCTTTACCGATTACGACGGTCGCGAAACCAACCTGAATTATACCGACGGCGAGCTGTGTGAAGTCATCCTTCCCGGCGGGGCAAGTCGCAAAACCATATGGGACAGCTATGGGCGTTTACTCAGTGAAATTGACCCGTTAGGTCGGGAAACACACTACCAGTGGTATCGGCTGACGGATAACATTGCGCTGGTGACGTATGCCGACGGCAGCCAGGAGCAAATGCAGTATGACGACCTCAACCGATTGGTTGAGGAGGTCGATGCACTGGGTAACCCAACACGTTATCACTATCCCAATACACAGGAGAACTTACCGGACAGCGTGATCGACGCTCTGGGCGGCACCGTGAGGCTGGTCTGGAATAACCAAGGGCTGCTGACGGCCCGTACCGACTGTTCAGGACAATGCAGCACCTTCGAGTATGACCATTACGGACAACTGCTGGCTTCTGTCGATGCGGAAGGCCACACCACCCGCCGGGAGTGGGATGCCTGTGGACAACTGACTGGCGTTATCTACCCGGATGGTCGCCGGGAAACGCTGCGCTGGAATGCCCGTGGTCAGTTACAGGCATGGCGTGATGCACAGAACAACGAAGTACGCTGGCAGTATAACGCATTAGGCCAGCCCGTCAGTGTGACAGACCGCCTCCGCCGGACAAAGCACTGGCACTATGATACGCGCGGGCTGTTGTTGCGATTAGATAATGGCAACGGTGCAGAATACCAATTTGGCTATGATGCCGTCGGCCGACTGGTTAAAGAACGGCGCGTAGATGGCGTCGAGCTAACATTCCGCTACGACGACGCAGGCCACTTATGTCAGCGCTCACAGCGCGGAAATGCGGCGAATGATGCCGCCATCGCGCACGTTTATCAGCATGATGCCGCTGGGCAATTGGTGCGCCGAGCACATGCACACGCCGAGTTTCATTACCAGCACAGTGACAGAGGGCGGCTGGTTTCGCTAAAACGTGAGCCTACCGAGGAAGGCCTCGCGTTGGGACTCACCGCCGATGAGGTCAGATTGACCTATGATGCCGCAGGCTATCTGTCGGGAGAGCACGGCAGTGAGGGAGACATTTGCTATACGCGGGACGAACTGGGGAATGTAAGTACCCTGTCTCTGCCGGATGGTGACGCGCTGCGCTGGCTGCGCTACGGTTCAGGCCACGTCAGCGTAGTAAAATTCAATCATCAAGTGGTCAGCGAGTTTACCCGTGACCGCTTACACCGGGAAATCACCCGCACTCAGGGACGACGCGAACAGCGGCGAGAGTATGACAGTTTAGGCCGCCTGACCTCACAGCGCAGCGGGCTCTGGGATGTCGCCCAGCCCGAACAGCAGATATTATCGCGAGCCCTAAGTTACACCGCATCCGGCGAACTGGCCTCAGTCCGCGACAGCCTGCGAGGCGATGTTCAGTACGATTACGATGCAGAGGGCCGCCTGCTGAAGCGCATTGACGTGCACTGGCAGGTACACCACCGGGCATACGGCTATGATGCAGCGGACAACATACAGGACATCAGCCGTTCATCTTCTGCTTTCCCGTTATCAGACAACCGTCTGCTGAACTGGCGCAATCTCTGGAACCAGTATGACGGTCAGGGTAACCTGACACAGCGGCGTGATGGTGGAACAGAACAATTTTATCGGTACGACGCCGATAATCGACTACTGGAAGCTCGGGGTCGGGGGCCGCAGGGCGATTTTGTCGCACGCTATAGCTATGACGCACTGGGCAGACGCACCCGTAAAACGGTCATCTGGGGCGAAAACGGGAAGCAGGAAGAAACACGTTTCCTATGGGAAGGTTTCCGGCTGTTGCAGGCCAGACACGCTGACCGA